>NZ_JAVFHT010000002.1:0-407340 GCF_031470375.1 Paenibacillus glufosinatiresistens
CCGCGGCGCAGCGGCCTTGGGCGCGCCGTCCGAAGCGGCGCGCGGCGGGGTCACCCCCGGCAGGACGCCGGGGGTAAGGGCGAGCGGCGCGGGGGTCTGCGCCGCCAGGGCGTCCGCGCGCGCCTTCGCCGCGCGGTCCAGGGCGGCCAGCGTCTTAGCGGCCGCCAGCGCCTCGCCCGCGGCCGCAGCGCGGGCCGCGAGGGTCTCCCGCCGCTTGGCCACAAGCGGCGGAAGCCCGGCGAGCGCTTCGTCCGCGAAGCTTAGCGCGGACTTGCGCGCGGCGGCGCGGATATCCGCCGCCAGTCTCTGGCAGAGGTTCAGCAGCCCTCCGCCCGAGGAAGGCGAGCCCGGCGGCACGGCAGCCGCCACCGCGTCCTTGTCCCAGACGGGCAGCGGCGCCTCCCGGGCCGCCTCCGCCGCTTCAGGGAGTCCTGTCTCTGCCGTCCATTCCGCAAGCAGTGCCCGCACATGCCAGTCCAGCGCCGCCCGTGTCGTCTCTGACCAGTCCGCGGCAAGCTCTTCCAGCCGGCGCTCCCGTTCACGCTCCTTCTTGGCCGCTGACGGCAGCAGTCCGACACGGAAGCCCGGTCCCAGAGTCTCCGCGTACCGGCCCACCAGCTCGCGCAGAGCGGCCGGCATCAGATTGGCACTCTCCAGCAGAGTGTCCAGCCGCTGCCGCAGACGGCCGCGGGATTCGTCTTCAAGATTATCCAGCCGCTTCCCCTCTGCCTCAAGTTCAGCGGCCTCCTCTTGAAGCTCTGCCGCCGTTCTCCGGCCGGCCATCGATTCCAGGGGCTCCCGCTTCCCGGCTTCTTCCGATTGGAACCGTTCCTGCATGGCCTGAAACGTATGCTGGACCGACCGGGAGACGCTGTAAGCCAGCAGTTCCCGGCGTTCTTCCAGAAGCTTGGCAATCAGCGCCGGGAGCTCCCGCCACTGGCTGAGCGGGTGATCCTTTGGTTTCAGGGAAGTGGTCAGCAGACCGGCATAGCGGATGCCCCAGTCCTTGAAGGCGCTTTCCACTTGCTGCCGGTACAGCCCGGCGTCAATCTCGTTCGCCCGGTGTTTGTCGATCTGGTTCACGATCAGGTACAGCGGTTTGCCCCAATCGCTGAGACTTTTGGCAAAAGCCAAATTGTCTTCCGATTGGACATGGTTATAGTCCATACAGTAGAAGACGACATCCGCCAGATGCAGCGCCGAACGGGTCGCAGAGCGGTGTCCGTCGTCGGTGGAATCCACGCCTGGCGTATCCAGCAGAACGCCGTGCGCGCCCAGAAGCGGCACCTCAGCCCAGACCTCAATGGACTCGTACCGGCCGCCGTCCCGGCATAGCTCCGCCAGACGCTCCGGCGTCGTCTCGAACGGCTGGCCCTTGCCTTCCTGAAGCCTCGGATAGACCACCACCCGCGGCGATCCGCTGCGGATTGCGACGACATTGGCGCTCGTCGGAACCGGGCCCGCAGGCAGAACGGTGCTGCCGCAGAGCGCATTAATCAGGCTGGATTTGCCTGCCGAGAAATGGCCGCAGAACGCCAGTGTCAGCTCTCCGTCCGCCAGCTTACCCGCCAGGTCCCGAAAGATGTCCGCAGCCTCCGGATTCCCCTGCTCTTCGCTCCACTGCGCAAGCGATTTCAATGGTTCTTGTGCGCTGCTGTCCGTATGCTTCTCCACCCGTTCCGCTTCCATGGATTTGCTGCCACCTTTGCGATGAATTCAAGAGCCCCTTTAATATGAATCCATTTTATCACCAGATTGCCACAATTTAAAGCAGGAAAGCGCCGCTGTCCGCAATCCGGGCATTCTTTGAAGAAACCCAACGTCAAACAGCCGGACGGGGAATCCGTCCGGCTGTTTGACGCGGCCGCTGCTCAAAACGAGCGGCGCGGCCATCTGTTCGGGTATTACGCTCTCTGAATGAAAGAATCCGTCTAGGCAATCTCCAGCGCCGGAAGCAGAATCTCAAATACTTTGCCGTGCTGCAAAATCGTCAGACCACGGGTCTTGTCCTTCATGACCACCACTTCAGGCTTCTGGGCCATCCGTTCCAGGTAGTGCTCGGGCACGTCGCCGGAATGGCTGATCGTAATCCCTTCGACTTCCTGCTCTTCGTTCTCCTCCAGCGGGCTCTCCACAACGCGGTCGAAAATATCGGAGAACAGCTCAAAATTGTTCGTGTAGACCGAAATGCACTTCATTCCTATCCCATCCTCTTCTTCATCTCTAGCTTTTTGGGGCTTTCGCCTGTTTCTTAGTTTTGCTGATCTGCGCAGATTTCATACGCTTCTTGCCTTCCCGGCACACATCGAGAAGCGGACATACCTGACAGAGCGGATTCTGGGCTTTGCAGTGGTAACGGCCGAAGAAGATCAGCCGGTGATGGGTAAGCGTCCATTCCTCGCGGGGGACCGCCTTCATCAGCTTCTTCTCCACCTCCAGCACCGAGTCGCCGATGCCGGCCAGACCCAGCCGCTTGGCCACCCGCTCGACATGGGTATCCACGGCGATCGCCGGCACGCCGAAGGCATTCGAGACGACCACATTCGCGGTCTTCCGTCCTACGCCCGGCAGCGTCACCAGCTGGTCATGGCGTTCCGGTACTTCTCCCCCGTACTGCTCCATCAGAATCAGGCACAAATTCCGGATATGCTTCGCTTTGTTCCGGTACAGCCCGATGCGCCGTATATCCTGCTCCAGCTCTTCCAGCGGGACGGATACGTAATCCTGCGGAGTCTTGTACTTCCGGAACAGATCGGCCGTCACCTTGTTGACGGTAGCGTCCGTACACTGCGCCGAGAGCAGCACCGCAATCGTCAATTCAAACGCATTGGCATGATTGAGCTCGCAGTGGGCATCCGGGAACATTTCACCGATGGTGTCGAGAATGTATCGAACTGCCGAAGACTTCATAGCCTGTCCCTCTCCAAAACGAATGACTTCTCCGGCATGGCGGAAGATTCATTATACCGAACGCCTTACCGCCTGACAAGAAGTCCGGGGGCATCGTTCCGTCATTTTCGCCCGGCCTCAAAAAAAACGTCCTGACGCGAATCGCGGGATTCGCGCCAAGACGGCGTCTGCCAAGAAGCCACCATTATAATTTCACGATTTCAACAACGACATTGTCATTGAAATATAGCGTTATTTTATCATTTTCTTTCAAGGATTGCACGGATAAAGTCGTGTCGCCTTGGTGAATGTATACATTCGGACTTAGAATAAACTGATTCTTCTCATCCAGCGTACTCCGGGTGACCACAATCTGATTGGTGGAAGACTCGTACCAGGCCAGTGTGCGGCTCAGAGAAGCCAGCACCTGAACGGTCAGCTTGCCGTCGGCATCCTGGCGAATCACCGCCCGGTCCTCTGCGGTCAGCCCTGCAAGCGTGCTGCTTGCGGCGCCGGAACGCAGAACCTGTACCCCTTTGGAGGCATCCAGGACGCGAACCCGGCCGCCATACTCCTGCACCGTCAGCTTGGAGCCTGCCGTGTCCACCGCCGAGATGCGTCCGGTCGTCTGCAGCACCCGCTGGACCGAGACCGGCGATCCTCCGACAGCCGTAACATTGAGGAGGTCCCCGCTCTTCAGATCACCGATCTTAATCACAGTACCGTTCTCATCGGTCATCGGCACGGTCAGCGTATAGATGTCCAGAGTACCTGCCGGCGTGTTCACCTTCAATTTATTAGCAGCCGCATCCAGGAAGCTGATCGCGAACTGCTGCGTCGTCTTCACTTTCAGGGAAGTGACCGTCGACTGGTTCGGCGCCAGCGTTGCCGTTACCATAGCGCCGGTCGGCACATCCGCAACCGTCTTGTTGTTCTGGCCGAAGATCTCGACGGCGCCCGGATAAGGCAGCGTCAGCGTTCTGCCATCGCTCGTCTTGATTGCGATCGTCCGGGCCGTTGCCGAATAAGAAGTGAACGTTCCGTCGTACTGGCTGACGAACTCCAGCGACAGCAGACGCTGACCAATGGCGTTCAGGTTCAGCTTGCGGTCTTCCGTCAGCATCGGGCCGACCGTAGCCAGCGTCGGCGTGATTCCGAAGTTGGCGGAGAACTTGGTCTTGTCGTCCAGCTTCACGGCCTTGGCGTTGCCGGAAGCATCCAGAACGGTAAGCAGCTTGGTTGTATTGTTGTATCCGGCAACGGTAACGCCGTAGTACTGATCCATCTGCCGCTTGACTACCGAGATGCCGGTAACCTTGTTGGCCGAGTCCAGCGTCAGCTCCACCAGATCGCCGCCGGCCGCATCCGCCACCAGATCATCCAGCGACGGCGAGGTCACGCCCGGAATGGTCACAAGCGGCTTGTCCGCCAGCATTTTGACCTCCAGCGATCCGTCAGCCTTCTTATAGATCAGGGAATTGGACGTCTTCTCGGTCAGCGTACCTTGCAAGGAACGGTTCTTCAGATCCGTGGCTTCAACGGACGCAATTTTGCTGTTCTGAATTTTGTATTTGACCGCAGCGCCAACCGTCAGATCGGCTGGAGTCAGAATACTGTTCTGGTACGTGAAGAGCGTATCGGAAGTCCACGCGAAGGTCTCCTCGGCGCCCGTCGAAGCGGTGAATGTTAGGGTCTGTGCGGTCCGGTCGATGGCCTTCAGGACGCCGGTCGCCGTTTTGTTGACTACGCCCGAGGTAACGACCACTTTAATGATCTTGTTCTGTCCCGTATACTTCTCGCGCAGAAGCGTAACTGCGCTGTTCTCGGTAATGGCGGACGGCTCCACCGCATTGCCCGCCGCATCCGTGAACACCGCCGCATCGTCATAGCTGTACTCCGGATAACCGTCATCCGTCATGAGCCACAGCTTCTTCGTCCCTGCCGAAATCCGGGCCAGCTTTCCCTGAAGGGTCTCGATCTGCGGAGTCGTATCCGTGACTTCAATGTAGGAAGCGACGGTTCCGCTGGCGATCACCGTTGCTCTGGTGTAAGGCTGAAGCTCGGTCAGAGCGATTGCGGTTTCGGAACCCGCCTTGAAATATCCCGTGCCGGACGACAAGGTGTATACGGTCTTGGCTGCCCCGTTATAGAGCGTCAGGCGGCCGTCTTTGATCTCCAGGATTGTTCCGCTTGCCGTATTGGCATAAGCCACGGTGGAGTACGCCTCCGCCCGGCTGAAGAAGGTGGCGAGCTGCGCCCGGGTCACTTCCCCCTTCGGACTGAAGAGGTTGCCGTTCAGACCGGTTGCCAGGCCAAGATCAACCGCTGTGTTTATGTATCCCCGCTTGTCGGCAGAAATTTTCGCATCATCCGCAAAACCTGAATTCTCTCCCGAAGCGGCCTGCGCATCGCCGCTCTTGCCGAGCGAACGGATCAGCAGCTCCGCGATCCATTCCCGGCTTGCCGGGCGCATTCCCCATGCCGTCTTGCCTGCTGCCTCTGCGGCCACTTCGGCCTTGTCCAGCAGGTTCATCTGAAAGGCAAGAATAACGTAAGGCTTGTAATAATTGGACACTTCGATGCCCCCAGGCAGTGCGGTGTCCACTGTGCCCGCAGCGGCCTTCGTATCAGCGCCCATAAACCGAAGCGCCATCAGAACCGCTTCCTGCTGGGTAACGGAATCGCCGGGACGGAACTTGCCGTTGTTCCCGATAATAATGCCCTGTCCGGCGAGCTTGTAGATATGCTTCTCGGCCCAAAAGCCTTTTGCTACATCGCTGAAGAATCCGGCTGCCGAAGGTGTGGCGGAGGCGGCGGGTGCAGCGGTAGCTGCGGGTGCAGCGGTAGCTGCGGGTGCAGCGGTTGCGGTTGGCTTGGCCGTGGCTGCGGGTGCAGCGGTGGCGGTCGGTTTGGCCGTAGCTGCGGGTGCAGCGGTGACGGTCGGCTTGGCCGTAGCTGCCGGGGCAGCGGTGGCGGTCGGTTTGGCCGTAGCTGCGGGTGCAGCGGTGGCGGTCGGTTTGGCCGTAGCTGCGGGTGCAGCGGTGGCACTCGGCTTGGCTGTGGCTGCCGGGGCAGCCGCTGCGGCCAGGGACGATGAAGCGGACGCTGCCAGTGCAGAGGCGCCCCCTCCCAGCGTCATGGCGCCTGCAAGCAGCGCCGCCACGGTCTTGGAAGCAAGACGGCTTCCGGCTGATGCTGCGGCATTCGGCTCTACATGAGACTCTGTATGATTTCGGTTGAACAAACGCATGATTCCCCTCTCTGCATGGTTCTCCTGAAGATCTGATTTGATTTCAAGCGGCCCCTGCGGCCGGATGGATACCCATTCGCCACAGGATGCGCTTATTCCTGCGAAGGCGCCGAATTGGCCCGGGTGAACGGATAGAGCAGATCGACATGGCCCATCAGGCTCTCTGTCTGCTCACCGTCTACCAGCACTTCGATATTCTGGACTTCCGTGAACTGGAACATCGTGGAAGTCAGCGCCTGAATGGCAAATGACTCGCCGCCAGCTCCGAGCTGCGCTTCCTGCGGCTTATGGATGTCCAGAGTCAGCAATCCGTTGGTGAAGGTGACCGACTTCAGTTCAATGCGTTCCCACAGCGGCACGAGATCCGGATTGTCGCTGGTCTGCAGCGCCCGGAACGCTTCGCGGTATTTGTCGGCGGCCTCGTCTTTGAACGAAATCTTCGCCTTTGCCGGGACAAGATCCATCTGTTCGGCATCGGTGTAATACACATTGATTTCGCGGCTCTGCTTCTCTTCCGTATCCGCCGGCGAAGACGAAGTTGCAGCAGGGGCCTGCGTCGCTTCTGCGGCGGCGGAAGCGGAAGCAGATGGGGACGGTGCGGCCGTCGCCGACGGCGCAGGGCTGGCCGCGCTCCCCTCCGCCTGCACGGCAGGCGATGCGGAAGCGGCCGACGGCGCGGCGGCCGGCTTCGATCCGCAGCCGGCAAGGAGAACCGCCAAGGTCATTCCGGCAGCGGCAATGGGCAATACTTTTTTCATCATAATCATAACGCCTCCCTATTGAACGAAGACCGTCCGCTCCATAAAGCGGGAGAATCTCCCGTATCAGAACGGCCCGGTCCGGCTCTTTATTTGAACTTGTAGAAGTGTCTTATTTCATACCCAGATATTCTTTGACGCCTTTGACTATGGCAGCCGCCACCCGGTTCTGAAGATCCTCCGTGAACAGCAGGGCCTCGTCGTTCTTATTGCTCAAGTACCCGACTTCCAGCAGAATAGCCGGCATCGTCGTCTCCCGGATGACATGGAAATTGCCATACTGCACGCCCCTGTCCTTGAGGCCGGTCGCCTCGACCAGGTACTTGTGCATAACGCCGGCAAAATCCTTGCTGGCTCCCGAACGCTTGTAGTACGTCTCGGTTCCGCTTGCCGCGGAAGAAGAGCTGCTATTGGCATGGACCGAGATGAAGAGATCGGCATTCAGATTCTCCGCAATTGCAACCCGTTCCTTCAATTCAAGGAAGGTATCATTGCTGCGGGTCGTCACCACATCGATATTGGCCTCCTTGCGAAGAAGCTCGGCGGCCTTGAGCACAACGGCCAGATTGAAATTCTTCTCGTATTTGCCCGTAATTCCGACCGCTCCCGAATCCTTCGCTCCGTGCCCGGCGTCCAGAACGATAACCTTGCGTCCGTCGCTGCCCGGCAGGACTCCTCCCCCGCTGTCTCCGGCGGACGGGACGCTCGCGTTCAGATTGACGACCGCCAGCCGGGAAGCGGAGTCCCCGGTCGTTTCGACGGCGAAGCTCTTCGAGCTTCCGGTCAAATCAATAACGAACCGGACCGTGTAAGGGTTGCTGCTGTAGAGCGAATAACGGACCTGCTTGACGTCGGGATAGCCGTCGACCGCAAGCGTTCCGACCAGCTCCGGCTTGAGCTGCTGGCCTGTGATGAACGAATCGGAGAACGTCGCGTTGGGAATGTCGATGATGATCTTGCCTGTCATCGTCGAGGTGACCGGCTTCGCGTCCCCGCTCATGGCAATCATGAACATATTGTCGCTGAAGCTGATGCCGTTGATCTGGCTTAGACCCGCCGTTGTGCCGGCCGGTGGAGACGTTACCGTTCCGCCGCTGGCGGCACCGGATGCGTCCCCGCCCGAAGTTCCGCCTGTGCTGCCGGACGGTCCGGTTACCGGGGCGGAATTCGGGGTAATAAGAGATACGATCTTCTGGGTGTTGTCCCAATTGACGGAGACGCCGAACTGTTCGCTGATGAAGCGGATCGGAACCAGCGTCGTGTAATTCTTCATATAGGGAACCTGGCTAAGCTCCAGCGACTTGCCGTCTACCGAGGCGGTCTTCTGGCCGACGACCAGCTTCAGTTCCTGGCTCTGTTGGGTAATCGTTACGGTCTGGGAAGCTTGATTCCAATCGACCTTGTACCCCAGATTCTCGCTTATCATACGCAGCGGAACCATAATGGTTCCCTTCACATTCTCAACCGGGACCGATTGCCCGGCCGTCACATCCGTTCCGTCGAGGATGATCTTGTTGTTTCCAGCGGCGGCATGCCCTTCCCGGGGCCATACCAGTACGAACAGAAGCAGCAGCAGTATAAAACCGAATTTCTTCATCTTTCACCTCTAAGACTCTAGTATTCCGCCCTGGAATTGGCGTTGTTGGGGCTTCCTGCGACGACCTTTGACATCTATTAGACGCCTTTCTTCCGCAAAAGTTGCGAATATCTCCCATTTCATTTGGCAGGTTCCGGCATCTTTTCTATTCTTATATTCGTCATCGGACTCCGCAGATTGAATGGTTGTCCGCAAAATAAAAACAGCCTTTCCGATAACCGGATTGTTCCGGCATCTATCGGAGAGGCTGTTTCTGCTGGCGATCAGGCCCGGGCGAACAGAGTATCGGCATTCCGCTGCTCGTAAGCGGCGATCTCATCCTCATGCTTCAGCGTGAGGCCGATATCGTCCAATCCCTGCAGCAGGAACTGGCGGCGGTGCTCGTCCAGATCAAAGTCGATGCGGAGTCCCGCTTCGTCGGTAATTGTCTTGTTCTCCAGGTCAACCGTCAGCGCATAGCCTTCGTGTGCAGCCGTCCGCTGGAACAAGTCTTCTACCTGCTCTTCGGACAGACGGATTGGAAGAATTCCGTTCTTGAAGCAGTTATTGTAGAAGATATCGGCGAACGAAGGCGCGATAACTACCTTGAAGCCGTAATCCAGGATGGCCCAGGGCGCATGCTCCCGGGAGGAGCCGCAGCCAAAGTTCGCCCGCGAGATCAGCACCGAAGCGCCTTGGTAACGCGGCTTGTTCGGCTCGAAGTTCTCATTGACCCGCCCTTCCTCGTCGAAGCGCCATTCGTAGAACAGGAACTGGCCAAAACCTGTGCGTTCGATTCGTTTCAGAAACTGCTTCGGAATGATAGCGTCTGTATCTACATTGACCCGGTCCACCGGGGCGACAATTCCTGTCCATTTCTTAAAAGCTTCCATATTCGATTCCCTCCGCTCTCTTCTTAAACGCCAACGGCTTCCGTCTTGTAGTTCCAATCCCGCACATCGGTGAACCGGCCGGTAATCGCCGCCGCCGCTGCCATTGCCGGCGACACCAGATGCGTGCGTCCGCCGCGTCCCTGCCGTCCTTCAAAATTGCGGTTGGACGTCGAGGCGCAGCGCTGTCCCGGCTGAAGCACATCGGGGTTCATCGCCAGGCACATGCTGCAGCCCGCTTCGCGCCATTCAAATCCGGCTTCCTTGAAGATCACATCCAGCCCTTCCTTCTCGGCCTGCATCTTCACTCGTCCCGAGCCTGGCACGACGATGGCCGTAACCTTGCCGGATACCTTGTGGCCCTGGGCCACCTTCGCCGCCGCCCGCAGATCCTCGATGCGCCCGTTCGTGCAGGAGCCGATGAACACATAGTCGATCTCGATCTCCGACATCGGCGTGCCGGGAGTCAGCGCCATATATTCCAGTGCCTTCTCGGCCGCCTTCCGCTCGTTCTCGGTCGCGAAATCGGCCGGATTCGGCACGGAGGAATTGATATCGGTGCCCATGCCCGGGCTTGTTCCCCAGGTTACCTGCGGAATCAGCGATTCCACATCGAATTCAACCACGGTATCGAACTCGGCGCCTTCATCGGTCACGAGCGCTTTCCAGCGTTCTACAGCGGCGTCGAGCTCGGCGCCCTGCGGCACATACTGGCGGCCGCGGAGATACTCGAACGTCGTCTCGTCCGGAGCAATCATCCCCGCCCGGGCTCCGCCCTCGATGGACATGTTGCAGACCGTCATGCGTTCTTCCATCGACAGCTCGCGAATCGCTTCTCCGGTATACTCAATGACATAGCCTGTGGCAAAATCGGTGCCGTACTTGGCAATTACGCCGAGGATCATATCCTTGGCCGTCACGCCCGGGTTGCGTCTGCCGACGAACCGGACTTCCATCGTCTTCGCCTTGGCCTGCTGGAGACACTGCGTCGCCAGCACGTGTTCGACTTCGCTTGTTCCGATGCCGAAAGCCAGAGCGCCGAAGGCGCCGTGCGTGGAGGTGTGGCTGTCGCCGCAGACAATGGTTTTGCCGGGATGGGTGAGTCCGATCTCCGGTCCCATGACGTGCACGACCCCTTGGTCGATGTCGTCAAGGTCGAACAGCCGGACGCCGAAGTCGGCGCAGTTCTTGGACAGCGTATCAATCTGCTGCTTGGAGATCGGGTCCTTGATATTGTAACGGTCCTGGGTCGGCACGTTATGGTCCATAGTAGCGAAGGTCAGCTCCGGACGGCGCACCTTGCGCCCGCTGAGACGCAGGCCCTCAAACGCTTGGGGAGAGGTCACTTCGTGTACGAGATGAAGATCGATATACAGAATGCTCGGCTTGCCCTCTTCCGAATGAATCACGTGGTTGTTCCAAATCTTCTCAAACATTGTCTTCTTGCCCATGTTCTCACCTCGTCGGTTTAATCGTTCGTCTGAAGAGAGCGTGGAGTCTCTCTTGAATGGTTTAAATATAACACGGGCTGCTTTATAATACTAAGATATAATAGCTATAGAAGTTATAAGTTGAACCTATAACAGAAGGGATGTTCTTCCATGGAGCTTCGCCAATTGCAATACGCGCTGCAGATTGCAGCCGAGCGCAATTTCTCCCGGGCCGCCGAGAAGCTGCACATCGCCCAGCCCTCGCTCAGCCAGCAGCTCTCCAAGCTGGAGAAGGAGCTTGGCGTTCTGTTGTTCCAGCGCAACACCAGCACCGTCGAGCTTACGCACGCCGGAGCCCGGTTCGTCGAACAGGCCCAGCACATCATCGATGCCGTTGAATTGCTCCGTCAGGAGATGTCGGATATCTCCCAGCTCCGGACCGGCCATGTCGTCGTCGGCAGCATGCCGATTACCGGCGCCCACCTCCTGCCCCATGTGCTTCCTGTCTTCCAGAAGAAATATCCCGAAGTCGAGATTACCCTGCTGGAAGACTCCTCCATGAATCTGGAAAAGCTTACTGCCGTCGGACAGACCGACCTCAGCCTGCTGTCTCTCCCGATCGAGAGCCCGGCTCTGTCCTGCCGTGTGATCGGGGAGGAGCGAATTGATCTGGCCGTTCCCCCCGGCCATCCGCTGGCGGAGCGGGCCGCGGCCGGGCAGCGGACTTCGCTGTCCGAGCTGAAGGATGATCCTTTTATTGTGCTGAAGGAAGGCCAGGGCTTCCGCAAAATGACGATCCAGCTCTGCGGCGAGGCCGGCTTCGAGCCGCGGGTGGTTTTTGAGAGCAGCAATATGGAGACCGTCCAGTCGCTCGTTGCCGCCGGCATGGGCGTTACGCTCGTTCCCCGCTTCATTGCCAGAGCGCCGCGCGGCGAGTTCGTTCCGGTCTATCTGCCGCTGGCCGAACCGGTACCGAGCCGGACGCTCGTATTCGCCTACCGCAAAGGACGCTATCTGTCCGTCGCTGCCGAAGCGTTCATCCAGACCTTCCAGGCGACCGTGGCAGAGCTTGCAGGGGAATAGTCCTCCCTGATTCCGCGCACAAGTTCCGGCTGCAACGCAAAACGCCTTTCCGTGATCGGAAAGGCGCAGGGCGAACGCTTCATTTCTTCCTTATTTACGCAGATTGTGCTGCGAGATCAGGCGGTTCTGATTGTCGGGCAGGCGGGCGGTATCTTCGTTGACCGGTCCCGGCGCTGCGGGCTCTCCCGTCCGGTTCTCCAGAAAATCGCGGGTTGCTTCGATCTGGGCTTCCTGGGTGTTCTCCGGTTCCTTTGACATGGTGTGCCACCTCCAGGTATGGGATACTCTTATTTTACCCGTCTTCGTCAGGAATAAACGGCCATTTGCACAGGCCGCATTCGCTTCTCCGGCAATCGGCACTTGGCAAATTCCTCTTCGCCGTGGTATTCTGTATGGCAAATGATACACGTGAAGACGGGACCAGTACGAGCGTTACCCGGCTGCGCCAGAGAGTAAATTCCATGGGCTGAGAGAATTTACCGCGGCTACCGCTCCGAATCCTACCCCTGAACGGCCTGCCCAAAACAGGACGGCACCTCCCGTTACGAGGCCATAAGCCGGATGATCCCTCATCAATGAAGGTGGTACCGCGGAAGTCGACCAAGCTTTCGTCCTTTGCACAGTCTCAGGATGGGGGCTTTTTTGTATTCTTTTGTTGAAGGAAGTGACTCGGATGTCGAACCGAATTGTCGTCAAAATCGGGAGCAGCTCCCTCACCGCGCCGGAGGGCGGCCTCAGCCGTCCGGCCGTAGCCTATTTCGCGGCCGAGCTGGCCGCGCTGCGCCGCCGCGGCGACGAGGTGCTGCTGGTCACCTCGGGAGCCGTAGCCGCCGGCTTCCGCAGCATCGGCTACGCTTCGCGGCCGAAGCTGCTGCATGAGAAGCAGGCCGCCGCGGCCGTCGGCCAGGCCCTGCTGATGCAGGCGTATCAGCAGGCACTGGCCGAGCATGGCCTGACGGCCGCCCAGATTTTGCTGACGCGCACCGATTTCTGCAGCCGCCGGGCAATGAACAACGCCGTGATGACGGTGGAAGAGCTGCTGCGGCAAGGGGCCATCCCCATCTTTAATGAGAATGACACCGTCTCGGTCGACGAGCTGAAATTCGGCGACAACGATACGCTGTCGGCGCTCGTCGCCAACCTGCTGAAGGCGTCCCGCCTGCTCGTCCTCACGGACACGGACGGGCTCTACAGTGCCGACCCGCGCAAGAATCCCGATGCGGTCCGCATGCGCGAGGTCGAAGAGATTACGCCTGAAATCTATGCCATTGCGGGCGGGGCCGGGTCGGCGGTCGGCACCGGCGGCATGCGCTCCAAGATTGACGCCGCCAAAATCGCCACGCGCGGCGGCGTCCCGGTCTTTGTCGGGCGCGCGACGGAGCCCGGCGACATTGCACGAGCTGCGGACGGGGAAGGCCGAGGAACGTATTTTGCCACAACACTCTCCGCGCTCCCGGTGAAGAAGCAGTGGCTCGGCTTCATGTCCATGCCGCTTGGTACGCTCACCGTAGATGCGGGCGCGGCCGAAGCGCTGCTGCACGGTGGACACAGCCTGCTTCCGGTAGGAGTCCGCGAGATACAGGGCAGCTTCCACGCCGGGGATGTAGTCGAAGTGCTTGGGCCGGACAACTCCCTGCTGGGCCGGGGCATCGTCAATTATGACGACGCCCAGCTTCGGACGATCAGAGGACTGGGCAGCGGAGAAGCCGTCGCCCGGCTGGGCGAGATTCACCGGCTGGAAGTGATCCACCGGGACGAATGGATCACGCTGAAATAGGCGTGAACTTGGCTAACCAAACTTAGCCTATGCTTCCGGTGCAAGTTTTGCCGACCCTTATTCATAGAAGTGAATCCTAACAAAACTTAGCTTATGCTTTCGATGCAAGTTTTGCCGACCCTTATTCATAGAAGTCAACTCTAACAAAACTTTTAGGAGGTTTTCCCATGAACAAAGCGATTGTTTATACCGGCGGCGAAGTCGCCGCCAAAGCCGGCCTTGCCCGCGGAGCAGCCGGTACGCTGGCTGCCCTGACCACCTCGGAGAAGAACGACGCGCTGCTGGCCATGGCCGATGCGCTGGTTGTGCACGAGCAGGCGCTGATTGAAGCGAACGCCGAAGACCTGGCCCGCGGCCGCGAGAACGGCACCCCGTCTTCGCTGCTGGACCGGCTGGCGCTGGACTCCTCCCGTATTCATGCGATGGCGGAAGGACTGCGGCAGATTGCGCTGCTGCCCGATCCCGTCGGTGATACGCTGGAGGTGCTGGACCGGCCCAACGGGCTGCACATCGAGAAGATTCGCGTTCCGCTCGGCGTTATCGGCATTATCTACGAAGCCCGGCCGAACGTAACGGTGGACGCGGCGGGACTCTGCCTGAAGACCGGCAATGCCGTTGTGCTGCGCGGCGGGTCTTCGGCCCTGTCCTCGAACCGGGCCATTGTCGGAATTCTTCACGAAGCGCTGGCCGCAACGGTAATGCCGCCGGCTGCCCTGCAGCTGATTGAAGACCCGAACCGCTCTTCGGTAGACGAGATGCTGAAGCTGAACGGCCTGCTGGACGTCATTATTCCGCGCGGCGGCGCGTCGCTTATTCAGAACGTCGTGCAGAATGCCACGGTGCCGGTCATTGAGACCGGCGCAGGAATCTGCCATACGTATCTCGACGCCCAGGCCGATCCGGCAATGGCGGAAGCGATCAGCCTCAATGCCAAAGTCCAGCGGCCATCCGTCTGCAACGCCATGGAGACGCTGCTCGTTCACCGCTCCTTCGCCCGGGAGCATCTCCCATCGCTCGCCGAGTCCTTCCGCCGGTCCGGCGTGGAGCTCCGCGCCTGCGAAGAGACGCTTGCTCTGGTTCCGTGGGCGGTTCAGGCGACGGACAAGGATTACGCTACGGAGTATAATGATTACATCCTGAATGTGAGAATCGTCGATTCTACGGAAGAGGCGATGGCCCATATCGCCCGCTACGGCACGATGCACTCGGAGTGCATCGTCACCGGAAACGCAGAGGAAGCCGCGAAGTTCCAGCAGGGAGTCGATGCGGCGGCGGTGTTCCATAACGCCTCCACCCGTTTTACCGACGGCTTCGAATTCGGATTCGGCGCGGAGATCGGCATCAGCACCCAGAAGCTGCACGCCCGGGGACCGATGGGTCTGCCCGCTCTGACCTCAACGAAATACAAAATCTACGGCACCGGCCAAATCCGGGGATAGTTCCCGATGGCCCATCACAGATAAGGAGGACACTTGAATGTGTCAGCAACCCGCAAAACCGCTTATCAAGGAACGTATTGTCTTTTACGGAGCCGGTTCCATGGCCGAAGCCATCGTCCGCGGACTGGTGGCCCGCTCGGTTGTCGCTTCCGATCAGGTTGTGATGCTGAACCGCAGCGGCAGCGATCGGCTCGCCGAACTGCGCTCGCGCTATGGAGTCAGAGCTACGAATGATCCGGTCCAGAAGGAGGAGTACCTCTCCTCCTCCCCGATTATCGTTCTGGCCATGAAGCCCAAGGACGCGGCTGAAGCGCTGCGGAAGCTGGGGCCGATCCTGTCCGGCGAACAGCTTATCCTATCCGTCATCGCCGGCCTGTCGATCCGAACCATCCAGGGTCTGCTCGGCACCGCGCAGCCGGTAGTTCGCACCATGCCGAATACATCGAGTTCCATCGGCCTCGGAGCGACGGGTATCGCCTTCTCGCGCGAAGTCTCCGAGGGACAGCGCCAGCTTGCGCTGCAGATCTTCAAAGCCGTGGGAACAACGACGATTATTGACGAAGAGCGGATGGAGACGCTGACCGGCATTTCCGGCAGCGGACCGGCTTATATCTATTACATGATGGAAGCCATGATCGCTGCCGGCATCCGCGGCGGTCTCGGTAAGGAGCAAGCGGCCGAGCTTACGGTCCAGACGGTGCTGGGTGCCGCCCGGATGGTCCAGCAGACCGGCGAGGAACCGGCGGCTCTGCGGAAGAAGGTCACTTCTCCGAACGGCTCCACCCAGGCTGCCCTGGAAGTGCTGGACCAAGGCGACTTCTACGAGACAGTCATCGCCGCTGTTGCCCGCTGCGCGGAACGCTCCCGCGAGATGGGCGCGGCGCTGGACGCCGAACTGAAGAAGAGCGCCGGGGAAGAATAGCCGGGCCTGCCCTATCGTATCATCCATGCCATGTCGCATCCATGCCAAAACAAGCCGAGCCGCAAGGTATCCCCTGCGGCCCGGCTTGTCTGCTGTTGGAGCTGCTCCGGCCTATTCAGCGCGCAGCCCGATCTAGCGGCCTCCCCGGAACTTCTGCGCGTATGCCTTGACATCCTGGGCGGTCTTCACCCGGTTGCGGCTCCATTCCAGCAGAATCCGGTCAATATAGCGAAAATGAATCTTTCCGGCGAAGACCGATTCCTTCAAGGCCAGCAGAATCAATTCTTCCGCATAGCGGTCCTGATCCAGCCAGCCCGAGATCGTCTCGCATTCCATCGGAGAGAGCGGACGTCCGAATTCCTTCTCGAAGATTCCGAACAGGCTCTTGCTCTCCTCCAGCCCTGCCGGGTTGTTGTCCCGGCCAAATCCATCCGAACCGGCAGACCTGGGCGCTGCCGCTTCCGGCGGACGGTATTCGCCCCCAGAAGCGGCACTTCCTGCCTGCGGTACCGGATACCTCGGCCCTGCTTCGACGGTCCGGCCGTCCCTGGCCTGCTCCGCGAGATGGCGTCCCAGCTTCGAATACAGGCCGGCGAAGTTATAGCGCTCGTAATGGACCCCGCGTTCTTCGTCGCTCCCGCCTTCGATACTCAGGAAGCCTTCCTGAATCAGCTTCCGCAGTTCACCGGCAATCACCGGAATGCTCCGGCCGGTAACCTCCTGCAGGTCCTCCAGTGTCGGGAAGTCCATCCCCTCCACCTGGCGGAAGGACAGCAGATGAATCAGCAGCATGGCTTCACTCCCGGTCAGATGCAGCTTCCGGTAGGATTTCAGAAGGGCGTAAGGGATAACGGCCATGCCCTGTTCCAGGCCAAAGGCTGCTCCTTCGCTCCAGCCGCTCCAGTCTTTGCCTTCCATGAATGGCTCCCTTCCTTACGGGTAGAGGCGGTACAGCGTACGAGGGAACGGAATAGTCTCGCGGACATGGTCCAGTCCGCAGATCCAAGCTACCGTCCGCTCCAGACCCAGGCCGAATCCCGAGTGCGGTACAGAACCGTACGTGCGGAGATCCATATACCACTGATAGGATTCCATCGGCAGCTCATGCTCCTTGAAGCGCTCGGCCATCAGCTCCGGATCGTCGATCCGCTGCGATCCGCCGATGATTTCTCCGTACCCTTCCGGCGCGATCATGTCGGCGCAGAGAACAACCTCCGGACGGTTCGGGTCCGGCTTCATGTAGAACGCCTTGATGCCGGCCGGGTAATTCGTAATGAATACCGGCTTGTCATAAGCTTCGGCGATCGCCGTCTCGTGCGGTGCGCCGAAATCTTCGCCCCAAGGCAGCTCGAACCCGTTCTCGTTCAGGAACTGGATGGCATCGTCGTAGCTGATGCGCGGGAACGGAGCCTGAATGTTCTCCAGCTTGGAGATATCCCGTCCGAGCGTCTCCAGCTCGGTCCGGCAGTTCTTGACGACCGACTGCACCACATGCGTAATGAAGTTCTCCTGAACGCGCAGGCTCTCTTCATGATCGGTGAACGCCATTTCCGGCTCGATCATCCAGAATTCGATCAGGTGCCGGCGGGTCTTCGATTTCTCGGCACGGAACGTCGGACCGAAGGAGTAGACCTTGCCGAGCGCCATCGCGGCGGCTTCCATATAGAGCTGGCCGCTCTGCGTCAGATAGGCGTCTTCTTCAAAGTATTTGGTGTGGAACAGATTCGTCGTCCCTTCTGCCGATGTCGGCGTAAGGATCGGCGGGTCCACTTTTGTGAAGCCGTTCGTATTGAAAAATTCCTGAATCGCCCGGATAATCTCCGCGCGGACCAGCAGAACTGCGCGCTGCTTGGTCGAGCGCAGCCACAGATGGCGGTGGTCCATCAGGAAGTCGATGCCGTGTTCCTTGGGCGTAATCGGATAATTCTCTGTAAGGTGCAGAATTTCGATGCCGGTTACGGTCATTTCGTACCCGGATTGGCTGCGCGGTTCTTCCCGGATAATTCCGGTAACATACAGCGAGCTCTCCTGGGTCAGGCTCTTGGCGGCGTCCCAGATTTCCTCCGATACCTCGGACTTCACCACGACGCCCTGAATATAGCCGGTTCCATCGCGAAGCTGCAGGAACTGGATTTTGCCGCTGGAGCGCTTGTTGTTGACCCAGCAGCCGATGATGACGCTTTCCCCGACATGCTCGTTCACATTGCGGATGACGGTTTTGTTGGACATGCCTTCTATCTCTCCTCTTGACTTCTGATAAGGCTAACGCAGCCAAAGACCGCGGGAGCGGCCTTTGGCTGCGGACGTTCCTGTATATTATTGTACAGCCTTACGCCTGAGATTGCACGATGCGCAGCGTATCGCGGGCGATGACAAGCTCCTCGTTCGTCGGTACGACCAGCACCTCAACCTTGGAGCCTTCCTTCGTAATCCGGCGCGGATCGCCTGAGCGCACCTTGTTCGCTTCCTTGTCCAGGTCGATGCCGAGGAAAGTCAGATTGCTCAGCACTTTCTCGCGCAGCAGAGCGGCATTCTCGCCGACGCCGGCCGTGAATACGATCACGTCAACGCCGTTCATCGCTGCCGCGTAGGAACCGATGTACTTGCGCAGCCGGTATTCATACATTTCAAAGGCCAGCGTCGAGTTGGCATCGCCCTTCTCGTAGCCGTCGATGATATCGCGCATGTCGCTGCTTGTGCCCGAGATGGCCAGCAGACCGCTGTGCTTGTTCAGCATCGAGTTGACTTCGCCCGGAGTCAGTTCTTCCTTGTTCATTACATAAGGAACGACAGCCGGGTCGATGTCGCCGCTGCGTGTGCCCATCATCAGGCCTTCCAGCGGAGTCATACCCATCGACGTATCCACCGAGACGCCGCCTTGAACGGCAGTGACGCTCGCGCCGTTGCCGATGTGGCAGGTAATGATCTTCAGCTCGTCGAGCGGACGGCCCAAATATTCGGCAGCGGCTTTGCTGACGAATTCATGAGACGTGCCGTGCGCGCCGTAGCGGCGAACCTTGTACTTGTTGTACAGGACACGCGGAATGGCGTACATGTAGGCTTTCTCGGGCATCGTCTGATGGAACGCTGTATCGAACACGACAACCTGCGGAACGCCGGGCATGTTGACTTCGGCAGCCGTAATCCCCATAATGGCAGCCGGATTATGCAACGGTGCCAGGTCGAACAGGCGGCGGATCTCCGATTTGGCTTCCCCGTTCACGAGCGCCGACTCCTTGAACACTTCGCCCCCGTGTACGACGCGGTGGCCGACGGCATTAATCTCGTTGATGGAACCGATGACGCCGTGTTCCTTGTCGGTGAGGCTGGACAGCACCTTGCGGATTGCGGTGGTATGCTCCAGAATTTCACTGACTTCAGTCACTTCCTGCTTGCCGGTCGGTTTGTGCGTCAGAATAGAGGAATCCATTCCGATACGTTCCACCAGACCCTTAGCCAGAACGGATTCATCCTCCATATTGTAGAGCTGGTATTTCAGCGAGGAACTGCCTGCATTGATTACGAGAATATTCATATCCGGTCACCGTCCTTGTCGTACTGGAAGAAGCCCTCTCCCGATTTCATGCCGAGCTGTCCCGCGCGCACCATCTTCTTGAGGATGGTCGAAGGACGGTATTTCAGTTCGCCGTATTCGCGGAACATCCGCTCCAGAGCGGCAAGTACGGAGTCCAGACCGAAACGGTCGGCCATTTCAAGCGGTCCGTACTGGAACTGGTAGCCGATCCGCATGGCGTCGTCGATGTCCTTGGCGGAAGCTACGCCTTCCTGAAGAACATGCATCGCTTCGTTGATGAACAGACAAATAAGGCGAGATGTTACAAATCCCGGGGATTCGTAAATCATAACGCCCTTCTTCTCCACCACATCGTCGACAAAAGCCTTGGTGTTCTCGAATGTTTCTTCGGACGTCTTCAGACCGCGGACGATTTCAACGACGTTGACCTTCGCAACCGGGTAAATGAAGTGCATGCCGATGACGCGCTCCGGATACATCGTGGAGCTGGCCAGCTCGGTCAGACTGAGCGTGGAGGTGTTGCTGGCAAGGATAATATGGCTCGGACATACCTGGTCAAGCTGGTTGAATACCGCTTTCTTGGCTTCCAGGTCTTCCGTAATCGTCTCGATTACCATGTCGCAGGCGCTGAGCTCCGCGAAGTGGATTACCTTCTGGATGCGGCCGAGAATCAGTTTCTTCTCCGCCTGGGTAATGGCCCATTTCTCAAGCTGCTTGTCGAGGCTGGTCTCAATCATGCTGTACGAGTATTCCAGCCGCTCCGGCGTCTTCTCCACGAGAAGAACATCCAGGCCCTTGGCCGCCAGCATTTCGGCGATGCCCTGGCCCATGGTTCCTCCGCCGATGACGCCGATCTTTTTAAAATTCATAAAAAAGCCTCCATCCTTTCGGTATCTCTTTATATAATACCCTGAGTGAGCCGACATAATAGCACACACTCCGACATATAATAATATCTTAGCATGCCTGAAAAGTAAAAAAAAATAACCGGCATAAAGATTTATGCCGGCAACCGAACGCTGTCACGAAATTGACAACGAAATTGCTCTCCGGAGAGAACTTCTTCCTTCATAAGAATATCCAGGGAATATTCGAATACCGGACGCTTACTCTCCAGCAGATTCCGGGTCCGCGCGGTGAGCTCGTCCAGGATCTTGCTGTTCTCTCTCATCAGCTCTTCCGTCGTCACCATATCCAGCTTGGCAATGCCAAGCGACGTCAGACCGGACTTCATCATCATCTCCACAATGTTCAGAGCCTGGTCAAAATCTCCCCGCGAGCCCGTGCTCCGCCCGCCGTAGAACATTTCTTCCGCGGCCGCGCCGCCGAGCGCGATCATGATCTGCTCTTCCAGGTATTCCTTCGTGTAGAGATACTGCTCCTGCTGCGGGTTATGACGCACATAACCGAGCGCCTGTCCGCGCGGAGTCAGCGTAACTTGGCTCACACTGCCGGGACGGAGCACTTCTGCCATAATGGCATGGCCGAGTTCATGGATGGCTACCCGCTTCTTCTCTTCCTGGTTGGTCTCGCGGTCGGTCTTCTCGCCCATCATGACCTTGTCGATAGCCATCGCCAGATGGCGGTGTTCAACCTGGGTCAGATTCTCGCGCATCATATAGATGGCGGCTTCATTCATGACGCTCTCGAGCTGGGCGCCCGAGAAGTTGTAGGCTTCTTCCGCGATCTTGTCGAGATTCACACCGGAATGCAGCGGTTTGTTCTTCGCATGCAGCTCCAGAATGGAGCGGCGTCCCTTCTTGTCCGGCAGATCGACCTGAATGTGGCGGTCAAAACGTCCCGGACGAAGCAGCGCGCTGTCCAGCATTTCCTTGCGGTTGGTCGCGGCAATCAGCAGGATGCGCGGCGTATCGGAATTATAAATCCCGTCCATTTCGGTGAGCAGCTGGTTCAGCGTCTGATCGTACTCGCGCTGCTGCCCGCCTTCGCGCTTGCCTCCGATGACATCAATTTCATCAATAAAAATAATGGCGCTCTGCTTGTTCTCCTTGGAGGCCCGGGTCCGGGCTTCCTTGAACAGGTCGCGGATGCGGCCCGCACCGACGCCCACATACATTTCAACGAACTCACTGCCCGACGCGGCAACGAACACGGAATTCGTATAATGGGCCGCGGCCTTCGCCATCAGCGTTTTGCCCGTTCCGGGAGGCCCTGTCAGCAGAATGCCCTTGAGCGGGCGAATCCCGAACTTGCTGATCTCTTCATGCCGAATCAGAAAATCAAGCGCTTCGCGCAGCTCCTGCTTCGCGTTGTCCTGTCCGCCGATCTCCTCGAACGTCAGCTTCGAAGGGCCGTTCTTCTTGCGTTTCTTCTCGGCGCTTGCGCCTACGGCAAGCCCGCCCCGCATCTGTGTAATGAGGAGCAGCGCTCCGATCATTCCGGCGGCCACCAGGACGGGAATAATATTAAGTCCCATAAAAGCGAGAAAAATCACCAGCACCGGCACAAAGCCGATCAACGCTTCCTTCATCCATTTAGGCATTGGTCCAAACCCCCATTGTATCGGATTCGCGCGGCAGAATCACAAATTTGCTCTCGGTGCCGTTCCACAGGCTGACATAGACATTGCGGTCATCGATATCCGTCTCTACCGTGATGCCCTTGTACTGACCGGACAGTTCTTCCAGCGTCTGCGGGATCAATGTGTACTTGCGGCTCTCCATGGCTTCGGCGACGCTGAACATCGCCTTGTCCCAGTATTCATCCAGCTGTTTGCCGGAATGCTGCTCGACATCGAGCTTCAGCGTCCGGCTTCCGATTTCGGACTTGCCTTCGCTGTTGATATATTGAACCAGGTCGCGAAGTTTCGTTCCCGGCTGCAAATCGAGTTTCAAAAGTACCTCATGGCGGTTAATAGTAATGTGGGATGACTTCACTCCCTCATAGCGGTCAACGATGCGCTGGAGCGGTTCCTGAACGGCATAGTGGCGATACAGAAACCATCCGCCGAACAGTACGGCTACCGACAAGAGCGACGTCAGCAGAATGGGGACAATACGCAGCTTCACAGGTTACGTCCTCCTTTAATGAATGTGAAAAGAAAAGGCCCCGGGTACATGCCGAGACTCGTCCGAAGCGGCATGTGTTTTGTCATGCCCTAATACAACAAGTAGTATATCATAGGTGTATATACGCGGCGAAATATAATTGTGAATATATTTAAAATTTTTTATTTCCAATTTCGCCTTTTTCTTATATCGGAAGCAAGAGCCGCAGCGATTAGCGCTGCGGCTCTTGAATTTGAAATCTCTTCTTCTGTCAGAATGATATACCGATCTATCTATAGATCGTATATCGCGATTTACCGATTCGGGAGCGCGTACGGTTCGCCGATCGGCTCTCCGTCCGCAAAGCGATAGAACTGATAATAATAGCGGCCCTCCATTTTGTAGAACGCCTGCCATACATATTCCCCGTAGTAGACGCCCGGCAAGAGACGGCGGATATCCGCACGCGGAAGCGCCGAAGCGATCTTGGAGCTCATTTCGCCTCTGGACAAGCCGGAGGACGCATCCTCCGTATGTACCGGCTCCCCGGAAGGCTTCCCCTGCTCCGTGAACTTCACCCATACCAGCTTGCGCTTGCCGTTCTTGTCGTCTCCGGTCACGACCCAGTAGATCGAGTCGGCGTCCCAGACCGATTTGTCGCTGCGGACGACCTTCGTCAGCCCCGCCGAGGAGCGGGCCGCATTTTCGGCCAGACGCTGCTCCTTCCGCTGGTCGTTCAGCACGTAAGCATAAAAAGCATATAGAGCTGCGGCCAGCAGGATCAGGACGACAATCCCCAGCGTGACCCATTTGCGCTTCGTTCTCAAGCTGCCAGCCTCCTTGCCCTACCGGTTCAGCAAGCCTTCAAAGGCTTCCTGGGCCTCGCGGCGGATTCGTTCTTCGTCCAGCGTCAGGCATTCGCCGTTCTTAACCAGCTGCTTGCCGTCCACCCACACATGCGCAACATCCTTGGCTGACGCCGAATAGACGGCGTGGGACAGCAGATCGCTGTGCGGCAGCAGATGCGGCTGGTCGATATCAATGGCAATGAAGTCCGCTTTCATCCCGGGAGCCAGACGGCCTACGCGCTCCAGGAACAGCGAAGCGGCTCCGTACTCGGTGGCCATCTTCAGCGCTTCCGCAGCGGGAACGGCCGTCGGGTCGCCGCTGACACCCTTGTGGATCAGCGCCGCCAGACGCATTTCCTCGAACATATCCAGGTTGTTGTTGCTTGCCGCTCCGTCCGTACCGAGCGATACCGGCACTCCGGCCTTCAGCAGTTCGGGAACGCGGGCAATTCCGCTTGCAAGCTTAAGGTTGCTGCCCGGATTATGCGAGACGCCGACCCGGTGGCGGGCAAGAATCCCGATCTCCTCGTCGGTCAGGTGCACGCCGTGCGCGACAAGCGACGGGCGGGTGAACATGCCGAGCTTCTCCAGATGCGCAACCGGGCGCAGGCCGTATTCCGTGACGTTCTGCTCCACTTCGGCGCGCGTCTCCGACATGTGCGTGTGCATCGGCAGATCCAGATCATGCGCCGCCTGCACGAACTTCTCGATAAAGGCCGGAGGGCACGTATACGGAGAATGCGGAGACATCATGGCCGTAATCCGTCCATCGGCCCGGCCGTGCCAGTTGCGAGCAAATGCCACCGCTTCGGCCAGCTTCTCGCGCTGAACCTCTTCCGGACACAGTCCGATGGCGCCGCGCATCAGCACGGCCCGGATGCCGGACTCTTCGGCCGCCTCGGCCACCCGGTCCATATGATCGTACATATCGAGGAAGGTGGTAGTACCGCCCTTGAGCATCTCCAGGATGGACAGCGCGGTTCCCCGGTAGACATCCTCTCCGGTGAACTTGGCTTCCATCGGCCACATCTTCTCCTGAAGCCACGTCTGCAGAACCATATCGTCGCCATAGCCGCGAAGCAGCGACATCGCCGCATGTCCGTGCGTATTCACGAGACCCGGCAGGAACAGCAGCCGGCTGCCGTCCATGCGCTCTACGCCCTCTTCGGGCGCAGGAGCCTCCTCGCTGATGGATACGATGATATCGTCCTCTACCGTCATGTATCCTTGGAGGACGGGTCTGTCCGCTCCGGGTACGGCAAAATAACCGCCAGCTATCACCCATTTATTGCTCATTCGGCTCTTCTTCCTTTCCGTCCTGGAGATAATAGGCCAGACTCTGCAGGTCGGTTGTGAAATCCGCCGCATGCACCCGCACATAAGGGGGAGTCTTCAGGATCACCGGCGCGAAGTTCAGAATTGCTTCGATACCGGCTTCAATCAGCAGGTCCGCGACGTTCTGCGCCTCCTGGTCGGGAACCGTGATGATCCCGATGCGGATCCCCTGGCTCCGGACCGTCTCCTGCAGCTCGCTCATCGGCTGAACGGTCAGGGAATGGATCTTCTGTCCCACTTTGGGCTCGTAGGCGTCGAATACGGCGGTAATCTTCATCGTATCCTTCAGATACGCATTATAGTTCGACAGCGCATGGCCGAGATTGCCGGCTCCGACCAGCGCCACGTTGATCGGCTGGTCAAGCTTCAGAATATGGCGGATTTTCTCGATCAGATACGGAACGTCATACCCGATGCCCTTGCGGCCGAAATCGCCGAAATAGGCCAGATCCTTGCGGATCTGGGCAGGGTTGAGGTCCAGCTTCTGACCGAGCTCCTGGGAGGAGACGGTGGAAATTTCACGCTTGTTGAGATCATTGAGGAAGCGCAAATACACAGGTAGCCTGCGCACGACCGCTTCCGAAATTTTGTCCGATTTCATCTGGCGTTCCTCCTAAACAAAGTACAAGCGGTTCCTTGCATCTATACCTAAAGCGCGGCTGGTCCCATAATTCTAGGAACCGCCGCCCTCTTGAAGCCACTCTTCAATCCGGGGCACCATCTGGCGGGTCGTCATATGCTCCATCTTCGGCCCCGGAAGCGAATACAGGAAGTATTTCCCATAATAAGATTCAATTACTCTGGTATCATATACAATAACAATGCCCTTATCCCGGTTCGTTCGCACCAGCCGGCCGAAGCCCTGCTTGAAGCGGATGACCGCCTGCGGAACCGACAGCTTCATGAACGGATTCTTCTTCTGCGCCTGCAAAAGCTCGGATTTGGCTTCCACCAGCGGATGATTCGGCGGCTGGAAAGGTAGCCGGACAATCGCCAGGCAGGTCAGCGCCTCGCCCGGGATGTCCACGCCTTCCCAGAAGCTGCTGGTTCCCAGCAGCACGGTTCTTGCATTCTCCTGGAAGCGCCGGATCAGCTTCGTTCGGCTGCCTCCTTCGATGCCCTGCCCCAGCACGGCGATATCGGAGGCGGCCAGGGCATCGCGCAGCGGTTCATAGACTTGGCGCAGCATCCGGTAAGAGGTGAACAGAACCAGCATGCGTCCGCCCGTGGCGGCCGCGGCTTCGGAGAGCGACTGAACCAGCTTCTCCACGAATACCGCATCGCCGACACTGCCCTTCACACTCGGAAAATCGCGCGGGATCACCAGCAGCGCCTGCTCCCGGTAACGGAACGGCGAGGGAAGCTGCGCAGTCAGCAGCCGGTCCTGTTCCGCCGCAGCCCCAAGCCCCAGATTGTCAATCATGTACTGAAAAGATTTATCCACGGTAAGCGTCGCGGAAGTCAGCACAATCGCTTTCTTCTTGTCGAAGAACAGCTCTTTGAGCTGTCCGCTGACATCGACGGGAACGGCGTACATCTGAAGCGATTTGGCGCGGTATTGGCCGCTTGCCTCCAGCCAGTAGACCGTCTTCTCGTCATCCAGCGCCATAAAGAAACGAACCTGCTCCCGGATCGCGGCCAGATCCTTGAACAGCCCGCCGACATCGGTCACCAGGTTGTCCGCCGAGGATTGGCCCTCCTGCTCGCGCATTTCCGTAATCATGCGGTCTCCCTTGCGCACCGCTTCGCCGAGCGCAAGATGGAACGCATCCGCAAGCGTAACGAGCTCCTCCCAGCCCTTCGGCCGTCTGCCGGGCTGAAGCCGCAGCACAAGCTGGCCGGCCTCGCTCGCGGAAGCGTCCGACTGCGACGGCATCAGCGCGAACAGCCGCTCGCTGAGCTGGTCCCAGTTCTCCTTCACCGTCAGCAGATCGGGATAGATGCTGTCGATGGCAGCGGTCCATTCGGAGGCCTGTTCGCTTCCGGCGGACTGGAGCGTCTGCCGCAGCGCAGGGAGCTGGCCGTTGCGGCTGTCCTTATACAGCCGAAGCAGGGTATGTGCAAGAGTGAAATGCTTCATGTGCATGCCCAAATGCTTCCCGGCTACGTCCTCCAGATGGTGCGCCTCGTCGATGACGAGATGCTCATAGGACGGCAGAAGCTGATGTCCCGCCTTCACGTCCGCGAACAGCTTGGAGTGGTTCGTAACGACCACGTCGGCATTTCCCGCCTCGTGCTTGGCACGGTGATAATAGCATTTGCGGAAGAAGGGGCAGGACCGCCCCTGGCAGGAATCGGTATCGCTGGCCACCGTCTCCCAGAAGTCGCCGCCCCGTCCGCCCAGGTTCAGCTCTTCGTCGTCGCCGGTCTCCGTCCGCGTCAGCCAGACGAGCATCTGGGCGGCAATCAGCGCATCTTCGCGGGGACCCGCAAGGTTCTGATTGATCCGCTGCTCGAACTTGCGCAGACAGAGATAGTGCCCTCTGCCCTTGAAGATGGCGGCCTTGAACGGAAACGGCACGGCTTCGGTCAGCAGCGGAAGGTCGCGTTCCCGGAGCTGGTCCTGAAGATTGATGGTATGTGTGCTGACCATAACCTTCTCACGGTTCCGGACACTGTGGTAGATGGCGGGAAGCAGATAACCGAGCGACTTGCCTGTTCCTGTTCCGGCTTCGATCAGCAGATGCTTCTCCTCTGCGAACGAACGATGGACCTCGCCGAACATCAGGTCCTGGGCCTCACGGCTCTCATAGCCCGGAAGGATCGTCTGCAGCCGCATCTTCACATTCTCCAGAAAGGACTCGAAGGTCTCGTCTTCCAGCGGATTCAAATGGCTGTCCGCCCGCGGAGGCTCAAGCTCGGCCCAGTCCGATACGCGGAGCGCCAGCTGGCGGAAATGGTTCATCCCGTCTTCGGGCTGGAACGTCTGGCGTTCCCGCTCCTGAAGGAGACCGTCGAAATACCAGCCCAGATCGCTGTCCTCCGAAGAGAAGAGGTCTGCAATTCGCTGCATGGTCAACAGCGGCAGGTCTTCCAGCTCCTCCAGACAACGCAAAAATACGAGCGCGGTCGCCAGCGCATCGCTGTCGGCCTGGTGAGGGCGCTCATGCTTCAGGCCGAACTGGGCGGTTACCGCTCCGAGCTGGTAGGAAGTCAGGGAAGGATAGCTGATGCGCAGGAAATCGATCGTATCCAGAATCCGGCCCTGAAAAGGCAGGTATCCGCAGCGATCGAGCGCATTTTGAAGAAAATGGAAGTCGAAGGCGACATTGTGGCCCACGAGCACGACATCGTCGAGCATCGGCACAAGTTCCATCATCATCTCTTCCAGTTCGGGGGCGTTCTCGACATCGCGGTCTGTGATGCCGGTAAGTCCGGTAATAAAAGCGGGAATCGGTCCTCCGGGCTTGACGTAGGAACCGTATACCCGGGAAATTGACCGGTCTTCTTCTATAATGGCAAGTCCGACCTGGATAATTTCACCCACGGACTGGGTTCCCGTTGTTTCAAAATCAAGCACGGCAAATTTCATGATGTCCTTGTTCCCTTTCAATTGAGACTCTTCATCAGCATAACAGAAGTTGCGAAAAAAGGCGATGCGCGCCGCCGGCCCGGCGGGCGCATCGCATTAGAGAATCGCGCGGATGTTCCGTCACAGCAGCAGGGTCAGATCGCTGCCGTATAACAGCTTGCCGCTTCCGCGGCGGCATACTTCCAGGTTGCGCGCCGGTTCCGGCATCGCCGGGTCATGCCTCGCCGCCTGCAGGAACAGCTCTTCGGCTTCCCCGAACTGCCGCTGCCCGGCCGCGATGCAGCCGATGGCATTCAGCAGCATCGCCTTAAGCCTGCGCCCCCTGACATGCGGGAGCATATGCTCCAGATGGGTCCGGGCTTCGGCGCGCTCATCCTGATACAGATGGGACATTGCCAGATACAGCCGGGCCGGGAGGCTGTCCGGATAGCTGTCCACGACCTCCAGGAAAGAAGCGACGCACTGGGGATACATCTGAAGCTTGTAGTATCCCTGGCCCCGAACGAACTGCTCCATGGCCAGCTCCGGCGGCTCGGCGGCTTCCGCCGCGCTGCCTTCGGGGCCGGAGAACGGCGGCTCCTGAGGATCGCCCCCGTCCTCGTCGCCCACGCCGGCAGCCTGCCTGAAGCGGCTCAGGTGCTCAGCAAAGACAAGCCATTCGTCCAGGGCTTCGTCGCTGAGCCGGCGGAGCATCCGGTACTTCTCCATCAGCTCTCGCCGCTCCGAGTCGCCTGCTCCGGCATACCGGGCGGCAATGTCGGACAGCATATCGTTCATTTCGGCAAACATCTGTTGAAACACCAGGCCATTCCCCCTTGCGGAAATGAAATCAGTGCAGCTTGCCTGAGTTCATTGTTCGCTGCGGACGGCCCTTATATCCGTGGCAGTGCATGGGATGCCCTGGGGGCTTTAGCCCACGGTAGCGTGGATCTCGTGATCGGCAAGCTTCGACGGACGGTTGTGTTCATCCACAAAAACGACCGTCGGTCTGTGGCCGGCCAGTTCTTCCTGCGATAAGACCGCGTATGAAATAATAATTACCGTGTCGCCCGGCTGCACAAGACGGGCGGCGGCGCCGTTCAGGCAGATCACCCCGCTGCCGCGCGGGCCCGGAATGACATAGGTCTCCAGCCGGGAGCCGTTGTTGTTGTCTACAATCTGCACTTTCTCGTTCTCCAGCAGGTCGGCGGCTTCCATCAGATCCTCGTCGATCGTGATGCTTCCGACGTAATTCAGGTTCGCTTCCGTAACGGTGGCGCGGTGAATTTTGGATTTCATCATATGTCTAAACACAGGCAGGTACCTCCTTCGGGGTAAATACGATATTGTCGATCAGCCGCGTACGGCCGAAGCGGACGGCAAGCGCCATGATGATCTCCCCTTCCACCCCGGACAGCGGCGCATTCTCTTCGACCGGCTCCAGTTCCGGGAAGGTCAGCACTTCGGCATAGTCGATATCGGCCAGCGGCGAAGAAGAGATGACTTCCGTAAGCAGGCTGCGCAGCTCTCCGGCAGTCTCCAGGCGTCCCTCCTCGAAGGCAGAGCGGGCTTCCCGCAGGGAACGGGACAGCACCAGCGCCTGCCGGCGTTCCTCGCCCGACAAATACACATTACGCGAGCTGAGCGCCAGACCGTCTTCCTCGCGGATAAGCGGACAGGGAACAATCTCGACGTTCATGTTCAGGTCGAAGACCATCTGCTTCAGGACGGCCACCTGCTGGGCATCCTTCATGCCGAAGAAGGCAAAGTCCGGCTGAACCAGATTGAACAGCTTGGAGACCACCGTCGTCACGCCGTCAAAATGCCCCGGGCGGGAAGCGCCGCAGAGCTTCGAAGTCAGGCGGGAGACGATGATTTGGCTGCGGTTCTCCTTCGGATACATCTCCTGCACGGACGGGATGAAGACCAGATCGGCCCCTTCCCGCGCCGCCAGCGCCAAATCCCGGGCTTCGTCGCGCGGATAGGTCTCGTAGTCCTCGTTCGGGCCGAACTGAAGCGGGTTGACGAAGATGCTCATGACTACGGTTCCGCAGGCTTTCCGGGCTTGGCGGAGCAGACTGGCATGTCCTTCGTGGAGATAGCCCATCGTCGGCACGAGGCCGACGGCGCCGGTCCCCTGGGCGCGCCGCAGCCGCAGCTCCTGTCTCAGTTCATCAACGGTTCTTACGGTCTTCATTTCGAATTCGCTCCTTCTCCGGCTGCGCCGTATAGACTGTCCAGCACGCTCTCATCCGCCGCGAACACATGCTCTTCGGCCGGAAAAGCCCGCTCTTTCACTTCCTGCACATACCGGGTCAATCCGTCCCGGATCACGCCGCCGATATCGGCGTACGTCTTGACGAACCGCTTCTCCCGGTAGGGAGAGGCATATTGCAGCACATCGTGGAACACGAGCACCTGACCGTCGCAGCGGCGGCCGGCTCCGATGCCGATGGTCGGGATCCCCAGCTCGCGCGTGATGGCCTCGGCCACCTCCTCGGTAACCAGCTCCAGCACGACGCCGAAGGCCCCGGCCTGTTCCAGCGCCTTGGCCTCCTTCATCAGCCGCCGCGCGTCTTCCGGGTCCTTGCCCTGCACACGGTACCCGCCGATCGTATGCACGGACTGCGGCGTCAGGCCAATATGGGCGAGAACGGGCACTCCGGCGTTCACGACGGCCCGCACAGTATCGCAGATCTCAAGGCCGCCTTCCATCTTCACGGCATGGGCATGTCCTTCCTGCATCAGCCGGCGCACGCCCCGCAGCGTCTCGTCGATCCCGCCGTGATACGTCATGAACGGCATGTCCGCTACAATAAAGGTATTGCCCGCTCCCCGCGCCACCGAACGCGTATGATAGACCATATCGTCGAGCGTAACGGGCAGCGTGGAGTCATACCCCAGCACAACATTGCCCAGCGAATCGCCGACCAGGATCAGATCGACGCCCGCCTCTTCCGCCAGCCGGGCGGAAGGATAATCATAAGCGGTCAGCATGCTCAGCGGCACGCCTTCCCCCTTCATTTTCTTCATTTTGATTACATTCAGAGCCATCTTCATTCCCCTTTGCTGTCGAGTGACCGCGCCAGAAGCGCAAACAAAAAACCTCTTTAGCAGTCCGCTAAAAAGGTCCGAAGGGCAAAAAAGAGTCACTCGCGATCGTCCCTTCTGTCTCGGTCCTTACGGCTCAGAGCAGAATCCAACGTAGCTGATTCCAGGCCATCCAACTGCTTGCAAGTGCAGGCCGGGCAACCCGGTTCCGCCTCGCTCTAGCAGTATACCAAATCCCTCGCCTAAATACACGCATAATTAAACCCTCTAAACCGACTAGAATATAAGGAGATTTACCGGTCGCATTCCTGAACCGGACTCTTACAAGGACCGCTCGGGCAAAGCCCGTCTCCGGCCTCCTGCCTCTTCGCACCCGGCGTCGGCTCCGGCCTCTCTTTGCAGAAGCAGCCCCGGCCGCAGGTGCGGTCAGGGCTGTCCGTTAAGTCAGGCGGTTCGTTAATTCAGGCGGTTCGTTAAGGCTTCAGTTCATCCACTCAATCTCGCCGGAGAGCACGGTGAACGTCTCTCCGGCATCGTCCACCAGCCGAAGTCCCCCGTTCTCATCCAGTCCGGCCGCCACACCTGTTCGCTGCTCCTTCGGTCCGGCAAGCGCAATCCGCCGGCCAAGGGTAACAGACAGCTCTTCCCACCTTGCGGCGATCGGGGCAAAGCCTTCGGCGAAGTACTGCCGATACCGTTCCTCCAGACCGGACAGCATGGCTGCGGCCAGCTCTTCCCGGTCTACCGGAACGCCGCCGCGTTCGATCCGCAGCGAGGTGGCGACCGCGCGAAGCTCCTCGGGAAAGTCCTCCTCCACGGCCAGACAATCCACCCCGATTCCGGCGATCAAATAATCCGGCACGCCTTCGCGAAAATGCGCTTCAAGCAGGATGCCGCATACTTTGCGTCCGCCAATCAGCAGATCGTTCGGCCATTTGATCCCGGCCTCTACCCCGGCGACTTCGCGAAGGGCCTCGCAGACCGCGACTCCGGCCAACAGCGTAAGTTGCGGCGCCGCGGCGGCGGTAAGACGCGGACGCAGCACAACGCTCATCCAGATCCCCTGGCCGCGCGGCGAATGCCAGCGCCGGCCTTGGCGGCCGCGTCCCCCGGTCTGTTCCTCGGCCATCACGGCTGTTCCTTCCGGAGCGCCGCTCTCGGCCAGCCGTCTTGCTTCTTCCTGGGTCGAGATTACGGTATCCAGCCGCACCAGCCTCTCCAGCCAGCCGCCTTCGGCCCCGTTATGCCTGTCCATGCTCATCCATCCTTCCCGCTGCTTCGATCAGCGCCTCCCGGTCATTCGGAAGTTCGCCCAGCGCCGCCTGCAGCAGCAGCTCCTGCAGCAGGCGGCCCAGCCACGGTCCCGGCCGCCGCTCCAGGGCGGCCGTCAGGTCTCCGCCGGCTACGGCGAGCTCTCCGAGGCCGGAGACCGGCATCCCGGCCATCCAGCCGCGTGCTGCGGCGATGCCGGTCCCTCCGCCGCCGGGCAGCGCCGCGGCGACGTCCAGCCAGCCTTCGGCCGCGCCGCGGCCGAAGCCCAGCACGGCGGCGATCCAGCGCCGCCGGTCCTCTCCGTCCGCCCCCGGCAGGGCGGACGCCGCCCGCGGGTCCCACGCTTCGCGGACCCGCAGCACCCGGACGACCGCCTGGCGGATCGTCCCCGGGAACGTCCATGCCCGCAGCAGTCCGTCGGCCGTCTCGGCCGGGGTGCCCAAGGCATGGAGCAGCAGCGCCCACCGCAGGGGGGCGCTCTTCAGTTCCCCGATGCGGATCAGCCCGGCGGCTCCGGCCGCCAGGGCTTCCCCGTCCCAGGGGAACGGGGCCTTGACGCGCGCGGGCAGTCCGCCGCGCGCAAGCATCGCCAGGCCGCGCAGCGGGCGCGGCCCTTCCATGATGCGCGCAAGCTCTGCGTAGACGCGCTCCACCGCAATATGCGCCAGCTTGTCGCGCTGGCGCAGCAGGCCGCGCCACGTGTTCTTGGCGACGGCAAAATTCAGCGTCGACGCGAAGCGGACGCACCGGAGCATGCGCAGGGCGTCCTCTCCGAAGCGCTCTTCCGCGTCGCCGACGCAGCGGACGAGCCGGCGGTCCAGATCTTCGGCTCCGCCGAACGGATCCACCAGCCGTCCGTCGAGCCCCGCGCAGATGGCGTTCATCGTGAAGTCGCGCCGGCGAAGGTCCTCGGTCACATCCCGGACGAATGCCACCCGCTCCGGCCGGCGGAAGTCGGCATAGCCGCTCTCCGTCCGGTAGGTGGTCACCTCGAAGCCGTAGCCGCCGTGCAGCACCGTGACCGTACCGTGCTGAAGACCGGTCGGCACGCAGCGCGGAAAGACCGACATCACTTCCTCCGGCAGGGCCGAGGTTGTAATATCCATATCGTGTACAGGCCGTCCCAGCAGTTCATCCCGGATACAGCCGCCTACCCAGTACGCTTCGCTGCCCGATTCCTCCAGCGAAGACACCACGAAGCGGGCCGCCTCCGCCATTTCGGGTTCGGCCATGGTCCAATTCATTGTTCAAGTCCTCCTGCCCGCACAGCCGACGCTAGTCTGCAAGCCCTTGCGCTTGACCCAGCACGCGGTAATAAATGTCCTCGTATTGATTCGTAATCCGGTTATTGCAGAATTCGCTGCACGCCCGGTGCAGACAGGCTTCGCGGAACCGGGCCGCAAGCTCCTCGTCGCCGAGCAGGCGCACCGCATGCTCGGCCATGGCTTCCGTATCCCCGATCGGAGCCAGATAGCCGGTCACGCCATGCTGAACCAGCTCGGGAATGCCTCCGGCTTCCGATCCGACGGTCGGAACGCCGCAGGCCATGGCTTCCAGCGCGACCAGCCCGAAGCTCTCCTTCTCCGAAGGCAGCAGCAGCAGATCGGCCAGGGAAATGACCTGGGCAATCTCATCCTGCTTCCCGAGGAAGCGGACCCGGTCCTCCAGGCCCATCTCGCTGATCTTGGCCTGGATCTTCGGAAGATCCGGGCCTTCTCCGACCAGCAGCAGCCGGGACGGAATCTGCTTGGAGACGCGGGCGAAGATGTCTACGACATCGCCGACTCTTTTGACCGGACGGAAGTTGGAGATGTGCATCAGGATCTTCTCGTGCGGCTCGGCAAAATCGCCCCGCATGCCGCTCACGTCGCGCGGATAGTAGACCCGCTTGTCCACAAAATTGTAAGTCAGGTCGATATCGCGCGTAATGTCCAGCGCCCGCCGCGTCTCTGTGATGAGATCGTTGGACACAGCGGTAACCGCGTCGCTCTCGTTGATGCCGAGCCGGATCAGATCCTTCAGCGACTCATCCTGGCCCAGAACCGTGATATCCGTTCCGTGCAGCGTCGTGACTACCTTCAGCCGGTCGCCGACCATCTGTTTGGCCAGATAGGCGCAGACGGCGTGCGGCACCGCATAGTGAACGTGCAGGAGGTCCAGATTCTGCATCTTGGCGACCTGCGCCATCCGGGTCGCAAGCGCCAGATCATAAGGAGGGTAGCGAAAGACGTAATAGTCGTTGACTTCCACTTCGTGATAGTAGATATTCCGGTGAAACGTTCCCAGACGGAACGGAATGCTGTGCGTAATAAAATGGACTTCGTGGCCCTTCTCGGCAAGCAGCTTGCCCAGCTCGGTGGCAACCACCCCGGACCCTCCAAGGGACGGATAACAGGTGATGCCAATTTTTAATAATCGTTCCATAACCGTCTCCTCAAAGTTTTGCGTGGATATAGCTACTGTGAATCTGCTTCAGCAAAACTTGCTTCGGAAGCATACACCTAGTTTTGCGTGGATATAGCTACTGTGAATCTGCTTCAGCAAAACTTCCTTCGGAAGCTGCCTCGTCACATCCGGAACAGGTCCAGCGCGAACGGAACCTTGGCGGCGAACCCCTCCGCCAAGGCGAAGCCCTGGCGCTGGCCGGTCAGCATGTCGCGGCTGCGCACCCGTTCCACATACCCTTCGGTCAGCGGTGTCGCAACCGCGTCCTCGCCCGGGGGCCGTTCGAACTGGGAGCGGTAGCACCCCAGCGCGCGCTCCTTGATCTCGTAGTATGTCGACACATCGACCACCAGATCGGCAGGTCCCCCATCATTGATAAAGTAAAAATAAAGCTGCGGAGCCGGTATAGCCGGGAGATCCGGCATGTAACGGCGCAGCTTGGCGCTGAATACGGCCTCCTCGACCAGCCGGCTTGCAGCGACATGGTCGGGATGGCGGTCTTCCCAATACGGGGCAAACACAATGGAAGGAGCGGTCCGGCGAATCTCCGCCGTGACGGCTGCAAGCTGCTCTTCCGTGTGGCGCAGTCCCCGGTCGGGCAGATTCAGGTTGCTGCGGTACGGAACCCCCAGCGTCTCGGCCGCCTGCCGCGCCTCCTCGAGGCGGCGCTCCACCGTGCCGTTCGAGGACATTTCCGCCCGGGTCAGATCGCAGAGGCCGACGTCGTATCCTGCCGCGATATGCTTCGCAATCGTACCGGCCATTCCGATCTCGGCATCGTCCGCATGGGCGCCGAAGACGAGAATATCGAGCTTCATTCGTCTACGCCCGGCTTGTACTTATGCACCAGATCGCGCCAGGCGAAATCGCCGCGGTCGATTGCCTTTACCAGAATTTCGGCAGTGGCGATGTTCGTCGCCACCGGAATGCCGTAGACGTCGCACAGCCGGAGCAGAGCCGAGATATCCGGTTCATGCGGCTGGGCCATCAGCGGATCACGCATAAATATAATCAGGTCCAGCTTGTCCTGCGCGACAAGGGCGCCGATCTGCTGGTCCCCGCCGAGCGGACCCGACATGAAGCGGCTGATCTTCAGCGAGGTCGCCTCCATGATCCGCTGTCCGGTCGTGCCGGTTGAGTACAGCCCGTGGCCCTTGAACACATGCTCATACGCCGTTACAAAATTGACCATTTCATCCTTCTTGCGGTCGTGTGCGATAAATGCGATTTCCATCCGATGTTCTCCCCTGACTTAATCAATAAAATGATCGAATCCGTATATCATTCCCGTATAACCCATCACTTTCTCGATCCCCAGCTTGACGCCAGGCATATAGCCGGCCCGCTCATAGGAATCGTGGCGAATCTTCAAGGTCTGGCCATAGTCGCCGAACACGACTTCCTCCTGCGCAAAAATGCCGGGCAGCCGCACGCTGTGAATACGGAACCCGTTGTAATAGCCGCCCCGCGCTCCTTCAATGGTCTCTTCCTCGCGCGGATTGCCCTGCTTCATTTCCTTGCGTACTTCGGATATCATTTCCGCCGTCTTGACGGCCGTTCCCGACGGAGCATCCAGCTTTTGATCCCCATGGTATTCAATGATCTCCAGATGCGGAAAATACTTGGCGGCCTGCGCCGCAAACCGCATCAGCAGAATGGCGCCGATCGAGAAATTCGGCGCAATCAGCCCGCCGATTCCCTGTTCCTTGCACTGCTCGTCCAGTTCCCCAATCTGCTCGGGCGTGAAGCCCGTCGTGCCGATGACCGGCCGCACCCCGTATTTAATCGCAAGCGACGTATTCGTATACGCGGCCTGCGGGGTCGTGAAGTCCACGAGAACATCCGCTCCGGCGGTCGCGAGCGCCGTCTCCAGATCATCGGTCACCCGCACTCCCGCTTCGCCCAATCCAACCAATCCGCCGGCATCCACGCCATGCGAAGAACGGTCGATTGCCGCCGCCAGCTCCATTCCTTCGTCCTGCAGCACCAGCTTGATGACTTCCTTGCCCATTCGGCCGCCCGCTCCTGATACGGCTACCCTGATTCTTCGGTTCATTTCATGCAGCGCCTCGCTTTCGGCTGTAATGGTTATTTCATGTATCCCCGCAGGGACTTCTGCAGATCCTTCATTAATTCACGCAAGCCCGCATCGTCCGGATGAAGCGCGATGACTTCCCGAAGCGCGGAAATGGCGGGAAGATGCTCGTTGACCCGGCTGTAAGCCAGCGCCAGCCAGACATAGGCGTCTCCGTAGAGCGGATCAAGCGAGACGGCTTCTTTTAATAAGGTAACCGGATGATAGGGATTGATTCCCTTTCCCTTCTCCTGCTCCAACAGCCTCCGGGCTTCCTGAACGAGCGTCATCGCCTGCAAATGCTGAAGATGGAGCCGGTATTCCGGATGCTCTTCCCCCGCCAGATCCACCGCAGCCTGCGCATGTTCTACCGCCCGGTCCAGCCGCCCGTTCCGCGCATAGGTGATGGAACAGCGGTAGCGCACCTGCGCGTCATCCGGCCGGGCGGCAATGGCCGCCTCGAAGCACAGAATCGCCTCGGCAAAATCGCTGCGCAAAATGCAGCGGTACGCTTCTTGCACATATTCCTCGGGACTCATGTTGGCACCTACCTCCGTCATATGCTCCAGCATATGCGGAAGACGCCTACTCGGTGTCTTTTCTCGTCCAGCGGTCCTTGTCCCGGGTATTGAACTTGTGCATCACTTTATCGTGTGCTTCCGTAAGGTCGATTCCCAAAGAATTCGCGAAGCAAATCGTAATAAACAGGATGTCTCCGAGCTCCAGTTCAATGGAATTGTCGGCCTCGTCGGCCTTCTTCGGCTTCTCGCCGAACTGATGGTTCACCTCGCGGGCAAGCTCTCCCACTTCTTCCGACATGCGGGCCAGCATGGAGAGCGGACTGAAATAGCCTTCCTTGAACTGGGATATGTAGGCATCGACTTCCCGCTGGATGTCCTCCAGACTTTTGCTCATACCTTCTCTCTCATCCCCTCAGGTCTTTATTGCCTTCTGTTTGCCCCTATGTTATCGTAAAGACGTTTTGAAGACAAATCTTTTTTAACTTCCGCATGCAGGGTTATACTAAGGAACAGAGCGCCTGCTGCGGCCTATTCCGCCCGTTCAATCGGGCTACAACGAGGGATTTCTCATGAATTCATCCAAACTTAACGCCATCGCCAGAACCGTTGCCCCGATTATGCTGGGAACGGCTGTTTACGCCTTCGGACTTCTCTATTTTATCCTTCCGAACGAATTAATGGAGGGCGGCGTGACCGGGATTACAATCCTGCTCAATTACGCTTTCGGAATTCCGATCTTCCTGACCACGCTGCTGATTAACCTTCCGCTCTTTCTGATGGGCTGGAAAATGCTCGGCGGCCGCCAGATTGTCTACACCGGCGTCGGCATCGGCTCCCTGTCCTTCTTCCTGTGGCTCTTCGAACGGGCGATCCATCTCGGCTGGATCGAGCCATTCGCCACCAAGCAGGACTTCATTCTGGCCTCGCTCTACGCGGGCGTCACGCTTGGACTCGGACTCGGCATCGTCTTCCGGTTCGGCGGAACAACCGGCGGCGTCGATATCGTCGCCCGTATCGTCGGCCGCAAATTCGGCTGGAGCATGGGCCAGTTCATTCTCGCCTCCGACGTGGTGATCATCGGCGCTTCCCTGCTCTTTATTACCAAAGAACGCGTGCTCTACACGCTGGTTGCCGTGTTCATCGCTTCCCGGGTCATCGACTTCATCCAGGAAGGCGCCTATGCCGCCAAAGCCTTCACGATTATTACCGACCACGGCGAAGAGATTGCCCGGCTGGTCACGACCGACCTGGACCGGAGCGCGACCCTGATTCCTTCGATCGGCGCTTATTCCAAGCAGGCCAAGCATATGGTCTACTGCGTGGTGTCGCGTCAGGAGATCCGGCAGCTCAGCCAGCTCGTCAAGTCTGTCGATCCCCGAGCTTTTGTCATTATCAGCGACGTCCACGACGTTCAGGGAGAAGGCTTCCGGGAAGTCTAATGAAGTCTAAGAAAGTCTAATAAGGAACCGCAAGAACCCTGCCGGGGAGAGATGCTGCATCTCTTCCCGGCAGGGTTGCTTGTTGCTTGTAGGGACCGGCATCCGCAATCAGGCGGCTATCTGGGACGCCACGCTTTCTGCCCTCCCCTGTATTTGCGCCAGGCCGTATAGATCAGAGCGGCGGCAATGAATCCCCAAGCCAACCAGCCCCAGCCGCCCAAGGTTCGTTCCGGCAGCGGCAGCGACAGCGCAGGCTCATCCTTCTCCTTGCCGAACAAGGTCCGCAGGGCATCGCGCCCGTAGGAGACCATCTGAAGAAGCTGTGCCCGTTCCGGACGCTCGCCCCCGTTGCCGGGGTTCGCCGCTTGTCTTAGCCAGCTCTCAAAAGCATTGACTTCGGACGGGCCCCGGGAGATCAGCACGGCTGCCCGGATATGGCTGTACCGGGACTGAATGGAGGAGACGGCGCGGTCCCATCCTTCTCCGTCGCCTGCGGCTGCGCTCTTCTCCAAATTCCGCAGGTCTTCCGCCATCAGCTTGTAGGACTGGCTCCAGAGAGGGGCCCGGGGATGCGCCAGACTGTCGGCGGCAAATCTTAGCCTGGCCGCTGCCGCCTCCAGCCGGTCCGGCTGGATCTGTACGGCGGCGAGCGCGTCCTTCACATCGGTAATGGCGCCGGAGAAAGCCTGCACGCCCTCCACCGAGGTCAGTCCTTTGAATGAACCGGCCAGAAACAGCCGCGATATTTCATCAATTCCCGCCTGGGCTTTGGTCAAATCCCCCTCCAGCACACGCTCATACAGCGCCTGCGCTTCCTCATCCATCTTCAAGGCTCCCGCCTTCGGCGAGAGAATGGTATCCGCCGCAGGAGCCGCGGAAGCCCGCTCCGCTTCGCCGGTCTGCTGCGGTTCGCGGGAAGCCGCTGCAAAAGAACGGAACCCCGCCTCTCCGGTTCCGGCCAACATCCGGTCTCCAGTCGCCGCCGCCCTTGCCGCCGGCGGCGCGGCCGCCCCTACCAATCCAGCTATCAGCATGATCCGCACCCACAGCCGTCGCATGAGACATCCCTCCTGCCCTATATGTATGCCGGGGGACAAGGGGTAGAACTGCAAAAATTATGGCCTGCGCATGCGGGCTCGCGGTGTTCGCCGTGTCGGCGACCAGTCATCTCCCGAAGCGATCCAGGCCAGGGCTCCGCTGAAGAGACTCAGCATGAGCGTGAAATACTGAACCTGGACGACATTATCCTCCAGTTCGCTCGGCAGCCACGGATATACGCCAAGGGTATAGTCCACCAAATCATTGAGAATCGCCCAGCCGAGCGCTGCCGGGATCATGCGGCGGCAGCCGAATTTACCGGCGTAGAGCAGCGCCTCCAGCGCCATTCCCGCATGGGAGAAGATCAACATCCCGTCTTTCAGATCCAGCGTTCCTCCCTGATAGCCGCCCGCCAGGATAACCGTGACCGCCCAGACGCCGTATTTGAATGAAGTCACAACCGCCAGCGCTTCCACCAGATTCCGGACGACGGTTCCCCCTACGCTCCGGGGCGGATAGAGCAGAAACAGCAGGGCCAGCGAGAAGAAGAGACTGGCCGTAGGGCTGTCGGGAACAAACGGAAGCACCCAGGCCGGCTGTGTAGAAGCGGTATAGTCCATTTGATTCCCATACCAAATATACCCGTAGACGGTACCCGGAATATTGATCGCCAGCAGGGCCCAGATGACCCATCGGCGGGTTAATCCTTCCTGAATCCAGACTCCAATGCGACGCACAGCTTGTCCTCCTTATAGACCTCAAAAAGCCTGACCGCACGCGATCAGGCCGTTCCCTCCTATTCTACCTTGTTTGGTTTTGGCTCTGCAAGCTGACGCCCGTTCGAGACAAGGACGGCCGCTTCTTCCCGATTGGAAAGAGCGGCCGTCCCCGTTCTTGATGGTTGCTGTATGGTGTCCTGCTTATGCAAGGCTCTTCAACTCTTCGGTCAGATGGCGGAATGCGTTCTCGTCTCCGGCAGCCAGCGCCGTGTCGATCTCCCGGTACAAGATGTCGCAGCGGCGCTTGCGAAGCGCCTCGTCCCAGACCATTTCCGCTGCCAGCCCCAACATCACTTCATAGGTTGCTTTCATTTTGTCCATTCGATACACCTCCGCTGTGTAAGAGAGTTCCGTATTCTTGGGCTTTCTGTATATAGCTCTCGCAGGTGCGCTTCATCCGGAGCAAATCCTGCTCGGTCAGCTCCCGTACGACCTTGGCCGGCGTTCCGAGAGAGAGCGTATAAGGAGGAAGAATACTGTTCTCGGTGACCACCGACCCGGCTCCTATTAAAGCATATTCACCGATCTGCGCCCCGTTCAGTACAATTGCTCCCATTCCGACTAATGTGCCGCTGCCTATCCGGCAGCCATGTATAATAGCTCCGTGTCCCACTGTGATGTCGTCTTCCAGTATCAGAGGGTGTTCGCTTGCTACATGTCCGATAGCTCCATCCTGGATATTGCAGCGCCGACCAATGAGGACGGGGGCCAGGTCGCCCCGGAGCACGGCATTGAACCAGACGCTGGAGCGCTCGCCGAGCCTCACATCGCCGATCAGCTTGGCTCCTTCCGCCACATAGACCGATTCATGAAGCTGCGGTATGTAGTTCCCTAACCCGATTCGCAAGTTACCCCTCCTTTGCGCCCGATCGACCGTTCTAACCCGCTGTCACCGCTGCGGCCGCCTCCCGTCCCCGTTCCGTTATCCGGATAACAGGACCGGCAGCGGTATCGCCGGCTCGGATCATTCCCAAATGAAGCATCATCCGCAGAATGCGGTTCTCCAGAATGGATTCCGGAGTATCATAATAGAACGGTTTGATCAGGTAATCGAGATTGTACTGGAGCGCAGGCACTTCAATCCAGTTCTCTGCCGCCGCGGTGCTGATCCAATAAACCAGAGAAGGAAGATTGGGTACTGCGCCTTTATAAAGTCTTAACCAAAACGAGAAAAGGTTTAACAGCGATTCCGATTTTCCTTCTTCCAGCCGTTCGGCCCCGGCGGACGTAAGCTCCAGCCGGCCGCCTTCTTCCGCCGTCCATCGGAGGTGCCTGGCATAGTCGGCCAGCAGCGCAAGCCTTGGCGGATAGTGCTCGCAGGCCCGGCCGTAGCCGAACCGCCAGCCTCCCTTGGCGAGCAGAGGCTCCTGGATATGCAGGGCGCTCATCAGGAGCTGCTGGTACCGTCTGTGCATGCCGCCGTCCAGACTGATCTCGGGCCGGTACTCTCCGATAAAACGCAGCAGCGCTTCAAGATCCGCCGCCGCCAGATTCCCCTCATCCCGGTAAGCTTCCGGTTCTTCCGCTCCGCCGACAGACTCCTGCAGAAGACGCCCCATGGTGAGCCGGGCCCGCTTCTTCAAATCCCGGGGCACCTGGTACAGGTAACGGGACTGTGCGGAAATACCACTGTACAGCCAGCCTCCGTTCTTGAACCGGGCGATTCTCTCCCGTGGATTTCCCTTCCCTTCTTCGTCGAAGGCCGCCCGGGCGGCGGCCGCCAGCAGATCTTCCGGGGTGAGGAAGGGACGGTCATCGAACAACAGGTCATTCAGGAACCGGAGATCGGCGCGGGAACTTTCCCGAATGAGAGATTCCAGCACTTGATTGCTGCCAAGCGCCACCAGCAGTGACTGGATCAGTTCATGCTTGGAATGGGTCTGACTCGGACACCGGTACCGGTTCGCCATCTCATGGAGCTGACCGATATCCGCGTAACTGAGCATTTCCGCCAGATTCATCGCATCATCGCCTCGCCGTTTTAATACCATTATGGGAAATGAAGCTTTTTTTATTCCATTGCTGGCAAAAAAAAATAACCCGCTGACGGGTTATCGTTGGCGGGTTATCGCTGGTTCTGCAAAATATGGCGGGTGCAATTATAGAGCAGCGGATTCCATGCCGCTTCCTTTTTCTCCAGTATAGTCAGGGACAGGTTGCCGATGCGCTCCCGGTATTGGTTCTTATAGAGCGCGATATATAGCTGCGCCAGCAAGCCGCCGTGGGTAATGACAAGCAGATTCTGCTCCGGATGCCTGGAAGAGATTTCTTCCATAAAAGCAAGCGCGCGGGCCTGCAAAGGCTCATCTTTCTCCTGGCCCAGGTCCAGTTGATCCCAGGCTGTTCCCCACTTCGCTTCGCGCTCCTCGGCGGTTAATCCTTCGATCTGACCGTAATAGCGTTCGCGCAACCGTTCATCGGGCTCCAGAAGAGGAATGCCAAGCTTCCCGGCAATGATCCGGCCTGTCTCCTCGGCCCGGCTGAGCGGGCTGGTGATGCAGGCATCCCAGCGGTAAGGCTCTTCCAGAAGCCGATCGGCGAGCAGTTGTGCCTGTCTGCGGCCTTCGTCGTTAAGGGGTATGTCACTTTGTCCCTGTATTCTTCCCACGGCGTTCCAATCGGTCAGACCGTGACGAATCAATCCGATTAACATCAAATGACATCCACCTTTCATTGTTTTTATTACTTTACCATAGGCAGCCTGCATTTGTCCCGCCGTCCAGAAGAAAGAGCCTCTGCCCGGCGAAGCGGACACAAGGCTCTTATTGTCTGCGGTAGCGATTGAGACGAAGCAGCGAGAAGACGGACAGCGCGATGCCGAGCATCGACAGCAGCATCCAATATTCCGGATGGGTCGGGTCCATGTTCACAACGAGCGGTTCGAATATTCCGCTCTGGCTGGACGCTACCGGCTGCGCCAGATCCCAGCCCGCCGATCCTGCGACTCCGGTCGGCATCATGCCGCTGGAAGCGGCGGAGGGCTCCGCGCTGTGCTGGAAGAAGACGAAGTAGAGAACACTGCTCAGGAACACGGCCAAGAAGCAGGAGATCCAGAGCATAAGACGCCGGCGAAACGGCACCGACGTCCCTGCGCTCTTGCCGTCCCCCGGAAGAAGCCAAGGGTTCTCCAGATAAATACGTTCCATAACCCGGGCGTTGATAGCCTCGGCGCGTTCATCGCTGACCGCATCCTGCAGGGATTGCGCCAGAAAGCTGCCTTCCTGAAGCAACGCCCATTCCGCCTGACAACCGGCGCAGTCCGACAGATGACGTTCCAGCTGTCTGCGTTCGGGGTCCTGGGGATTGACATCGATCAGAAGCGGCATCCGTTCCTGCGCTTCCCTGCAATTCATTGGCTGTTCATCCTCTCGGTGTGCTCATCATATAGAGGTTCATAAAAGTAAGATTCCAATTGAAGCTTCACGCTGCTTCTCGCGCGGAACAGCAGCGATTTGACGGAACTGACGCTCTGTTCCAGAACCAGGGCGATTTCCTGGTAATCCATCTGGTCGTACTCGCGCAAAATAAGCGCGGAGCGCTGTTTCTCGGGCAAATTATTAATGGCCTGGCGCACCAGATTCATTCGTTCGCTTCGCAGCACCGCTTGTTCAGGGGCCACATCCGCAGGCGCCACAGGCGTGTAGCCGCTCTCCTCAAGAGAGACATTGCCAGCCCGCTGCTTGCGCAGCTCGCTCAGAACCGTATTGCGGGCAATCGTATACAGCCAGGTTGAGAACGAGGCATCGACTTCCCGGAAGGAATGAAGGCTTCTGAACGCTTTGTAAAACGTTTCGGAACAAAGGTCCTCTGCGGCGTGCTCCAACTGCGAACTCTTAAGCATATGATAGACAAAAGCCAGAATTTTACGCTGGTAGCGGCGCATCAGCTCCGAATAGAGCTCCGTATCGCCTTGTTTGATCTGCTGAATTAACTGGGAATCCGTCATGGTGGGTGAGTCCTCCTCGCCATAGCACGTCGTTCCCCGCCGTATGTATCAATAGGTACCGGCCGGGAGTCAAAAAGTTGCGGTCTCTCCAAAATAAATTAACCATTCTGCTCGCACAATCACTATGTATATTCACAACTTCGGCTGTTCAGTCAATGGGTATGGGGAGTCGATCTTTCTCTCTATTCTCTAAAAATACTAATTCAGTGTATCACACTTCGGTCTGTTGTGACAAAAACAGACTTGTAACCTTATTCCATTTAATAGAAACCGGTTCCTTGTCGACACGAAAGCGCCATCTTTAGATGCCCGGGACTAATTTTCCGCAGCCTCCCTCGCAAAGTAAGCATTTTCAAAAAAGGGGTTGACAGAATGTAAACGTATACATATAATAAAAGTACAGTATGGTTTCTCTCCACTCCTATCCAATACTACTGCTCCAGTGAGCAGAGGCCGCTTCTTGTAAGCGGTCTTTTTTTTGTTCGCTGACCTCGGTGCAGACTTGTCCGGGCTCCGTCCCAATGTCCCCGCCCCAATGTCCCGATCCGCAGCAAGGCGGCCGGGAGAATCCCGGCCGCCTCTATCCATGAATGTGGTATTCAGACATATACCGTATAATCCTGATGCTGAAGCAGTTCTCTCGCCCGCTCCCAGTCCTTCTCCTGCCGGAAAGACAGCCTCAGGATGCCAGGCACATCCTCGCGGCTCTCGATTATCTGCATGTTGCTGAGGTTGATGCCCCGGTCTCCGAGTTCGGTAGCGATCCGGCCGATGATGCCAGGATGGTCCGGCACATCAATATGCAGATCGAACAACGGAGTAATGATTCCTTTGCGCCGCTCGGGAAGTCTTCCCCGGAAGTCTCCCGCCTCGGCGAAGGCGCGCTGAATACCGTCTCCGTCCGACGTCTCCAGAAGCCCCATGAACCGTTCAATCCCCCGGTTCCAATCCTGAAGCAGCTCCAGCATCACGCTGCGGTTGCTCAGCAGAATATCCCGCCAGATTACCGGATCGCTGGAAGCAATGCGCGTAATGTCACGGAAGCCGCCTGCCGCCAGCGTGCTGTAGAGCGAATCCTCATCGTCGTAATCGTGAATCTGCTTCACCAGCGCCACGGCAATCACATGCGGAAGATGGCTGATCGCTCCGACAATCTCGTCGTGGCGCTCGGGGTCCATTCTTACAATATGCGCGCGGGTGTGCTGAAGCAGGCTGTGAAGCGCCAGATAGGCGTCTTCGGAAGCCCCCGGCTGAGGGGTAAGGACGTAGTAGGCGTTCTCGAACAGCAGACTCGAAGCCGCCTCAACGCCAGAACGCTCGGAACCGGCCATCGGATGGCCGCCGATGAACGTCGCGCCGCCCAGATCCAGCGCTTTGGCACAGTGTGCGATGCCTGCCTTCGTGCTACCGACATCGGTTATAATGCAGCCGTCCTTCAGCGGCAGCTCGCTGAGCCGGTGAAGGTACTCTTCCAACTTGCCCACCGGCACGCAGAGGAAGATGAAGTCGGCTCCCAGCGCCGCCTCCTCGAAAGACAGCGTTGCGCTGTCGACGACGCCTCTGCTCACATATCTGGCCGCGGATTCCGGCCGGTGCGCATGGCCGACCACCGTCATTCCGTCTCTTCCCTTGAAGCACAGCGCCAGAGAGCCGCCGATCAGGCCGACGCCAAAAATCGCAATTTTGGTCATGTCTTTCGTACAACCCTTCCCCATTAAGTTTCCGCAGCGCAGGCTTTACGGTTCGATCTTCTTCAAGCCTGCACGCTCTCCTCCTGCAGCACCGCTTCCAGCTCCCGGATAAAGACGCGGTTCTGCTCCGCGGACCCTACCGTCACCCGCACCCAGGTCGGATATAATCCGAAGCCGGCTCTTACAATGACTCCTCTGCGCATCAGCTGCTGAAAGACGTCCACAGCCGGCTTGCGCACATCGACCATGATGAAGTTGCCGTGAGCCGGGTAATAATCCAGGCCCAGCCGGTCGAACTCTCCCTGAAGCTGAACGATTCCCCGGGCATTCCGGTCCCGGCATTCTTCCACATACGCCTGATCGTTCAGCGCCGCCCGTGCGGCTGCCTGAGCCAGCGCCGTTGTGTTGAACGGCTCGCGCACCTGATTGATGAGCTGGATCACACCCGGCGAAGCCACTCCGTATCCGATGCGCAGCGCGGCGAGGCCGTAAATCTTCGAGAAAGTCCGGAGCACCGCCAGATTGCGGTACCGGGGCAGAAGGGCAATGCCGTCCGGATAATCGGAATCGGTCACATATTCATAATAGGCTTCGTCCAGGACTACGAGCACGGAGGATGGAACGGCGTCTAGGAACGACTCCAGCGCCGTACGGGAGACAATCGTTCCGGTCGGATTATTCGGATTGCAGATCCAGATGACCTTCGTCTTCTCCGTCACGGCCGCCAGCATGGAATCCAGATCATGGGTCCCGTTCTTGAGAGGCACCTCAATGCTGACCGCTCCTTCAATGTCGGCATTGCTCTTGTAGACCGAGAAGGTCTGATCCGCCATGATGGTCTCGTCGCCCGGCAGGAAGAAAGCTCTGGCAATCAGCGCTATGATTTCGTCCGATCCGCAGCCGAACAGAATCTGATCATTCTCGACGCCCAGACGTCCGGCAAGCTCGGAGGTCAGTTCAACGGCAGAGCCGTCCGGATACAGGCTGATCTCATCCAGGACGCCCAGAATGGCCGCTTTGGCGCTGGGGGCCGGTCCGTACGGATTCTCGTTGGAAGCCAGCTTGATGACCTCGCTCAGTCCGAATTCCTTTTGCACTTCACCGATGGGCTTGCCCGGCTTATACACCGGCAGGTTGACGATATGCGGTTTCGGCTTCATCGATCTTCCTCCACTATTCAAATATCCCCCTCTGTACGAGGGGAGCTGCATGCAAGTCGGCTCACGCCTTAGGTTTTAATTGTGCCACAAAATCATGGATTTGCAACAGACCCTCAGCAAGGGTCTGCGGATTCTCCAGCAGCGGAATCGCTTCTTCGACCTTGCGCACGATGGCGCTGCCGACCACTACTCCGTCGCAGATCCGGGAGAAGCGCTCCACCTGCTCGGCTGTCGAAATGCCGAATCCGACCGCAACGGGCAGATCGGTAGCTTCCCTCACCGAATGGATGAACCGGTCCACATCCGAATGAAACGAGGCACGCTCGCCCGTAACGCCCAGGGAAGAGACGCAGTAGACGAACCCGCTTGCTCCGTCCACAATTCGGGCGATCCGCTCATCCGAGGTTGGCGCAACCAGCGGAATCAGACTGATGCCCGCTTCCGAGCTGCGGCGGCGCATATCGGCCGATTCTTCGACCGGAAGATCCGGGATAATCAGCCCGCTGATCTCATGGTTCGTTAATTCTGCAAAAAAGGCATCCAGGCCCATCTGCAGCACCGGATTGTAATAGGTGAACAGAATGAACGGCAGTTCGCTGCCGTTCTCTCTGGCCTGCCGGGCCGTCTCCATGCAGACGCGGAGATTGACCCGGCCCCGGAGCGCCCGGGAAGACGCCCGCTGGATCACGGGACCGTCTGCCAGCGGGTCGGAATAGGGAACGCCGAGTTCCAGAACATCGGCGCCGGCCGATTCGAGTTCCCGGATAATCTCCAGAGTCGCGGCAATATCGGGGTCTCCAACGGTGAGAAACGGAATCAGCGCCGTGCGCCCTTCCCGCTTCAGCCGAGCGAAGGCCTCGTCGATCCGGTTGGTCGTTTGTGCAGTCACAGCGATCCCTCTCCTTCCGTATAAGCCATAATCGACTCCACGTCCTTGTCGCCCCGCCCGGAGAGACAGATCACGACGACATCCTCACTGGACAGTTCGGGCGCGATCTTGGCTACATGGGCGATGGCATGGGCGGATTCCAGAGCGGGAATAATCCCTTCCGTTACGCAGAGCAGCTTCAGCGCATCCAGCGCTTCCTTGTCGGTAATCGGAACGTACTGCGCGCGCTTGATATCCTTCAGGTAAGAATGCTCCGGACCGACGCCCGGATAATCCAGACCCGCCGAGATGGAATGAGCCTCCTGCACCTGTCCGTACTCGTCCTGGAGCAGATAGCTCATCGAGCCTTGGAATACGCCCTTCGTGCCTCTGCTCATCGTGGCGGCATGATACGGCGTATCAATGCCTCGGCCTGCCGCTTCCACGCCGATCATGCCTACCCCTTCATCTTCGACAAAAGGATAGAACATCCCGATCGCGTTGCTGCCGCCGCCGACGGCGGCGACAAGCAAATCCGGCAGGCGGCCTTCCGCCTCCAGAATCTGCCGCCGCGTCTCATCTCCAATGACGCGCTGGAAATTGCGGACCATCATCGGGTACGGATGAGGTCCCACCACGGAGCCGAGCACGTAGAAGGTATCATCGACATGGCTGACCCAGTAGCGGAGCGCTTCATTGCCTGCATCCTTCAGCGTCCGGCTGCCGGAGGTCACCGGAACCACTTCGGCTCCGAGCATCTTCATCCGGAAGACATTAAGCTGCTGGCGGCGCGTATCCTCTTCGCCCATGAAGACCTTGCACTCCAGGCCGAGCAGGGCGGCAACCGTTGCCGTGGCCACGCCGTGCTGGCCGGCACCCGTCTCGGCAATGACCTTCTTCTTGCCCATCATCTTCGCCAGGATGCCCTGTCCGATCGCGTTGTTGATCTTGTGCGCGCCGGTGTGGTTCAGATCCTCGCGCTTCAGATAGATCCGGGGTCCGCCCAGCGTCTCGGTGAGCCGCTCCGCATAGTAGAGCGGCGTCTCCCGTCCTGAATACTGCTTCAGCAGATAGTCCACCTGACGCCCGAACTCCGGGTCGGCGCTGAACTTGCGGTAGGCCTCCTCCAGTTCAATCAGCGCGTTCATTAAGGTCTCGGGTACAAAACGGCCCCCGAATGAGCCGAAGCGGCCCTGCTGGTCCGGTACTTGCTGGTTCATTAACCTTTCACCCTTTCGACAAAAGCCTTCATCTTGGCGATATCCTTCGCCCCTTCAGTCTCCACTCCGCTGGAGACATCCACTCCGTATGGCATGTACGTTCCGATCAGCTCCCGGATGTTGCCGGGATGGAGTCCTCCGGCAACGAAGAGCGGCAGGCCCAGCTCCTCGGCCCGTTGCCGGTAAGCCGGAATCCGCTCCCAGGCAAAGGTCTTGCCCGATCCGCCCCGCCGGGCCGGATCGAAGGTATCCAGCAGCACGGCATCGACAGCTCCGGCGTAAGGGTCCAGATCCTCAGGTCCGTGTCCGGGGGCGCTGCCTGCATTCCGTGCCTCTTCCTCGCCGCCGATGGACAACGCCTTCCACACCTGAATACCCGGATGGCGCCGTCTCGTCTCCCGGCAGTATTCCGGGCTCTCTTCGCCGTGCAGCTGGACGACGGCCAGCGGCACCTCGGCCAGAATCCGGTCTAGTTCCTCCGGGCCCGGATTCACGAATACACCGGCAGCCAGAGGAGGCTCCCCGTTCCGCCAGTTCTTCAGCTCGGCGGCCAGCTCTGCCGCCTGTCCGGCCGTTACCCTGCGGCGGCTCGGCGCGAACACGAGTCCGATATAGTCGATCTCTAAATCTACCATAGATTTTAGCACTTCAACGTCCTGAAGTCCACAAATTTTCACTTTTGTCCCGCACCCGGCCATTTCTTCACCCTCGCCCTTTGCCGGCCGGAAGTCGGCCAAGCAGGCCATGTACCGCTTCCTCTACGTCATCGCGGCGCATGAAATACTCGCCCACCAGCACGCCGACCGCTCCGGCTGAAGCCAGATAAGCAATGTCTTCCGGTCCTGCAATCCCGCTCTCGCTGATGACCGGCACGCCGGGAACCGCAAGGGCGGCCAGTTCCTCCGTCACTGCCAGCGACGTCTCGAAGGTATGCAGATTCCGGTTGTTGATGCCAAGCAGGGCGCCTTGAAGCTCAAATGCTCCGGTGGAAGCCACAGCCTCCAATTCCGCCCGGCTGTGCACTTCAATCAGCACATCCAGCCCGAGAGAAGCCGCTTTGTCGGCCAATTCCCGAAGCACGGAAGGCTCCAGGATCGCTGCAATCAGCAGCACTGCGTCCGCTCCCAGCAGACGGGCTTCAACAATCTGCCGCTCGTCGATGATGAAATCTTTGCGCAGCAGCGGTAGATCCACGGCTGCGCGAATCTGCCGCAGGTAATCCCCGCTTCCCTGAAAGTACGATTCATCGGTCAGCACGGACAGACAATCGGCGCCTGCCGCCGCATAGGCTTCGGCGATTCGGACCGGATTGAAATCCGGCCGTATCAGCCCCTTGGACGGCGAAGCTTTCTTGACTTCCGCGATCAGCCCCATGGACCGGTTCCGGCCCTCGGTCAATCTGCGCCGGAACCCGCGGGTCGGGGCCATCGCCAAGATGGCGCGCTCCGCCTCAAGCCGGTTAAAAGATCGCTCCAGGAGCGCGACTTCCTGTTTTTTGGTGGCGACAATTTTATCCAGATACATATTGAAGCTCCTTTGTGAGGGCTGTAAGCTGCTCCAGCTTGCGAAGCGCCGCACCCGAATCGATCGTTTCGGCAGCCGTCCGGACCCCTTCCGCATGGCTGTCGGCCAGTCCTGCCACGTAGATGCATGCTCCCGCATTGGCCAGCACAATGTCCCGGTACGGGGTGAGGACGCCTTCCAGCACAGAGCGGATAATCGCCGCATTCTCGGCAGCATCTCCTCCAAGAACATCCTGCAGCCGGTGCTCCTGAAGCCCCAGGTCTGCCGGCCGGATCTCATAGGTTCTGATCTCGCCGTCCCGAAGCTCGGAGACCCGGGTTGGCCCCGAGATGCTGATCTCGTCCAGACCCTCCAGGCTGCTGACGACCATCGCCCGTCTCGAACCCAGCTCTCTCAGGACCGCTGCCACCGTCTCCGTCTTCTCGCGGTCATAAATGCCGAGAAGCTGCCGGTCGGCTCCCGCCGGATTGGTCAGCGGGCCAAGCATATTGAAGACCGTCCGGAAGCCCAGCTCCCGCCGCGGAGCGGCGGCATGCTTCATCGACGGATGATAAATCTGGGCGAAGAGGAAGCAGATCCCGATGCTGTCGAGACAGCGGCGGGCCTGCTCCGCATTCAGATGAATGCCGACGCCGAGCGCCTCCAGCACATCGGCGCTGCCGACGCGGCCGGAAGCCGAGCGGTTGCCGTGCTTGGCGACCCGCACACCGGCCGCCGCCGAGATCAGGGCGGAGACCGTCGAGATATTGAACTTATGGATGCCCGACCCGCCGGTGCCGCAGGTATCGAGCAGTCTTCGGTTCTCGGTGGAGACCCGGCTGCCGAATCCGCGCATCGCTTCTGCGAAGCCGGTAATTTCCTCGACCGTCTCTCCCTTTATTCGTAGAGCCGTCAGCATCGACCCGATCTGGGCCGCAGTCGCTTCACCCTCCATGATCGCGCCCATAAGCGCGCGCGCTTCGCCGCGCTCCAGATTCCGTCCCTGAAGCAGGCTGCTGATTCCTTCCTGCATAAGCTGCTGGGCATTTGCACTCATTCTCATCTTCTCCTTCCTCCGCTTCCTCCCCGGGTCAACGCACCCGGTACAAGTAATCCTGATTCAGTATGCCGCTCTCCTGACTGCGTCTCGGGAACATGGCCTCCGCGATGCGGATGGCCTTCAGCATTCCTGCCGCTTTGTTGACGGTCTCTTCATACTCCTTCTCCGGCACCGAATCCCAGACAATGCCGGCTCCCGCCTGAACATAAGCGCGGCCTCCGCGGAAAATGATCGTCCGGATGGTAATGCAGGAATCCATATTGCCGGAGAAGCCCAGATATCCGATCGCTCCGGCGTAGGCGCCGCGCGCCTCTTTCTCCAGCTCCGCAACAATCTCCATCGCCCGCAGTTTCGGAGCGCCGGAGACGGTGCCGGCCGGCAGGCAGGACAGAAAGGCGTCGAAGAAATCTTTGCCTTCGGCCAGCGTGCCGGAGACATTCGATACCATATGCATCACATGGGAGTACTTCTCGATCTCCATGAAGGAATCACATTTTACCGTTCCAAAAGCCGATACCCTGCCCAGATCGTTGCGGCCCAGATCGACCAGCATGAGATGCTCCGCCCGCTCTTTCTCATCCTCAAGCAGTTCGGCGGCGAGTTCCCGGTCTTCCGCTTCGCTCTTGCCCCGGGGACGGGTTCCGGCAATCGGCCGGGTCTCCACCCGGTCGCCGTCTACTTTGACGAGCGCTTCCGGAGAGGTGCCGACGATGATGTCCTCATCCATTTTCAAATAGTACATATAGGGGGACGGGTTGACGGTGCGCAGCACCCGGTAGACCTGAAGGGGCGAAGCTTCGGTGTCGATATGGAAGCGCTGGGACAGGACCACCTGGAAGATATCGCCCGCCCGGATATACACCTTGGCTTGTTCCACATTGGCAATGAACTGCTCCTTCGTCAGGTTGGACTCAATCCGGCCCAGCTCCGTCTCCTGCGGAATGCTGCGGGTGTTGAGGTTCTCCTTCGGTCCTTCCCGGTGAAGCTCCTCCGCCGTCTCATCCAGCTTGCGCACCAGCGCTTCATAGTTGGTCCGGATATTCTCGTCGGTATCGCCGTCCTTCACATGCAGATTGCCGACCAGCAGAATCTGCTGCTTCACATGATCGAAGACGATGATGCGGTCGCAGAACATGAACCGGATGTCGTCCATTTGCAGATCGTCCTTGGCGTGCGCCGGAAGCTTCTCGTAATACTGAAGCAGATCGTAGCCGAAGAATCCGATCGCTCCGCCTGTGAAGGGCGGCATTTCCGGCAATTTCGGAGAGCGGTAGGAGCGCAGCAGCGTCTTCAGCTCCTCGACGGGCTTGCCTGTGAGCGTTCGCTGCTGGCCGCCGAGCTCGACGTGAACTTCGCCTTTCTTCCCGGTAATCAGAAGGAACGGATCGCTGCCGATGAACGAATAACGCGCCCATTGGACCCCGCCCTCCACACTTTCAAGTAAAAACGCCCGGTCGCGCTCTGCGTAGCGCTGAAACAGCCGGATCGGCGTCTCCATATCGGCCAGCAGGCGTTTGACGACCGGAATCAGATTGTACTGCCGTGCCAGGGACAGGACTTGCTCTACCTTGGGACTCGTCATTTCGCTCGTTCCTCCTTCTTCTGACTATACAAAAAAGACTATACAAAAAACCTCTGCCCATAGGACAGAGGTGGTTGGCATTCGCATAGGACCATGCAGAGGATGCGCAGGTGCCGCGGCCGTTCTCCCGCCATCTTCCTTCCGTCAGCCACCGGTCCCTGTGGACCCGTGCGCCAATCGGCGGTCAATGAAGGGCTACGCCCGGCGGATTCCGGTTCTTACCCGGTGTCCCGCATCCTTCCATATGTACTTCGCTCTGCTCTGCTCAACTTCGCTCAACTCTGCTCTACTCGGCTAAGACCACTATACTCGATAACGCCTTACTTTGACAACCCGGAATCAGGATTATTCCTCGGCCAGGTCCGGCCGCAGGCGCTGCGCTTCGCCCAGATAGACATGACGGATCTCACGCTGGCTCTTGTCCGTGTTCACCTGTACGAGCAGCCGGATGCAGCGCGGCAGACTGCCCTGCACCGGAATCTCGACGGCGCACATCAGCGGAACGAGCTCCCAGCCCTCCAGCCGGCGCACCGCCTGCGCCGGGAAGGTGGCGTCCAGATCCTGGGTCATGGTGATCCAGACGCAGCTTACATCCTCCGGCTTGAAGCCGTTGCGTTCCACAATCTCGCGCAGCAGGATTGCCGTCTCCTGAAGAATCTCCTGTTCATCGTTGCGGCTGACCGTTGCCGCGCCGCGTATGCCCCGGTTCACCATGGGCTGTCCCCCTTCTTCAATTGGCCGATCACTTCTCGTACCGCACTCTCTTCGATGCCTTCCACGATGCTCACCGAGCCGATCGACTCCGGAAGGATAAAGGTGACTTTGCCCTGCTTGAATTTCTTGTCGTGCATCATCGCCTCGATCAGTTCATCTTCGCTGTACCGGTCCGGCAGCACAGTCGGCAGCCCGAAGGCCTTCAGCACACGGATCGTATCGGTGTAGATCGCCCGGTCCCGGCCCAGCTTGACCGCAAGGAGAGCCGAGCCGGCCATCCCGATCGAAATGGCTTCCCCGTGAAGAAACGTTCCGTAGCCGCCGACCGCCTCGATCGCATGACCCAGCGTATGCCCGAGATTTAAGATCGCCCGGATTCCGAATTCCCGTTCGTCCTGGGTGACAACGCCTACCTTGATCGCGCAGCTATGTTCCAGCGCCTCTCCGATAAGATCCGGCCGGAGGGCCACCAGTCCCTCCGCATGTTCTTCCAGCCAGGCGACGAATTCCGGATCGATCATGAGTCCCTGCTTCACCACTTCGGCCAGTCCGGACAGAATCTGGCGTTTGGGCAACGTCTTCAGCGCGTCCAGGTCGTAGACGACCATCTTCGGCTGATGGAAGGCGCCGATCATATTCTTCGCCAGCGGATGATTGATCGCCACCTTGCCGCCGACGCTGCTGTCGTGGGCAAGAACCGTTGTGGGAAGCTGCACGAATGCAATGCCTCTCATATACGAAGCGGCCACAAATCCCGCCAGATCGCCGACCACGCCTCCGCCAAGAGCCAGCACGGCAGAGCTGCGGTCCAGTCCGCCGGTAATGGCGGTCGTCATAATCGCTTCAAAGTTCTCCAGCGATTTGGACGCCTCTCCGGACGGAATGGTGTGAATCACAGTCCGAAACCCTTCGTCCGCCAGCGAGGAAGCTACACGGTCCAGATACAGCGGACCTACCTCGCTGTCCGTTACTATAAGAAGCGGACTCTGGAGCGGGAATCCGGCCTCCCGGCAGAGCCGGCCGACCTCCGGCAGAAGGCCCGGCCCGATATGGATCGGATAAGAGCGATCCCCCAGATCTACCTTCAACGTCCTCATCGCTTAGTACCTCTCCAGTTGGGCCTGGTAAGCCTCGACATTGGCCCGGATCTCTTCCATCGAATCGCCGCCGAATTTGTCGAGGAGCGCTTTGGCGATCTCCCAGGCCACCACGCTCTCCAGCACGACGCAGGCTGCCGGCACGGCGCAGGCGTCGGAGCGTTCCACCTGGGCGGAGAACGGTTCCTTCGTGTCGATATCCACGCTGCGCAGCGGCTTGTAGAGCGTCGGAATCGGCTTCATGACTCCCCGCACTACAACCGGCATTCCGTTGGTCATGCCGCCTTCGAAGCCTCCGAGCCGGTTGCTGGCCCGGTAGTAGCCGCGCTCCGGATCGTACAGAATCTCGTCGTGGACCTGCGAGCCCCGAAGCTTGCCCGCTTCAAAGCCGATGCCGATCTCGACGCCCTTGAAGGCATTGATCGACACGACGGCTCCGGCAATGGCGGCATCCAGCTTCCGGTCGGCCTGCACATGGCTGCCGAGTCCGATTGGAACGCCTTCCACGATGCATTCGACAATTCCTCCGACCGAGTCTCCTTCTTCCTTGATCCGGTCTATGTACGCTTCCATCTTCTTCTCCGTTTCGGCATCGACCACCCGGACCGAAGAGCGTTCCGTCTGTTCGATCAGCTCGTCTGCGCTCAGATCATTCGCCGGGGCTTCGATTTCCCCGATGCGGATGACCTGTCCTGCGATCTTGATTCCAAACTGCTCCAGTAACTGCCGCGCCACCGCTCCGACCGCCACCCGGGCTGCCGTCTCCCGCGCGCTGGAACGCTCCAGCACGTTGCGAAGATCGGTCAGATTATATTTCAAGCCGCCGTTCAGATCGGCATGTCCCGGACGCGGGCGGTGCACCCGCCGCTTCTCTTCGTCGCTGCCCGGGATCGGCTCAATGTTCATAATATTCTTCCAGTGCGTCCAGTCCTTATTCTCTACCACGAGCGCAACCGGCGCTCCTGTGGTATAGCCGTGGCGAACACCGCCCACAATCTGGGCCGCATCCTTCTCGATCTGCATCCGCCGCCCGCGGCCGTAGCCCTTCTGACGGCGCTCCAATTGGTGATTCAGCCGCTCAAAATCAAGCTGCAGGTTGCTCGGCAGCCCCTCGATAATCGCCGTCAACTGAGGGCCGTGCGTTTCCCCCGCGGTCAAATAACGTAAACTCATGCAGCGTTCCCCCCATACTTTCAGACTGTAAACCACTAAAATCTTAATGTCTTTGCTCATTATAGTATAGGGGATTCCCGTTTGACAAGAAGCAACGGCCAGTGCAAATAACCTCGTTCATCAAAAGGGACCCCCCGGTTATGGAGCGCCCAAGAGGGTCCGAACGCCCTCGTACAGCCCCTTGGGTTCAAGCACCGGCCAGCTCTTGCAGCGCTTCCGATACGGAAGCCGTGTCGCACCGGCTCACACAGCCGTATACCCAGTTCCGGCGCTCCGGCGCTTCCCGGACGGCAACCGGTTTCTGCGCGATTTGGGACAGCTAGTTTTATATAAAAATTAATATTTTTAAAAAAAATGGATTTACATTTTATGTCAATCTAGTATACTCGGTTTTACAAAGAGTCCCGTTCCTAATAAATTTGATGCTTATATTCAAGAAGCTATTCATGACGAGTTAACGCTGACTTTTAATCAAGATGGAGACTTGGTATCTGCCGAGCGCTCAAAGCGAGGAGACACACCGAGTGAAGATCAAAGTACTACAACAGATAGAGATGAGTCCTATGGATATGTTGATTACAAATTTCATTTAAGCTCGTTCATCACTTACCACGACCACAGGAGGAATGAGGTTTGAGAACCCGTCTAACCCCGCTCATTATCGGATCGATTTGTCTGGCCAGTCTTGTTCTATGTCGTACTTCTTTATCCGCCCCAACTGCATCTGCGAATTCCGCCGCGTCCCCGGCTTCAGCGATCTTATCTTCGGCATTAAGTGACAATGGCAGCCAGGTCTATCCCGTGGATAACCGCTCTGTTCTCGTTCGGGTCGATAACCGCATAGACGCGGCCAAAGACCGTCTGGTTCTGGTCGATCTCCAAGACGGAACGCTTATTAAGGATTTAAGCAGCAACCAAGATATTCTGGATGTTCACACGCTCTCACACCCGAACAAGCTCATTGTGATCAGTAGGTCCTCTTCCGGCAAAATCATTAAATTGGTATACAATGACCAGGGAACCCAACTCCGTTCATTTCAATACCCCATATCCGTTGATTCCAGTGCTGAAGCGAAATGGGCGGCGCCCTACGGCAAAGTAAATGAACGTCTAATGATTCGAACGGGCAGCAAGTTCTCCTTGTATGAACCGGCCAGCAAGTCGGCTTTAGCAATCTGGAATGCCTCATTGGATGACAATTCCGGATATGAATTCTTGCAAATCGACGATTGGGATTTTGCGGCTTACCCCTACCTTGCCATTAAATATTACTTACAGGGAATCATGTCAGATTCCTATGAGGTCCAGACTGTTAACTTGTATTCCCGGTCCGCCGCAGTGCTCAATCGGCCTTCCTACAACACCCGGCTGCAAATCGTAGACCGCAACAAGCTGGAGCTGTGGAGTTCCTACACTTACTCGGATACGCCTTCGGGGAATTCGCCGGTACCTAAACCAGCGGAGCGGCAGGCCTTTCATTCGCTTTATCTTTTGAATTCCGGACAGTTTCTGCGGCAAGATACTCATCTATTTAACCAGACGCCGGGGCGGACCTCGGGGTGGAAGACGCAGCTGTCCGGCGCATACGTATGCGTACAGGACTTGGGCACAGGGGGCTGGAGTCTGTATAACCGCACTTCCGGCGTTCCCATCGCTCTGAATCAGAGCGGGTTGCCAAGCCCCTGGCTGTTTCTAAGCTATGATCCCGATGCACGCGCGGCTTACTTTCTGTTCTCTTCCCAAGAGAGTAGTAATCCCCCCTCCGTAAAAAAAGTCCTTCTTCCTTAAGCTGCCGTCCTTGCAGCTCCTCACCCGCTATAATCCGGGCCGGTTCCCTGGCCCCCTGTCTGTCGCACACACCCCAAGCGGCACAGTTGCAACTGTGCCGCTGCTCTTGTCGTATCGCCCGAACCTGCGGTGCGGATGGCTTCAGCTTCCGCCGACAGGAGGACCGGGGTGCGGCCCTGGGTGCCGCCCTTCCTCCTGGAGGAGCAGACGGTCCAACTGCGTGTTCTCTACGCCGAGAATCTGTCCGCATTCTTTCCGCGTAATCAGCCCGCGGCGGTACGCGTGTATGACTTGATCTTTATCCATTGGGAATCGACCTTTCATTGGGCTTAGAGGGCATGGAGCTGCGGCTTCTAATTTCAGTATGACTGCGGGAGACGCTTCGTATACCCGAAGCCAGGCAAAAGGACGCAGCACAAAGCCGGGTCCTTTGCGGAACCCGGCCGGGAGATACAGCTTATTTTTTACGGTAAAAGAACGTTTCGGTCGACTCGAATCCGTACTGGGAGGGGGTGAAGATCTGCTCCGTGCTGCCCACGAACAGATAGCCTCCCGGCCGCAGGGCGGCGGAGAACTTGTGATAGAGCTTGGCCTTCGCTTCCTCGGTGAAGTAGATCATTACATTGCGGCAGATAATCAGGTCAAAGCCGGTGTCGAACGTATCCAGCAGCAGGTTCTGCTTGCGGAAGTCAATGCCTGGCTTCAAGGACTCGTCCACCTTGTACATAACGCCTTCAGGCTTGAAGTAACGTTCAGCGACCTCTTTTGGCACATCCTTGAGCGAGCGCTCCAGATACATCCCCTGCTTGGCCTTGGCCAGCGCGCCGTCGTCGATGTCCGTCGCCAGAACGCTGGAAGCCGCAAGCAGCTTCTTGTCCGCCAGAATCATGGCCAGCGTATAGGGCTCTTCGCCGGTCGAGCAGGCCGCGCTCCACAGCTTCAGCTTCCGGGAACTCTTCGTCAGCTCCGGCAGTATGGTATCCCGCAGCACCTCCCACCGGTTCGGGTTGCGCCAGAATTCGGAGACGTTGATCGTCATCCGGTCCAGAAACTCATAGAATAAATCCTTGTCCTTCATCATCGCGGCAAAAAAGTCGGCAAACGTGTGAAAGCCGTTCTTCTGCCGCAGTGTGGTCAGACGCCGCTTCATCTGGGCTTCTTTGTACTGGGAAAGGTCGATTCCGGTGCTCTTGTTCACATTGTGAATGAAACCGAGGTAATCGGGATCGGGAGTCGAAGTTTCGCGTTCAGACATCATGTCAGTTCCTGCCTTCCGCCTGTCCCTACATCCAGGCCGATATGGTCTTGTCGTACGTGTTGATCTCTTCGGGCGTGAAGAAGTTGGCAATCTCGCGCGCCGCGCTCTCCGGCGAATCCGAACCGTGGATCAGGTTCAGCGGCGTATGGCTGGCAAAGTCTCCGCGGATGGTTCCCGGCAGCGCTTCGCCCACTTTGGTCTTGCCGATCAGCAGCCGGGACAGAGCAATGACATCGTCGCCCTCCCAGACCATCGCGAACACGGGACCGGACGTAATGAACGATACCAATTCTCCGAAAAAGTCCTTCCCTTCATGCTCGGCGTAATGCCGCTTGGCCTGCTCTTCGGTTACGGTAATCAGCTTGGCCGCCGCCAGCTTGAAGCCCTTGTCTTCCAGCCGGGCCACAATGCGCCCGATCAGACCGCGCTGCACGCCGTCAGGCTTGATCATCAGATACGTTCTCTCCATTGGCTCACACTCCGTATTTGGCTTTGTGTTCGTCATGTAGCATATCTTACCAGAATCAGCCCCCGCTGTTAACGGGGAATTTGCACGAAATCAGTATGCCCGGCCGGTGACAAAATGAGCGATGTCGCGCAGATTGCGCTTCGTCCGGTTATTGGGGAGCTGATCGAGCGCGGCCAGCGCCTTGTCGACATACCGGGAAGCCAGTTCTTCGGCCCGCTTGATGCCGTCGCCGGTAAGAATCAGATCAATGGCCCGGCCGGTACCCGACCGGCTCTCGCGAATGCGCCCAATCTCGCCGAGCAATTCTTCGCGCAGCCGCTCGTCTTCCAGTGCGTAAATAACTGGAAGCGTAATATTGCCCTGCCGCATGTCACTTCCCGGCGGCTTGCCGATCTGCTTCTCCGTTCCGGAGAGATCGAGCAGGTCGTCGCGGATCTGGAAGGCCATCCCGACGTTGTAGCCGTAGCTGTACAGCAGCCGGACCGCCTCTTCGTCGGCTTCCGCAGCGAGTGCGCCGAGCTGACAGCTGATGGCGATAAGGAGCGCCGTCTTGCGCCGGATCCGCCGCAGATAATGGCGGACGGTCTGTTCGCAGTTGAAGAAGTCGCGGATCTGCTCCATCTCGCCGATGGACATCTCAACCATCGCTTTGGACAGGATGCGGTGAATCCGCGGGTTCGGCAGCCCAGCCGTCAGAGCCAGCGCCTTGGCGTAGATATAGTCGCCGGTGTACATCGCGATTTTGTCGCCCCATTTGGCTTTGACGGTCGGTTCGCCCCGGCGGGTATCGGCGTCGTCGATGACGTCGTCGTGCACAAGCGAAGCGCTGTGGATCAGTTCAAGCGGAATGGCCACCCGGCTCAGCTTGTCCAGATCGTACTCGCCGAATTTCCCGCCCATGAGGACGAAGACCGGACGAAGCCGTTTGCCGCCCGCTTTCAGCAGATGGAGCGAGGTTTCGGTCAGCAGTTCTCCTCCGCCTTCGACGCTGCGGTAGAGCTGTTTCTCCAGAAGGTCCATGTCCTTGTTTAAATACCCGAATAGCTGGAATCGTTTCATTCTTTCACCCGTGTCAACAGATTGTCGCGCCAAAGCTCCATCTTCACCCGCTTCGGCAGCAGCCCGAGCTCGTGAGCATAGCGGAAATAGAGATTCAGGCCTTCCTGCTGCCTTTCCCCGAAATCATAACATAAATGGCGGAAATAGCTGTACCAGTAGTCCGCAACGCCTCCGACGGCGGCGCAGGCCGCCTGCACGACCCCGGACAGGTCCTCCAGATTGCGGCGCTTGCTCGTCCTGAAGGCGTCCGAAACCGCAGCAAGCCGCTCCGGCCGCGAGGCGGCTGCGCTGCGCGAGACGGCCCATACGGCAAACGTCATGCTGCAACCTGTGAAATCCTTCCACAGTTGGCCGAGGTCGGTGACGGTATATCCGCTCCGGTCCCAATCGGCCCGGATGGCATGATCGCCGATCAGCAGACAGGCATCCGCCGAAGCCATCATCGCCGTCAGATCCGGTTCAGCCGTTCTGTACGCCGGCGAGCGGCCCAGCGCGTAATGCATCAGAATCTTAAGCAGATTGACCGACGTCGCCGAGGTCCGGGTTACGGCGACGGTATTCAGCGGCGCTGATTCAAGCGGTCCGCGGGTAAACAGCAGTATCGAACCGACCGGCCCCTCGGCGCTGACGGATAAATCCGGCAGCAGCAGCAGCCGGTCGCTCGCTTCGGCATAGGCGAAGGAGGACAGGGCTCCGATATGGATCGTGCCTTCCTGCATTCCGCGGTTCAGCTCCGAAGGCACCTCGCTTAGCATCCGCGCCGGAAATCCGAGCGACGCGCAGTCGAATCCGTGGTATACCGGCCAAGAGTTGGTATAACTGATTTTGCCGATTACGGTTGTCTCTTGTCCAGTCATTCCCCGCTCCCCCATCTCCGGAACAGCGTATGGTCGATCCGCAGACTGTCCAGCACTTTGCCGACCATAAAGTTCACCAGATCATCAAGGGTCTGGGGGCCGAAATAAAAGGCGGGCATGGCCGGAATCAGGGTTACGCCGAGCCGGGAGAGCTTCAGCATATTCTCCAGATGAACGGCGTGCAGCGGCGTCTCTCTCGGCACAAGCACGAGACGGCGTCCTTCCTTCATCATGACATCTGCGGCCCGGGTCATCAGGTTGTCGGAGGTTCCGTTCGCCACGGCCGACAGCGTGCCCATCGAGCAGGGCATAACAATCATGCCTTCGACCCGGAACGAGCCGCTCGCAATGGAAGCGCCGATGTCGCTCACGGGGTGATACAACAGAGAACCGGGACCGGCCCCGAACTTGTCGTTCAGCAGGCCCTCCCGGTCGGTGACATTCCAGCCCAGTTCCTCTTTGATCACGCGCCATCCGGCGTTGCTGACCACCAGATGCACCGTCATCCCGAGCCGGAGCAGCGTCTCGGTCAGCCGCACGCCGTATATGGCGCCGCTGGCTCCGGTTATACCAACCACATAGCTTGCGGAAGAAGGAGTACTCATCGGTATGTCTGCACCACCAGATCAATCAGAGTAAAGGAGAACACGACGATGCTGAGCACGCCGTTCATCGTGAAGAAAGCCGTCTGAAGCCGGCTCAGATCGCTCGGCGATACGATATGATGCTCATAGAACAGAATCAGATAAGCGATGACCATCCCGGCTACATAGAACCAGCTCAGATCGGCCAGGAAGAGCAGCGAAATGAATCCGATTCCGGTCAGGATGTGAAACGCCGCCGCGATCCGAAGCGCTCCCGCAACGCCGAAGCGAACCGGAATCGAATACAGTCCTTCCCGGCGGTCGAAATCTACGTCCTGGCAGGCATAGATCACATCAAAGCCGGCGGTCCAGAACACAATGGTAATGTACAGCACCATCGCCGTCAGATCCACATGTCCGGTAACGGCGACCCACCCGCCCAGCGGAGCAAGCGCAATGGTCAGGCCCAGAATCAGGTGGCAGGCCCAGGTGAACCGCTTGGTGAACGAATAGAACACCAGCAGGAAGACTGCGATCGGCAGCAATTTCGCCGACAGCGAATTCAGCTTGAAGGCTGCCCAGAACAGCAGAAAGAAGGAGACCGCGACGAAGACGATCACCTCTCCCACCTTCAGCAATCCGGCAGGAATAGCTCTTCCCGCCGTGCGCGGATTCTTCGCGTCGCTGATCCGGTCAATCAGCCGGTTCAGGCCCATCGCTGCGCTTCGGGCGCCGAACATGGCAATGACAATCCAGCCGATCTCGGGCCAGCTTGGCAGCTTGTCCGAAATCACCATGGAGCCCAGCAGGGCGCCCATAAAGGCGAACGGCAGGGCAAACACGGTATGCTCGAACTTAATCATTTGCATAAATACGCCGATTTTCTTAAACATTCGGATTCTCCTTGACGCCAAGATGTAATGCCGCGATGCCTCCGGTCAAGGGGAAGGATTCCACCGCCGTCAGTCCGCACTCCCGGAATATGCCTTCAAGCTGCTTGCGGTCCGGGAACATGGCCAGAGATTCCGGCAGCCATTTATACTGCTCGTAGCTCTTGGCGAACAGCTTGCCCATCAGGGGCAAAATTCGGCGGAAATAGAAATAATAAATGCCTTTGAACGGCTGGGCCGTCGGCTTGGACAGCTCCAGGCATACCACCATGCCGCCCGGTTTCACAACACGTTTCATTTCGGCAAGCACCTGCTTCGGATCAGGCACATTCCGGAGCCCGAAGCCGATGGTCGCGTAGTCGAAGGAATTGTCTCCAAAAGGAAGGCTCATCGCATTGCCCTGCACGAGCGAAATCTGTTTATCCATTCCGCGCTCGGCAATTTTGCGCCGCCCGACGGCGAGCATGCTCTCGCTGAAGTCGAGACCGACAATGCTGCCGGTTCGGCTGGCATCGGCCAGCGATATGCTCCAGTCGCAGGTGCCGCAGCACAGATCCGCCGCCGTATCGCCTTCCCGCATCGCCATCTTCTTCATGGCAAAGCGGCGCCAGGCTTTATGCCGGCGGAAGCTGAGAAGATCGTTCATCGTATCGTATTTGCCGGCTATCTTCTCAAACACGGAATGAACATACTGCTCTTTGGGCTTCATTTCTTCCTCGCCGGCTGTTGTCATCTTGTTCATGAATGCTACTTACGCCTCCCCCGACGCTTGTTCGGTTCTCGCAGGCTGCGCTATCCAAGCGCCCAAGGCAAGTTCCAATGCTGACCGCAGCGCTTCTTCACGCACCCCGGCCACCCGTGCGGCGATCCGCTCCCGGGACTCGCGCAGCTTGTCCGACAGCCGTTCCCGCATCTCATCTCCCGCATCCGGCTCTGTCTTGTTCCGTTCTTCCCAGGCCAGCGCTTCATACAGGCCCAGCTCCCGCAGCAGCGATAACCACAGTTCCTGATAAGAGGCCCCGATCAGAGGAGTGAACGACCGGAAAAGCACCGTATTCAATTCGGCCAGCATTTCCATTCGCGCTTCTCCCTCCGGCGCCCTGCTGCCTTCTCCGTACAATTCGGCCTTCTTCACATTGTATTCGGCAATCGCCTCGCTGAGGGAACCGACCCTCTCGATCTCGCCTTTCTCGGCGAGCAGCCGGTAGAACCAACTGCTGAAATAATCGCCGGCCAGCACTTTCAGCTGCCGCGAGCGCATCGCCTCTTCCCCGCTTCCAAGCGCGGGCCGCTCGATCTCTTCATGGGTGTCCAATCCCAGCTGGACCAGTCCCGTCACAAGCGCGTAGAGTTCGGCCAGTTCCTCTCTATTCGTGGAAGGGACACGGCTGCCGCAGCTCACAAAGGCGTACAGCAGCGCCCCCCGGGCGTCCGCGAACGGCGGCAGCTCCGTGTGCCGCTGAATCATGTCGTAATGGGTATATTGTTGGGCGGTTTGCGGTACGCGATACGATTTCATGTCAGCCTCCGAGCGGTTTTTCCATAACCGGTTGTTCACAATCTTGTCTATTATATCATATGTGATTTCTTCTCGCACAGTCCTGCCGCTCTTCTTAATCCCCGGGTGTCAAAAAGCGGAACCCGCTCTTCCACAGATCGCTCTCCCGCAAGCGCAGCAAATTCCGAAGCGGCTCCGTCGGAGGCCCGCTTCCGAGCGACAGCAGAGCGCTCCGGACCGATGCGTCCCACCGGCCCCGCCGGACATCGGCGGCCAGCAGCAGACGCGAGGTCCCCTGCCATTTGTCCACCGCGATGATACGCAGCAGCACCTGATTGACGTTGTCCGTGCGCCCGAAGGCAAAGTCGAGGACGTCGGCGATATTCAGGTAAACCTCGCCGGGAGGCTGCGCGCTGTCCGTTACCTGCAGATCCAGCGACAGCGCGCCGTCGCTCCAGCCTGCGCGGCCAATCGGCAGCGTCAGCGGCAGGGCAGCCAGCTCGTCGACGAGGGTGCCGCCGCTGAGCTGCACCGGTTCGCTTGATGCCATGACGGGGCGTTCCCCGCCATGGCGCACGCTCCCGTCCAGCCCGGCAAGCGCCGGCAGGAGAAAGGCGAACAGCAGCGTTGCCAGCAGCGCGGCGGCAAGCCGGCCTTTTGGAATAAGCGCCATCCCTCTCCCCTCCCGTCTGCCGAAATGCGGTATACCCCAATATATGGAGCAGAAGGGCGGGCTATGCCGGAGGCGGGGTCTGCGCTCCATGAAAAAGAACCCCACAGACGTGGGGCTTGGCAGCTGGAGTGCCGGAGACGCGGGGCGGAAGACCGCCATCCGCTAGACTCCGCTTTCGGTTCGTCCGTGCTTCGTGTGAATCTCCGCCCTGCCGCGAATCTTGATTGCGGAGGTGTGGTCGGTGAACTGCGCAATCAGCACTTCGCCTTTGTCGAGCTTCTCCGTATGATGGAACCGTGTGTCGAGACCGCGGGTCAGACCGATGACCTGGACGCCGTTCTCGACCGCCTTGACCACCACATAATCGTTCTCCGCCGACTTGGCCGCCGGAACGCTCTTGTTCTCGCTCATCTTGCCGCCTCCTTGCCGATAATCTATAAGGTGTAAGATCAACAAATGCCGCCCTTTCAGGCGGCATCGTGTGTGCTACTAGGAATCGATATGTAGGAATCTTATTTGATTCCGTCTTTAAGCGCCTTTCCTGGCTTGAACGCCGGAACCTTGCTCGAAGGAATTTCGATTTCTTCGCCGGTCTGCGGATTGCGGCCCTTGCGTGCGGAACGCTCGCGTACCTCAAAGTTGCCGAAGCCAACCAGCTGTACCTTATCTCCGTTCTGCAGAGCTTCAGTGATTGCCTCGAATACGGCATCTACCGCTTTGGTAACGTCCTTCTTGGGAAGTTCCGTAGCTTCTGTCACCTGGTTGATCAGATCAGATTTGTTCATTCATTTCACCTCCCCGACAAATGCTTGTTACTGTTCACTCTTTCCGTTTCAACGCAAAATATACGTAGATTTACTGCGAAGAGCAAGCTTATGGCCATCCTTACCTCAGGATGCGCAACAAATTTATAGTAATACAGGCGCTCCACAATTTCAAGGCAATCCTGAAAAAGAGCGCGCAAAAAGGGCGTTCCTTCGGCCTTTCGGCCATGAAACGCCCTCCTTGACGCGTCAGCGAGAATGGGAGGATAAGAAGAAGCGGCTACAGAATAATGGCGATCAGACCGCCGGAGCCCTCGTTAATAATCCGCCCGAGCGTCTCCTGCAGCTTGTAGCGGGCGTTGTCGGGCATCATGGCAATCTTGCCCTGAATTCCTTCCCGCACTATGCTGTGCAGCGAACGGCCGAAGATATCGGACTCCCAGATCTTGATCGGGTCGTTCTCGAAATCCTGCATCAGGTAGCGGACCAGCTCCTCGCTCTGCTTCTCGGTGCCAATGATGGGGCTGAATTCCGATTCCACATCCACGCGGATCATATGGATGGACGGAGCGGTCGCCTTCAGTCTCACACCGAATCGCGAGCCCTGGCGAATCAGTTCCGGCTCATCGAGCGCCATTTCCGCCAGAGACGGCGCCGCGATGCCGTATCCGGTCGTTTTTACCATTTCCAGCGCTTCCGAGAACCGGTCGTATTCCCGCTTGGCGTGCGAGAATTCCTGCATCAGCTGCAGCAGATGATCCTTGCCGCGGATTTCGACGCCGACCACTTCCATCAGCACCCGGTCATACAGCTCTTCCGGCGCGTACAGGTCGATTTCGGCCACGCCCTGGCCCATGTTCATGCCGCTGAGCCCCGCCCGGTCAATAAAATCATATTCGGCGAACTGGGCGACCAGACGGTCTACATCGCGCAGGCGGCGGATGTCGCGGACCGTGTCCCGAACCGAATTCTCGTAGCTGCTGCGCAGCCAGTGGTTCTCCGGAAGCACCATGACCCAGCTCGGGAGATTGACGTTCACCTCATGTACAGGAAATTCATACAGCACTTCGCGCAGCACGCCGGTGACGTCTTCCTCGGACATACTGGCCGCGCTCAGCGTCATCACCGGGATATCGTATTTGGCCGCAAGTTCGCCCCGAAGCTGCTGCACCTCTTCGCTGCGCGGACGGGTCGAGTTAATGACCAGCACGAACGGCTTGCCGACTTCCTTCAGTTCGGCGACTACCCGCTCTTCGGATTCCACATAAGAACTGCGGGGGATTTCGGCAATCGTTCCGTCCGTCGTAACGACAACGCCGAGCGTAGAGTGCTCCTGAATAACCTTGCGGGTGCCGATTTCGGCCGCCTCCTGAAAAGGGATCGGCTCCTCGAACCAGGGCGTCGATATCATCCTCGGCCCGTTCTCGTCCTCGTAGCCCTTCGCTCCTTCCACCGCATAACCGACACAGTCCACCAGCCGGACATTGACCTCAAGACCCTCGGCTACCTTGATCTGCACCGCATTGTTCGGCACAAACTTCGGTTCGGTGGTCATGATGGTTTTGCCCGCGGCGCTCTGCGGCAGTTCATCCACGGCCCGCACCCGGTCGGCTTCGCTGGTGATATTGGGAAGCACGATCGTCTCCATGAAGCGCTTGATGAACGTCGATTTCCCCGTGCGGACGGCGCCGACAACTCCCAGATAAATATCGCCGCCGGTCCGTTCGGCAATGTCTTTGAAAATATCCACTTTTTCCAAAAGAGATCCCCTCCTCATATGCTTCCGAAGAAAAATGCCGTTCCAGCATCGACTTCGCGCTTGGCGCCTTGCGTCCGCCCTGCCGGGCTCCATCTGCGCCGGCTTTCCGGCCTGGCTTCGGCCTCATTATCCCTGTCCCGTGCGCCAAGTCCCGAATGCCCGGACATGCATTTGGACTAGTATCATCCTATGTATCCGAATCGCATTTATGCCGGTTATCCGCAAAAATTGCGTCTGCCGCCGGCAGACGGGATACGAACCCGTACGCTTTTCGGCGCCCGAAGCCTTCCCGTCATTTGTATGCGGTCCCTGCGCCAAAAAGAACCCCGCGCGAGGCGCGGGGTTCTTCTCTACCACAGACTCTCTTCTTCGCCCCTGCGGGCGGCTTCCAGCTTCCTCCGAACCGCCGCCTTGAGCGGGTCCTCGGGCACCTCCGCTTCCACGTCTCCCGCGATGCGGGCCTGACAGGCGAAGCGGTAGCCGCCGTCCAGGAGCGTCCCAAGCTTGCGCTTCTCCTGAACGGAGGGCTCCTGAAGCCCCTGCCCGCCGCCGGCGGTGACCCGCACCTTGCACATCAGGCAGCCGAGCTTGCCTCCGCAGCGTACCGGAGGCGCCACGCCGGCTCTCCGGCAGGCGTCCAGCAGCGTCGTGCCTGCGGGAACGGCAACCGTACGGTCTGCCGGCAGCAGACGGACGCTGCAGGATTGGACGTTTCTCATATGGCCACACTCCTTCTGTATTCCGACCAGGAACCCCCGAGCAGGAGGGCCATGACCTCGATATGCCTCACGGTCAGCTGATTGCGGGCAATCAGCGTTCCAAGCTCTCTCAGATGCCGCGCCGGAGCCATTCTCATGGCTTCCGCGACCGCGCCGGCGCGGTCGCGCCGCCCCCGAAGCACATTGAAGATCAGTTCATGGGCAAGCGGCATCAGCCTGACCGGGATTCCGCCGGCGGCGCTCGCTACGGGAGCCCAGGCCTGCAGCACTCCGGCTTCCGTCCGGTAGCGCGATCCCTCCGCTCCGATCTCGAAGCCGCCGACGAGCTCCAGGGGAAAGCCCGCGAGCCGGTAGCGGCTCCTTACCGAGTAGCAGCCCCTGCTGTAATCCTCCTCGGGCTGGCTCTCCGCACAGCCGATCAGCGCCCGGTGCAGCACGGCAGCCTCCTCCGTATCCGCATACAAATCCAGATCGCGCGGCGGAGCCGCCAGCTGTACGCCCTGGAGCATCAGTCCTCCGCTCCCTCCCAGCAGCCAGCAGCTTCCGTCGCTTGCGCCCTGTGCCTCCAGCAGACCTGCCGCAGCAGCCAGCGCAGCCTCCCACCCGAAATCTCCCATCTTAATTCACGCTCCGCCTGTCCAGAATCGCACCTCGAAATTCAGCCATATTATAACATAAAAGGCAGCGAAGCAGACGCTTCAAGCGCTGCATTCGCTGCCCTTCAGTTCGGGTGCATCCTACTTCTTCATCATCATCTTCATCAAGGTCTCCATGCTGCTGGGATTGGTCCCGCTCTTCTTGACCGCGTTCACAATCTCCTGCACGGTATTCTCGGTTACGGGCACTTTGGCCATGGCCGACACCTGTTTGATCAATTGGCGGAGCTGGGCTTCGCTCTGCAGCGTGCTCGGCTTGACCGTGCTGGCCAGCTTCTTGACCGCACCCTCCGTGATGTGCTTGCCTGCTTTTTTATTGATGGCACTCAGGGCGTCCTTGGAAAAATTTCGGCTCACTTCTCATCCCTCCTCCGTCAATCCCAACATATGAGATTCGGCGAAAAAAGGTGTTGGGCGAACCGCCCGCCCTCTCTAGGTATACCACTGTTCCCAGGTCTCCTGGGACATGGTCTCCATTTCGGCCTTGGGATCGCGGCCCATCAGCGCCTCGACGGCGCTGCGGGGACTTTTGTTCTGGAAGAGAACCTGGTAGATCTGGACGGTGATCGGCATCTGCACGTTCATCTGTTGGGACAGCGCATACGCCGCCTGGGTCGTCCGTATGCCTTCTACTACCATCCCCATGGATTCCAGCACTTCATCCAGCGGCTTGCCCTGTCCCAGCAGCGACCCGGCCCGCCAGTTACGGCTGTGCCGGCTCGTTGCCGTAACCACCAGATCGCCGATTCCGGCGAGGCCGGCAAAGGTAAGCGGGTTCGCGCCCAGGCCGACCCCTACCCGGGAGATCTCGGCAAGACCGCGTGTAAGCAGCGCCGCCTTGGCATTGTCTCCGAAGCCGAGACCGTCGGACAGACCCGCGCCCAGAGCAATAATATTCTTGAGCGCCCCTGCCAACTCCACTCCGACCAGATCGCGATTCGTATACACCCGGAAGTCGTTGTTGTTGAACAGCGACTGCGCCCGGAACGCTGCCGTCTCGTCCTGGGAAGCGACCACTACCGTAGTGGGGCAATGGCGAACCACTTCTTCCGCATGGCTCGGCCCGGAGAGCACGACAATCTGTCCTTCCGGGCAGCCCAGCTCCTCCGAGATCACCGTAGACATCCGCTTCATGGATTCCGTCTCAAATCCTTTGGTAGCATGGACACAGAGCATGTCAGGCTTCCAGAACGCCTTCAGATCGCGGGACACCTGCCGCATGGCCGAGGACGGGGCCACGATGACGACCGCCTCCGCTCCGCTGACCGCTGCTCCCATATCAGTCGTAGCGATAAGATTGTCCGGAAGAAGGATTCCGGGAAGGTAGTGCTCGTTGCTGTGGCGCCGGTTGATTTCTTCCGCCTGTTCGGCACTTCTCGTCCAGATTCGGACCTCGGGATGATTGGATGCCAGTACGGAAGCCAGCGCGGTTCCCCAGCTTCCCGCTACCAGCACAGCTACTTTGTCAGACACAGCTACTTTGTCAGACACGGCTACTTTGTCAGACAACGCGTTTGCCTCCTTTGCTCTTGGAGCCGATCTTGTTCTCCCTGCCTTCTGCAATCTTCACGATGTTCGTCCGGTGTCTCCAGAACGCAAAAGCGGCAATAATCAGACTGCTCCAGAGCACCGGATATGTAAACCCGAACACCAGCAGGAACACCGGTGTCAGGGCCACGAAGATCAGAGAGCCCAGCGATACATAGCGTGTGATAAATATGGAAGCGATGGCGATTACGCCGGCGATCAGCGCCGGCCAGAAGCAGAGGGTTGCCATAACGCCGATGGTCGTCGCAATTCCTTTGCCTCCGCGAAAATGAAAGTAGACCGGCCAGTTATGTCCGATAATGGCCGCGATACCGCAGGCGGCCGCCACCCAGCTTCCGGACCCTTCTGCCCAGAAGCCGAGCCAGACGGCGGCAATTCCCTTCAGTACGTCCAGAGCCAGCACGGCAATGGCAGGCCCTTTGCCCAGAACGCGAAGCGTATTGGTCGCCCCCGCATTGCCGCTGCCGTACTGGCGGATATCGATTCCTTTCAGCAATCTGGCAAGCAGCACACTGAAGCTGACCGAGCCAAGCAGATAGCTCACCACAATAACCACGATGTCAAACGCCACGCTTCTTCTCCCCTAACTCTCGTCGGATTTACGCCGCGTAAAGATGCGGATCGGCGTCCCTTCAAAATTGAATGCCGCCCGGATCTTGTTCTCCAAATAACGCTCATACGAGAAATGCATCAGCGACGGGTCATTCACAAACACCACAATGGTCGGCGGTTTCACCGCAACCTGCGTCACATAGTTGATTCGCAGGCGGCGGCCTTTGTCCGTCGGCGGGGGATTGATGGCCACAGCGTCGGACACCACATCGTTAAGCAGATGGGTTGCAATCCGCAGGGCGTGCTGCTGGGCCGCGTGCTGAACCACCGGCAGAAGCTTCTGGAGCCGCTGCTTGGTGAGAGCGGACAGGAAGACAACGGGCGCATAAGTCATGAACAGGAAATGGTCGCGGATCTTGTTCTCGAAGTGCTGCATGGTCTTGTCGTCCTTCTCGACCACATCCCACTTGTTGACGACGAAGATCGAAGCTTTGCCTGCGTCATGGGCATAGCCCGCGATATGCTTGTCCTGGTCGATAATGCCTTCCTCGCCGTTGATGACCACCAGCACCACGTCGGCGCGTTCAATGGCCCGCATCGCTCTCATGACACTGTATTTCTCCGTGGTCTCGTAGACCTTGCCGCGCTTGCGCATTCCGGCCGTATCAATCAGCACATACCGCTGTCCATCCCGCTCGAACGGGGTATCGATCGCATCCCGCGTTGTACCGGCGACATCGCTCACAATAACCCGCTCTTCGCCCAGAATCGCGTTGACGAGCGAGGATTTCCCGACGTTCGGACGGCCGATCAACGCTACGCGGATCACGTCGTCGTCATACTCCCCATCCTTGGGCTCGGGAAGCAGTCCCACTACCGCATCCAGCAGATCGCCGATCCCGGTGCCGTGGCTTCCGGAAATTCCGATCGGATCTCCGAAGCCGAGGCTGTAGAACTCATAGATATCTTCGGCGCGCTTCATATTGTCCACCTTGTTGATCGCCAGCACGACGGGCTTGCCCGAACGGAAGAGCAATTGCGCCACTTCCTCGTCGGCGTTGGTCAGACCGCTCTTCGCATCGCACATGAATACAATGGTGTCCGCTTCCTCAATCGCGAGTTCCGCCTGCGCCCGGATCGATTTCAGCATCGTATCCTCGCCGTCGATCTCGATTCCGCCGGTGTCGATGACGCTGAACGGCTTGCCGTTCCATTCCGCCACTCCATAAATCCGGTCCCGGGTAATCCCCGGCTTATCCTCTACAATAGCCAGCCGATCACCGATCAGCCGGTTAAAAATCGTCGATTTCCCGACGTTTGGCCTTCCTACAATGGCCACAACGGGTCTTGCCATGCCCATTCCTCCTGTCGTCCTTACGTTACCCATCATAGCAAAAAAGCGCTGTACAGCACAATCGGCGAACCCCAGCTCCGGGGTTCGCCGATGAGTATACCCTTTAATTGAAACCAAAGAAATTATTTCTCTTTGAATTTGTCCAGCTTGTCGCCAAAACGCTCAGCCAGCGTGAAGCTCAGGCCCTGGTTGTTCATGGAGACGTTCGGGTTGTCCAGAATCTCCTTCGGAGTTCTGTCTCTGTCGCGGTCTCTGTTTCTTTCCGGCTTGCGCTCGCTTTGAGCAGGCGCCTCTTCGGTTTCCTTGATGCTCAGGCTCACGCGCTTCTCGCCCGGATTGAAGTCCAGAACCTTGACCTGCACTTCCTGTCCTTCTTTCAGCACTTCATGCGGAGTGCCGATATGTTTGTGGGAGATTTGCGAGATATGAACCAGACCTTCTACGCCCGGAAGCAGTTCGACAAATGCGCCGAAGTTCACGAGACGCTTCACTTCGCCGGTTACGATATCTCCAATATGGATTTTGTCGGAAGCCGTGTCCCAAGGACCTGGGGAAGCGGCCTTGATGCTCAGGCTGATCTTGCCCTTCTCCGGATCGACCTTCAGTACCTTCACGCGAACCTTGTCGCCTTCGGATACAACGTCGGATGGCTTGTCGACATGGTTCCAGGCAATTTCGGATACGTGAACCAGACCGTCAACGCCGCCGACATCGACGAACGCGCCGAACTGAGTCAGACGCTGTACCGTTCCTTCGATGACCTGTCCTTCGGACAGCTCGGACATGATGCGTTGTTTGTTGGCTTCGAATTCTTCTTCCAGTACATCCTTGGCGGACAGAATAACTTTGCCGTTCTCGCGGTCCAGTTCCTTCACCTTAACGCGGAGCGTGCGGCCCTTGTAATCGCTGAAATCTTCAACGAAGTGGCGTTCTACCATGGAAGCCGGGATAAAGCCGCGGGCGCCGACATCAGCCACGAGACCGCCCTTGACCACGTCGGCCACAGTAACTTCGATAACGTCCTGAGCTTCAAAATGCTGCTCCAGATCGTCCCAAGACTTCTCGCTGTCGATGGCGCGCTTGGACAGCACCAGGCTCTCCTTGTTGTCGTTGATGCTGACCACTTTGCACTCCACTTCCTGACCGACTTCTACCGCGGAAGCGGCATTGTCCAGTTGAACCGAGGACAGTTCGCGAATCGGGATGACGCCGTCGTATTTATATCCAATGCTTACATAAGCTTGGTTGTCTTCGATTTTGACGATCGTTCCCTTCACGGTGTCGCCTTTTTTGACGGAGATGATCTGCTCCAGGTCCGCCTGGCTGGTCATTTCCTCTTGATTGCTTGCTGCGGCTTCTTCTGCGGCAACGCTGCCCGCGGTTTCGGTCGCTTCTGCGGAAGACTGGTTCAGCTCCGCTGCTTCTTGATTTCTTGTTTCTTCAGACATGTGATTACCCTCCTCGATTCAAAACCCCATTTATTTAAACCCGCACCAAACGCAGGGTTCAAAACAAAAACCTCGCGGCCCTAGCCCGCGTCTACCCTCTTGCCTAGTATGTTCCAAATAATTCCCGTTAATGCTATTTGCCGCTCGGCACTCCCGTCTTGAGCATTTCGCGGATCTTCGACATGATGACGTCGGTGACTTCCTCCAGCGAATCGCTGCTCGCACCTTCAAAGTTCGAGAGATCAATCGGGGCGCCGTACACGACGGTCATCCGCCGAAAAGGCTTATAGCTTCCGATGATTGCTGCGGGCACAACGGCCGCTCCGCTGCGGAGCGCAAAGCTTGCCGCTCCCTTCTTCGCGGTTCCCGTATCGCTGTTGCGGGTGCCTTCCGGGAAAATGCCCATCACCTTGCCGCTGCGAAGCAGATTCAGCGAAGTCTTGATCGACTCCTTGCTGACGCCGCCCCGCTTGACCGGAAACGCGCCCAGCTGCCGGATCAACCAGCCCAGAACCGGAACCTTGAACAGTTCCGCCTTGGCCATGTAATTGACCTTGCGCTGAAGCGGAATCCCCATTGTCAGCGGATCCAGGTTGTTCGTATGATTGCCGCACAGCAGCACTCCGCCCTCCGCCGGCACATTCTCCCGGCCAATCGTTCGGAGCGGAAAGACAATGGCATAGATCAAACGAAGCAATCCCCGGCAAATCACATAGATCATAAATGATTTCTCTCCCCGTCTACATAAGCTCTGCAGCGAGAAACGATCGCCTCCACAACCTGTCCGATATCCATCGATGTCGTATCCAGCAAAAAGCTGTCTTCCGCGCGCCGCAGCGGCGAAATCTCCCTGCTCTCGTCGAGCCGGTCCCGCTTCGCGATATCGTTCTCAAGCTGCTCCAGACTGATCTGTTCCTTCCCGCCCAGCTCTTTGAAGCGGCGGAGCGCCCGTTCCTCCACGCTTGCCGTCATGAAGATCTTCACTTCGGCGTCAGGCAGCACGGTCGTGCCGATATCCCGCCCGTCCATCACCACTCCCCGTCCGAGCGCCATTTCGCGCTGCAGCTGGCTGAGTCTGGTCCGGACCGGCTCCAGCTTCGCATACTGCGAGACCTGGCTGCTGACCTGGAGGCTTCGGATATGAGGGGTAACATCCTCACTGTTGATGTACACCTGCTGGCCTTCCGCTCCCGGCACTAATTCAATCACCAGATTGCGCATCGTCTGACGCACAAGCTCGTGATCGTCCGGGCCAATGCCTTCGCGGAGCATATACCAGGTAACCGCCCGGTACATCGCTCCCGTATCGACATAAATATAGGAGAGCCTGCTTGCTACCATTCGGGCTACGGTACTCTTGCCTGCCCCGGCAGGTCCGTCGATGGCGACGTTGATTCTGTCTTGTGTGTGTGTCCCCTGCCTAGCCAACGGGGCATTCCTCCTCAACTCTTGCATCAGGTACCCTGAATCATCAAGAAAAAAGCAGGCATTGCCTGCGACTTATGAAATTATACCACAGATTGCGAACCAGTGCAAAATCGCATAGACGATTTTTCTCAACGATTGCGGAAATCAAACTGCCGCTCAAAGCAATAACGGATGATCTTCTGCCGCTCCCCGTCGCTGATCCGGCTGAACTTCAGCATCGCCAGGGTGCGGCCGCTCTCCAGAGTCTTCATCCGCACCACTTCCGCTTCGAACGCCGCATGGTCGATGTTTCCGTTGCGGAAGGCAAGAAGAACCCAGCACTCCAGTTGATCCCCGACCTGCAGCGCCACCCCCGGGTCCGTCAGAAAAGAAGCGCCTCCTCCGCCGACGTCTTCGGTCCTTACCAGGAACCGGCGTCCGCTCTTAGTCTTCGCCGCTAGCTCCAGTTCCGCATTCACGCGGAGATAGCTGCGGCGCTGAATCTTCACGATGGAATCGGGCGAAGGCTTGCGGATGCGCACCATCCGGATGACATCCTCCTTGAACCCCAGCACATGGCTGTAAAAATAATTCTTGATGCCGCCTTCCGTCAGGTAGTAGACGGACAGCTCATCCCCCATATTCAGCCGTTTCAGCCGGCCGCTGCTCTCCTGAATCGGGATTTCGATCAGGAAGGCGTCTTCTTCCAGCTCCGCGATCCGCGACCGGTACTCGGCCTCCGATTCGGAGGCGTCGCCGGATGATACCTGAATATATAAGTTGTCGTTAATCTTGGGAAGCAAACCGTTCACCGCCGCTGTAAGATGATATTTAACTATCTGCGATTATAGCATGGGCTCCGCCGGCGGTGGAGAAAAACTTTCCAGCCTGCCCGCCCCCTCCGCCGGTCCGATTTCCAGCCGCCCTCCCCGCCGCGGAAACGGCGGGAGGGCGCAGCAAAAACCGGCAGAGCCTAGGCTCTGCCGGCGTTCTGCAGCCGGAGTCCGGCCGCCTGAAAAGGCGTCTCAAGCGCCCTGCGCTCCGGAAGCGGTGCGGATCTCCTCCACCGTCTCTTCGATTCCCGTATCGGCATTCAGGTAGATCCGGTACTGGGAGCCGTTGATTTTGCCGCCGAATTCATACGTCAGCACTTCTTCGCCGTTGTCGTTCTCGATCCAGGCCATCCGGTGGTACAGCTCGTGGAAGTCCCCGTTCAGCTTCGCCCGGGCGGCCTCAAGATTAAGCTTCGGCTTCGGTATCTTGCGGTTGTCCTGGTGCTCGTTCACATAATCGCTGGCCTGGAAGCCCGTAACGTCCCCCGTATCAAGACCGGCGCGGACGGTGATCTTCTCGGGGTAGATCAGCGTGTCTCCGGACCGGGTCACAAAGGTGATGTTGCCCAGATTGTCGTACCTGTCTGCGCTGACCGCCGTCATATGCGGGTAGCCCTTGAGCTTCAGGAATTCCCCCGCCTTCTCGACCGCCCGGGCCAGAGGCACATTCGCCGGTCCCACTTCACGGCTGTCCGAATAGGAGATCAGGAGCCCCCCGTTCACCGTGAAATCCATGCTGATCGGGCCCTTGGGAGCTTCCACCTTCGCTGTATAGGATTCCCACTCGGTTCCCTGTCCGTTATGGACCACCGATACCGGAGTCTGCGCGCCTGAATCGCTGAATTTTAGCGCTTTGCGCTTGATGTCTTCAGCCGATACCGGCACCCCGTCCAGCTTGCGAACCGAGCGTTTGTCATACATGCTGGCGACCGAGGGTCCCCAGTCAAGTTCCGGATAGGCGCCGACCCGTTTGTCCACCGTTTTGAATCCGTCGATAATCGTATTGTCCTCCGCCTTGTTATTCGTGGCGAGAGCGGATTCCACATCCATCCAGCGCAGCCGGTTGGTGATAACTTTCTCCTGTACGCCCTGAAGCTCTTTGGAAATTTCCGCCGAACTCTGGTACAGAGCCTTTAGATTCTTCAGTTCTCCGTCCGTGATCGGCTTGTCCTTGAAATCGCGGATGGCGGCTTTGTAAGAGAAATTCGAGATTTTGGACAAAAACTCTTCCGTCTTGCTGAACGGCAGCAGCGTGAGCGGAAGCTGATTGATCTCATTCTGCGCCTCGCTCGTCAGTCTCCATACATTGACCAGACCCTTGCGGTGCATACCGTCCGAAGCGGCGTGTACAGCCAGGGTGCTCCCCAGCTCGCCATGGAGCTGTTCCACGTGATAGGACAGATCGTGGAAGGCACGCTGATACTGGTTCTCGGCTTTCAGCAGAATCGCATTCTTTTCCTGGTTCTCCCGGTACCCCCAGACGAGAGCTCCTACAAACAGGAGAGCGGCCAGCGGAAAGAGAACGGCACTCATACGCTTGTACATAAGGCGGCAAGACTCCCTTCAATCGCTTGTTGCCGTTAGTTTGACTGAAAGAAGGAAGACTTATGCACCAAGATTCAATCCTGTTCTTCGATCAAAAAGCCGCTGGTGCAGCTGCACAGGCACTGCTTGAATCCAGTCTGGATGACGCCGCGTTCCCTGACGCCCCGCAGCACGTAGCTCTCGCCGCATTGTCTGCAAATAATTCGGACTTTGACACGCAAAAAAGACACCCCGTTTCAAGAGAGATTTCCGGAACGTTCCGGAAAAATATTCCTGAATACAGTGTGTCCTATTCGGCTACAGGTTAACCTCTTCTTCCCGCTTGGCAAGCCGGAAGGGAGAACGATTGTTGGCTCGGGCAACCTTGCCCATACCGCCATACCAGAGAACGGCCATCATCGGCACCATGAACCAAATCCAGTAATTCGGCGTGGCGCCGATAATGAAATCGTAAATACCGTGCCACAGCCAGGGCAGCACGAAGGACAGGGCCAGAATTCGGCGGGTTCTTCCCGAGGGCGAGAACTTGGCCCTTCCCAGATGGTATCCCATAATGATGCCGAACATGGCATGTCCAGACACGGGCAGCAGCGCCCGGACCAGCATCGGGCCCAGTGCCGCATGATTATACAGAGCGTACAGCACATTCTCTACGGTCGCAAAGCCGAGGGAAATCGCCACCGCATAGACGATACCGTCATACGGCTCGTCAAATTCCATATGATTGTAGATCATATGATAAAGGACGAACCATTTCAGCCCCTCTTCCACCCCGGCCGAAATCAGAAACGATTCGGAGTAAAGGTCCAAAGGCAGCCCTTTCATAAGGCCGTTCTGGATAATCATGACCGGGAAGACAATAAGAAACCCCAGCAGAAATACCTTGGCGACAAGCTGCAGGGGCTCCTGATCGTATTTATCTTTCAGATAAAAATAGGTCAGCAAAGCAAGCCCCGGTGCGACTGCCGACATCATGACCGAAAACAATAGCACCGATAAGGCCTCCCTGCTGTAGTTATTGCTGGCGCTTGAAATGCTCGCACAACTGCTCTACGGCGTTGTCCGCCATAACCGTCTTGCCGTACTCCGCCAGCACCGATTGGGTGACCGGAGAAGAATCGCCGAATTCGGACAGAACAGCGACCAGAGCCGCCAGCTCCGCTTCCTCGAAATCTTTGGGATCGAAATACAAATACCATTTATCGTTGTACGAATACAGCGTACCCGCCGAAGTGATCCGGCCGATGAGCACATGGGCGGCTTCGATCAGAACCTCGAAATCGCGGAATGCATAGACAACGGAATCGCTCTGTTCAAGCGTAACTTCCATCTCATAAATCTCATCGGGCATTTCTTCTTCGCCGGAGGCGCCGTATGAGTGGTGATCATATTTGCCCCGCGTGACAATGACAACCATGCCTTGGGCGGGCAGAGCGAACACTTCAACGGCAAGAGGACCGGTTGCGTCAAAACCGAGCTCTGTGTAGGCCTGATCCATCATTTCCGTAAAGAGGTCGTGTACCTTCGGTACTTCCTGCCACATGTCTTCCTTCTGGATTCCCCGCTCGCTAAGGTCGTCAAAAGTGAGGAAAATCCGTATCTTATCTTGACTTAAGCGCTCAATTCTCATGACAGGATCCTCCCTTTGCAAGCTCAATTTATTCTAGTGTATGATGAGTCCCGAGTTATGAGCCAAAAATGGATACTATGTATGTATGTTATCATTTTGGGACGGCAAATGCACGTAAATAAAAAAAGAATCATTTCGGAGCCGCCCAACGCGTCTCCAAAATGATTCCGGAGTCTCCGAACGCGGTTATAAACCCGGTACGGTTGTATGCGTCTCTCGGAGAATCCGCTCCACGTCATGCTTGACTTCAGGATTGCTGCGAATGAAATCCTTCAGCATCTTGAGATTGGCTTCATGGGATTTCGGCTCCGATTCGTGCTTGGCGGCATTGACGCCTTGTACGGAATGGTCTGTCCCTTTATCGCGGTTTGCTGTGCTCCCGAACCCGGTCAGGGCCATATCCACAATCTTGTCTTTGGCTCTTCCGGCAGCTTGTCCCTGGCCCAATGCGTTCATCAGCATCGGCCGCTTGCGGGACATCATCATGCTTGCCGTCGCACCCAGCACCAGACCGCAGAGAAATGACGAAGTCTTCACATTTCATGCCTCCTTGTATGGTAGAATCATGACTAGTGTTCGCGGAATGGAGAGCGGGCATACAGCCAAGTCAGACGAAAGCGAGATGAAAAAAGTGGGTAAACCGACAGTAGCATTCCTTCTCGCCGCCTTATTGCTGGCATCCTGTTCCAGCGAAGGCGGCTCTACTCCCGTCCAGACTCCGGGCGCTTCTTCCGGCCCCGCCCAGACGGCTGCGGCTTCTCCCTCCGCCGCCTTGCCGACGGCATCGACTTCTTCGGCCGTTCCCTCCGTCCTGCCTTCAACTTCGTCCGTGCCGGCGGCTTCGGGACTACCTTCTCCGTCGCCAAGCCAAGAGCCGGCTGGAGCGGAATCGCCGATTCCCATCCAATATCAGATGAACAGCAATTATGACATCAAACCGGTCGACGGGAACGCGAACAAGAAGGTCGTGCTTCTGACCTTCGATGACGGCCCGAAAGAAGCGGCAATGATTAACGCCATCTTCGATACGCTCGACAAACATCAGGCCAAGGCCATCTTCTTCGTCAACGGCTACCGGGTCAAGGAGCACCCGGAACTGCTGAAGCTGATCCAGGAACGCGGAGGCATCATCGGCAATCACAGCTGGGATCATATTGTGCTGAAGAAGAAGCCCTATGCCGAAGTGAAGAAGCAGATTGAAGACGTCCAGAAGATCGTCAAGGACGTCACAGGCGAGACTCCGGTCTTCTTCCGGCCGCCGCACGGAGCAGGGGGCGACGTCGGCAAGAAGGTCGCGGCCGAGAACGGCCTGCTCTACATGACCTGGTCCAACGGTTCGCTGGACTGGACGATGAATGAGAAGGAAGCCGGGAAGCCGGACAAAATTGTCAAGAACGTAACCAACCAGCTCCACGCAGGCAGCAATATTTTGATGCATGAGCTGCCCTGGACGGTCGAGGCGCTCGACAAGCTGCTGACCACGCTGGAAGGCAAGGGCTACAGCTTCGTCGATCCCCGCAGCATCAAGACTCCTGCGGCAGCGAATTAAGGAATGTGCATATCACTTGTATTATTAAAGAAGCGGCCGTTCAAGGAGGTAATCCTTGGACGGCCGCTTTCACTTCCCTTTTGAATTTTCAAGACCGCTCGGTCCCCTGCCCTTGCACGTCTTCCGTGTCCGGCTGTCCGCTGCGCAGCGTCAGTAGATGAATCTCCGCCGGACTGCCCCAGCGGAACGGCAAATGGGCCGTACCGTAGCCGCGGCTGATGAACACCCGGGTTGCGCCGCTTTCGTCCGGCCGGTCCGGCCAGCGAAAGAGACCTGCCGAGTACCGGCGGTAGAACGCTTCTTTTACGTGCCTTCTGCCCAGGACCGGGAGCACGATCTGTCCCCCGTGCGTGTGTCCGCTCAGGACGAGATCCGCCGGCACCTTCTCTCTGCCTTCCAGCCAGATCGGATCATGCACCAGAATGATCCGGTTATCCGCGGCGCTTCCCGGCGGAAGATGCGGCGGCGGCGCGGCTGAACGCCCGATTCCCCGCTTCGGATAATCAATTCCGGTCAGCCAGAGGCGGGTATCGCGTCCTTCCGCCAGCACGATGTTCTCGTCCTTCAGCAGCCGGATGCCCATCTTCTGAAGAACCTCTTCGAACTCCGAAGGCGTTACCTTGACGTCATGATTGCCGCTGACCGCGTAGACGGGAGCAACGGAAGCCAGAAGCCGCATGTTGGCCTTCATCCGCTCCAACTTATTGTCAAGCTCTGTAAGATCGCCTCCGGCCAGCACCGCGGCCGCCCGGCCCCGAGCCGGGGCAATCAGCCGCTCCGGCAGCCGGCGGCTGTGAATATCGGTGACGAGCAGCAGCTGCAAGCCGTCGAAAGAACGGTCCAGTTCTGCCAGCGTCAGCTCCTGCTCGATCAGCCGGCCTCCATGCGCCAGCGCATACATCCATCCCAGCAGCGCAAGCCCCGCCAATGCCAGAATCAATACGGCCCAAGCCAGAACCGTTACCATAGTTCATTCAGCGGCGGAGCGCCCTTGATTCCCCAGAGCAGCAGCATCGCCAGCAGCGCCAGGAACAGGGCCTGCAGGGAATTGACAAATATTTTGCTGAGCCGCACCCGCTCCGACGAATGCTTGCTGGCGCGGGAAGGGGTGCTTCCCTCCGTCTTCGCGGCCCGGCCGCTTCTGCCGGCGGCGGAACGCCGGCTGCCGGCTGCCGCAGCGGAATGCTTGCTGACCCGGCTCCCGACGGCCGGTTCCTTCGGCTTCCGGACAGCCGGCTTGGACTCCGGAGCGCTCCCCGCTTCCCGGAGCGCGCTCCGTTTGCTGCGCGACAGCGCAGCGGCGGCTCCTTTCGTGTCCGGGATGCGCCCGGACGCGCGGCGGGAGGCCGTTTTGGCAGCAGCTGCGGGCTTGTTCGCACTCTTGGCCTTGGCGCGCGATTTAACCCGGCTGAGTTCCTCGCTCATGACTCCCTCCTGTAACGAATCACCAGACCTGAGAACAGGTCGATGACAAAATGGCATACAATCGGGGCCCACAGGCTTCCCGACATCACATAAATATAGCCCAGACCATAGCTGCTGAGAAAGACCCAGCCCGTCGGCAGCCAGTGGCGCAGATAGCGGACATGGATGACTGCGAACAGAATACTGGTCCAGTAAATGCCGAAGCCGTGCTGAACGGCTCCCCGGAACAGCAGCTCCTCGCATACGGCCACAATCGCGGACAACAGCACGATATGCCATACCGGACGGCTCCTGAACAGCAGCTCGTTGATGCCTCCGTCATCCATCGTATTCTCGGGTACAACGCGGGTCAGCAGCAGATCGACAAGCAGCATGGCCAGGGCAAGACCAAGCCCCCACGCCAAAAAATCGTAACTGTTCGGAATTTGTAACAATTCCAGCGGGTTGCGCTTCTGTAATACGATCCAGATCAAACCGATAATAAAGGTGAGAGCCTGCGTGAAATACAGGTTCGCCAGCAAAAGCCGGTCAGTCAGCTCCTGAGGAGCCGCCTTTTTAATCTTGATGTCGCCGAATTTGAATTTTTTCATGCTAACCTGCCTGTCTTTATGAAGGTTGTAATTCCGAGTCTAAAGGAGCAAATGCCATGAGCCGCCGCAGTAACCGAAGTCAAATGCTGTATACCCTTGGATTCCTGTTCTTGCTCGTATCCGCGTTCGCCGTGTTCTTCACCGGCGTTAAAGTCGGAGCCGACAAGACCGAAGCCAAATATGTAACCAAGAACGCCGAAACACAGTCGGCCGAGGGCGGCGCCTATTCGCAGCAGGAACTGGTCAATTACTATCATAACGTATTTTCGCCCTATCGGGAATTCAAGGCCGCTTGGAACGGGCAGTTGAACCGCCTTTCAGGCAGCCTGACCAGCCGCGAACGGGCCTCCGTTCTCAAGACGATGGCAGAACTCGCCGACAAATCGTACAGCGAAGTGACCCGGGAGTCCCTCTTCTCCGACTCGCCGCTGCTGGAGCAGGGACAGCTTAATTCGCTCAAGAGCATCCGCCTGTTCGCCGAGGCAGCCAAGGCTGCCCGGGACGGAGGAGCGGCGTCCCAGTCTGCGGATGCCCTCGGCAAAGGGGAGCTCTCTGTGGGAGCCGTCAAATACGGGCTGCTCGGTCAGAAGAATTATTACGACGCGATGGTTGTATGGGGCGGGCGCAACAATGCCCAGATCCCGGGCAGCTACAAGGCTTCCCGCACCATCAGCCTCAAGGAATGGAGCAGCATGCCGCTGCTGCTCAAGAACGCCATCTCTGCGGACATGATGCTGAACCGCAAGCAGTTCGAGAGCTACGAGCCGCAGGACCTCAGCGCCAAGATCGACGACCTGATCCACTCGGGCGCGGCCCAGTCGCTGAGCGTATCGAGCGCGCAAAAAGCCTTCTCGCTGCTTGTATCGACAGGAGCGCTGCAGGAGAATGATTACAGCCGGGTGCGCGTCCATTATTACAGCAGCGAAGTGCTGCCTCAGCTTCCGTTCTTCTATGAATAATTCCGGGCTTTTTATTCTAGCACAGGATGCGCGCAAAACCTATTGACACACCTTGCGCAGCCATGTTACATTATGAAAAAATTAATGACCCAATCGATGACGGAACAGGAACACTGAAGGTCTTCAGAGAGCCGGCGGGTGGTGCAAGCCGGTAGGCGGACAGTCTTTCCCAGCGCTCCCGAGATATCGAGCCGAACGTTCAGTAGGCCCGGTCGGATCATCTCCGTTACCAGTGTTCCTGTAATCAGGATAATGAGGCTGCCGCTCTCTTCGGGCAGCGAATTAGGGTGGCACCACGACAACTCTCGTCCCTATACTACGGCCGTAGTATGGATTCGGGAGTTTTTTTGTTGGCTTCTTCCATGCCATCCCCTTCTCCCCGGCTTGCAGGAGCGTCTCTGCAGCTTTCTTCTCTGCTGCGATAACGCGGTTGTCCAATTGAATATCAACGCGTTGAAGAAGCGGTGACCTTGCGAAGTGTTGGTAATGCGGAGTGCCTCGCGGCCCTCCTCTTATACAGGCTTTTATATTAAGGAGGAAGAGAAATCATGTTTAAAGTTTTGGTATCGGACCCAATCAGCGATCTGGGCATTCAGCAGCTTATGGAAGCTGCCGATGTCACGGTAGACAAGAAGACAGGACTTAGCGAAGACGAACTTGTGGCCATTATCGGCGACTATGACGGACTGCTCGTCCGCAGCCAGACGACCGTCACGCCCAAAATTATCGAAGCGGGATCCAAGCTCAAGGTCATCGGCCGCGCCGGCGTAGGCGTGGACAATATCAATCTGGAAGCGGCCACCAAACAGGGCGTTGTCGTAATCAACGCGCCGGACGGCAACACGATTACAACATGCGAGCATGCTTTTGCCATGATGATGGCTCTGGCCCGGCATATTCCCCAGGCCTATGCGAAGACTGTCTCGGGCGTATGGGACCGCAAGAGCTTCCTCGGCGTGGAACTGCGCGGGAAGACGCTCGGCGTGCTCGGCATGGGCCGGATCGGAAGCGAAGTCGCCAAGCGGGCCAAAGCCTTCGGCATGAGCATCCTTGCCTTCGACCCCTTCCTGACCGAAGAGCGCGCCGAGAAAATGGAAGTGAAGCTGGCCACCGTTGACGATATCGTTCGCAATGCGGACTTTATCACCGTCCATACGCCGCTTACGCCGCAGACGCGCAACATGATCTCCCGTCCGCAGTTTGAAGTCATGAAGAAAGGCATGCGCATCGTGAACTGCGCCCGCGGCGGCGTCATCGACGAGCTGGCGCTGGTTGAAGCGATCGACAGCGGCATTGTAGCCGGCGCTGCTTTTGACGTCTTCGAGAAAGAGCCGCCGCAGGCGGATCATCCTTTCCTTACGCATCCGAAGATCATTGTCACTCCCCATCTCGGCGCTTCCACGGTTGAAGCCCAGGAGAATGTGGCCATCGACGTATCGGAACAGGTGCTGCACATCCTTCGGAACGAGCCGTTCATCAATGCGGTGAACATTCCGCCGGTTGCCCCAAGCGTCATGAACAAGCTTCAGCCTTACTTCAATCTTGGCGAGAAGCTGGGCAGCTTCGCCTCGCAGCTCGTCGATACCGCCATCCGCGAGATTGTCGTCAGCTATGCGGGCGACCTGTCGGATGTGGACACCCAGCCGCTGACGCGCTATATCGTCAAGGGCGTTCTGACCCGGTACTTCGGTTCGGACGCCAACATTGTCAACTCCATGCATCTGGCCAAAACGCGGGATGTCAACGTCGTCGTCACCACCTCTTCGAAGACGCAGGGCTTCACGAATCTCCTGACCGTTCTGCTGAAGACTGAGGAAGGCGAAGAGCGCGTGGTCGCCGGCACGCTGCTTCAAGGCTACGGCGAGCGGATTGTGCAGCTCGGCAAGTTCTCCGTGGATATTGCGCTGGAAGGCCATCAGATCGTGATCTCGCACAACGACAAACCGGGCATTATCGGCCATGTCGGCACCCTGCTCGGCCAGAACGACGTCAACATTGCTTCGATGCAGGTGGGACGCAGCACAGCCGGCGGCAATGCCATCATGCTGCTGACCGTGGACCGCGAAGTGCCGGAAGAAGTGCTGGCCCATCTCTCCTCGCTGCCGGAGATCAATAGCGCCAAGGAAATTGCGCTCGTCTGATTCCATTCTCATTCATAGCGTGGAAGCCGCCCCCGGGCGGCTTCTTTTATTAGAAAAGCCGTTCCCTCAAGTTCCGATACCGGACCCACCCCTGCTTACGGACCTACAAAACCGGCAAGGACCCAAGCTTGTGCGGGGATAGACAAATTTCTACCCGAATCCTGTATTTTTTACAATGGACGGCAGGTCTGATGGCCTATATACTGAGTCTGAAAGGAAAAATTTACAGGGGGAATGATTGTATGAACTGGTTCCACAAACTGCCGCTTCGCGACCGGGTAATCGCAGGCTGCTATATGGTGGCCGCCTTGTTCGCGCTGCCGTTTCTGGCGGCCTTGATGATGACAGGGAATTGGCTCCTGGGCGTGCTTCTGGTCTTGGTGCTCGGGGCCCTGACGTACCCGTTGGCGCGCTTTATAGAGAGAACGCTTACATCTTCATTTAGTGACCTGGCTTCCGTCACGCACAGCATCTCCAAAGGCGATTTCACCAGCCGTGCCGACGAGAAGGGCTCCATGGGCGATATCAGCCGCGCTTTTAACAATATGATCGACAAGCTCACCGGCATTCTGAACGAAGCGTCCCAGATTACGCGCCGGGTGATGGATGCGAGCCGCGGCATCGAAGAGAAGAATTCGCAGCTTCAGACCGTCATGCAGCAGGTGTCCATGTCGGCCAATGAGCTGGCGCTTGGCACCAACGAAATTGCCGGAGACATTGCCGGCATGACCGAATCCATCAAGGACATTGAGACGAAGGTATCCGACTATGCCCGCTCTACCAAGGAAATGGACAAGCGCTCGCGCCAGACGCTGGAGCTGGTCGAGCAGGGAAGGCAGTCCATTGATATCCAGGCGGAGGGCATGCGCCGCAACCTGGAGGCCACCCGCCAAGTGGCCGGTACCATTGATTCCCTTGCCAAAAGCGCCCGCGATATTTCCAAGATGACCGGTACTATCTCGGAAATCGCCGAACAGACCAACCTGCTCTCGCTGAATGCATCCATCGAGGCGGCAAGAGCGGGCGAGCACGGGCGCGGCTTCGCCGTTGTTGCCGATGAAGTCCGCAAGCTTGCCGAAGAATCCACACATGCCACCAAGGAAGTATTCGGGCTGGTCCGGCGCATCGAGGAAGACATGAAACAGGCGATTTCCAATACCGCCATCAACGAGGAGATCGTCAATCTCCAGAACCAGAAGATCGTGGAGGCAGGCGAGATCTTTGCCCAGTTGGTCCAGAGCGTCCAATACATAACCGAACAGATTGCCGCCTTCTCCTCGGAGAGCGATCAGATGCTGGACAGCGCGCTGAAGATTTCGGCGGCCATCCAGAACATCTCCGCGATCACCCAGCAATCGGCCGCCGGCACCGAGGAAGTCTCGGCCAGCATGAATGACCAGATCCATGCCATCCAGGTCGTCGCCGAAGAGACCGAGAACATGACCCGCGCGGTGCTTCAGCTTCAGAAGACCATTCATATCTTCAAATTCTGACCGCCGTCCGCAAGCCGCACAAAGCCCGCATTCTACCCGGAAGCTCCTGCTGCCGGCCCGAATGCGGGCTTTGTTGTCCTGACAGGACGGTTAACATGTTCCTGCCGGTCCTCTACCGGCCGTGCTTCTCCCATCCGACTGTCCGCGCCACCGCGTCCTGCCAGACGGCATACCGCTCCTCCCGCTCGGCTTCCGGCATGGCGGGTTTGAACACGCGCTCGGAACGGTTGAACGCCTCCAGGCCCTCCCGCGTCCAGAAGCCGGCGGACAGACCGGCCAGCAGCGCAGCGCCCAGAGCCGTGGTCTCGGCATAGACGGTGCGCGTGACCTCGCTGCCGAGCAGGTCGGCCTGGAACTGCATCAGCAGGTCGTTCCGGACGGCTCCGCCGTCAACCCGCAGGCCCGTCAGAGGCATGCCGGCGTCTTTTTCCATCGCCCCGATAACATCGCGGGTCTGGCAGGCGAGCGATTCCAGCGTGGCCCGGACCAGATGGGCGGCTGTAGTACCGCGGGTAAGCCCGAAGATGGCTCCTCTGGCGTACATATCCCAGTAAGGCGCGCCCAGTCCGGTGAACGCGGGAACGACGACCACGCCTCCGGTATCGGGCACCTCCATTGCTTTCTCTTCCGAGGCCATCGGGTTGTCGATCAGCCCGAGGCCTTCCTCGAGCCACTGCACCGCCGCCCCGGCCATGAACACACTGCCCTCCAGGGCATAGTACAATTCCTCTCCCATGCCCCAGGCGATGGTAGTCAGCAGCCCGTGTTCGGAAGCGACAGGTTCCGTGCCGGTATTCATGAGGATGAAACAGCCGGTGCCGTATGTGTTCTTGGCACTGCCGGCCTCCAGGCAGGTATGGCCGAACAGGGCCGCCTGCTGGTCTCCGAGCACGGACAGAATCGGAATCTCGGCGCCGAACCACTCGGCCCGGGCTATCCCGAACAACCCTCCCGACATCCGCACTTCAGGCAGCACCGCAGCAGGCACCCGCAGCTCGCGCATCAGTTCCTCGTCCCACGCCCGGCGGTGAAGGTCGAACAGCATCGTCCGGGAGGCGTTGGTCACATCCGTGACATGCTCCGTTCCGCCGGTCAGCTTCCAGATCAGCCAGGAATCGACGGTTCCGGCGAGCAGCTCTCCGCGTTCCGCACGTTCTCTGGCTCCTTCGACGTGATCGAGAATCCAGGCAATCTTGGTCGCGCTGAAATACGCGTCAACCACCAGCCCGGTCTTGCGGGCGATCTCTCCTTCGAGGCCGCGCGCTTTCAGAGCTTCGCAGGCGCCGGAGGTGCGGCGGTCCTGCCAGACGACGGCCGGGTAGACCGGTTCCCCGGTCGTCCGGTCCCACACCAGCGCCGTCTCGCGCTGATTCGTGATGCCGATGGCGGCAATCTGCTGCCCCGTCGCGCCCGCTGCGGCTATTGCATCCCGGGCGGCAGCCACCTGGGACTCCCAGATTTGGTTCGGATCATGCTCCACCCAGCCCGGCTTCGGAAAAGACTGGGCAATGTCGTATTGTCCGATTCCGCGCATGACGGCTTCGCGGTCGAACAGAATGGCCCGGGAACTGGTCGTTCCCTGGTCAAGCGCCAGGATATAGTTGCTCATGCACATGGCTCCTTTTGTAAATACTCCCTGCCCGGTTGTTCCACGGTGAACAAGATTAATCGGTCCGTTTCAACAAAAAGCACCTCTCTTGCAAGAGGCGCTGTCAGGACTTGGCCGGATTTGGCTGGCTTTCGACAGGAAGACGGAGCGTAAATACCGTTCCTTCCCCCAGCTTGCTTCCGGCGGTTATGGTGCCGCGGTGGGATTCCACAATATTCTTGACGATGGCCAGCCCAAGGCCGGTTCCGCCTGACTCCCCGCGGACACGCGCCTTGTCGGCCTTATAGAAGCGTTCAAAGATAAACGGCAAATCCTCCGGCGAAATGCCGACCCCCTCGTCGCGGATACAGACCTCGATTACGGTCCGGCTCTCTATCGTCCGTACTTCCGCCGACAGGGCAATCTTCCTTCCCTCTGGCGTATGCCGGAAGGCATTGTCGAGCAGATTGGTCAGCACCTGCTCCAGCTTGTCCTCATCGGCCGCCTCAAGATGCAGTCGGTCTGAACGGCGGTGATAGGTCAGGATAATGCCGCGCTCCTTCGCTCTCACCGAGAACTTGCGGTACATCCGCTCCAGCAGTTCGTTCAAATCCACCGGTCGAAGCGCCAGATCGCTGTGGCCGGCATCCATCCGCGCCAGATCCAGAAGGTCCTTCACCAGCCGCCCCATCCGCAGCGACTCCTCGTGAATGACCTGGATCAGCTCGCTGCTCTCTTCCGGCGAGGAAGCCATGCCGTCGAGCAGCGCTTCGCTGTAGCCCTGCATCATGGAGAGCGGAGTCCGGATTTCGTGGGAGACATTTGCTACAAAATCGCGCCGCATCTTCTCCAGCCGGACTTCCTCCGTCACATCGCGCAGTACCGCCACGGCGCCTTGAAGGTCGTCTTCGACATGCAGCGGAGCCATATGGACGGACCAGACCCCCTGCCGGACATGAATATTCGACCGCTGGTCTCCCCCGTCGCTAAGTGTCTGGCGGAAGAGCGGCAGCAGCGGCGGCGGCACCTGGTGGCGCCGGCCCGCAGCCTGACCCTCCTCTTCCTCCGCAGCCTCCGGCTCTCCCTTGTCCCACAGCAGGTCGCTCCATTCATTAAGCAGCGCCTGGCCCGGCGGGTTCGTCAGAATGACGCATCCGTCGGTATCGAAGGTAATGACTGCATCCGTCATGCTGCGAAGAACGCTGGCCAGATGGCTCTTCTCATGATCGAGGCTGCGGATGGTCGTCTCCAGCTCCGCCGCCATATGGTTGAAGCTGGTGGCCAGCTCCCCGATCTCATCGCTGGTAACGAGCTTCAGCCGTGTCCCGTATTCGCCGCGCCGAATGGCGTTCGCCGCCTCGATTACCCGCTGCATCGGCTGCGTAATCTTCGTGAACAGAAACAGCGCAAAAAAAGTCGTCATCGAAAAACCGATCATGGCCGTATACATAAACAACCGCTTGATAGCCCCGGAGTTGGAAAAATTGCTGTCGATGTACGGTAGCAGAAACAATCCCAGCGTCATCAGAACGACCGCAACGAGACAAATAATCGTCACCCACAGCTTGCCGACGAGCGATCTCCAGAAGTTCACTTATTTAGGCACCTCTAGCTTGTACCCGACGCCCCAGACGGTCGTAATCATCGCCGCCGATTCGGGCGACACTTTGTTCAGCTTCTCGCGCAGGCGCTTGACGTGGGTGTCGACGGTCCGGAGATCGCCGAAAAATTCATAATTCCAGACATCCTTCAGCAGCTCTTCCCGGGAGAATACCTTGTCCGGCGAAACGGCCAGATAATGAAGCAGCTCGTATTCCTTCGGCGTCAGGCTGACTTCCTGGCCGCCGGCCGTTACCCGGTGCGCATCGTGTTCGATCACGAGCTGCGGAAAGACAATATTGTTGCTCGAATTGCTCTCCTTGGACAGGAAAGCCGTCGCCGACGAGCGGCGCATGATCGCCTTGACGCGGTAGATCACTTCGCGCGGGCTGAACGGTTTGACCACATAGTCATCGGCGCCCATCTCAAAGCCCTGCACCCGGTTGATCTCCTCGCCCTTGGCCGTCAGCATAAGCACAGGGGTCGATTTGACGCCGCGCAGCCGCGTAAGCACTTCCATGCCGTCGATGCCGGGCAGCATGACGTCCAGCAGAATCAGGCCGTAATCGGCGGAAGTCGCCTTGCGGAGAGCCGTTTCTCCGTCTTCGGCTTCGTCGATCTCGTAGCCTTCCTTCTCCAAATACATTTTGAGCAGCCGGCGAATCCGTTCTTCGTCATCGACGACCAGGATGCGATTCAAATGATCTGCCATCTTCACAACAACCCCTTCATCAAGTACAAACCCTATAAATAATCGACCGGAATCGATTCTTTTCGCTAAAATCCGAATTCAACAGCAGGCCATCCTTGTCAGGCCCACTCTCTCTATTGTACTATCCCTCTGCCGTGTACTGTCAACGGTTGAGTAACCTTTTGTGGAGCCAGGCTCCCATTCAGCCCTCCGCAGCACAGCAAAAAAGCCCCCTCCGCTCCTTCCGATAATCCTGTTCATAAAATATGGAAAGTGTGTGAACATCCTATGAACATTATATCGAATGGCAGGGGGCTTCTTTGTGAACTTTCTGTGACGTTAACGCGGTCTTTGACTCTTGCCGAGTCCGGACAGGGCGAGCTGCTTGAGTTCGTTGACTTCGTCCTTGGTCAAATGGCGGAACAGACCCCGCTTGAGATTGCCCAGCGGCAGCCCGCCGTAGGAGATCCGCTTCAGCCGGGTTACCGGATGATGAATAGCTTCGAACATCCGCCGTACCTGGCGGTTGCGGCCTTCATGAATGGTAATGCTGATAACCGCTTCCTTCTTCTCTTCGTCGATATCCTTGTATTCCAACTCGGCGGGAGCGGTCATGCCGTCTTCCAGATTGATGCCCTGTTTGAGCTTGTCCAGCGAAGTTCCGTGCGGAATTCCTTCTACGGTTGCCAGATAGGTTTTGGGCACATGATGCTTCGGGTGGGTCAGGAGGTTCGCGAACTCTCCGTCGTTCGTCAGCAGCAGCAATCCTTCGGTATCATAATCCAGCCGTCCGACCGGATACACCCTCTCCTGGATCCCTTTCAGGTAGTCGGTCACAATCTTGCGTCCCTTGTCGTCAGAGGCGCTGGTGATAACTCCCTTCGGCTTGTTGAACATAAGATAGATCTTCTTCTCGTTCTTGATCGGCTTGCCTTGCACCGTAATCGTATCCACAGCCGGATCAGCCTTCGTACCGAGCTCCCGGACGGTCTCCCCGTTGACTTCCACTTTGCCGGCCAGAATCAGTTCCTCGCATTTGCGTCTGGACGCAACGCCGGCCTGGGCCAGTATTTTCTGCAATCGCTCCATTGTCGACTAGTCACCTCAGCCTAATGATAACCATCGTTCGGAGAAATCACAAGCTTGCTCCACGGAAAAAAACTTCCCGGACAGACGCCGTCATGGGACCGGACGGCGCCGGACGGAATCCGGTAGCGCCCCGACAGCTCGAGAATCAGCTTGCCGGCGGCGAACATCTGTTCAGGCGGCGCCCCGTCCCGGCCAGCAGAGCCGCCCGGTCCGAAGTCCCCTTCGAGACAGATGTGGATGGATTCCGGGTCGGTCAGAAGCGGCGCGGCATGGATTCCGCCGTCCCGGGCGACCCAGAAATCGAAGCCTTTGCCGTTGATGGACGGGCAGGCGGAGTGATGGATGACAAACCCCTGATAAGACAAATCGGCGCCCCCTTCCCACATGCTGAAATAGCATATGAGCCGGAAAGCGCCGGGGTGCCTGGTGCCTGCAAGGCGGGGGAATTACCTGAAGGTCAGCAGGCAGACCGCGATGGCGGCGGCAAAGCCGACCAGATCGGAGAATAACCCGACCTTAAGGGCATACCGCCCGTTGCGGATGCCGACTGCGCCGAAATAGACGGTCAGCACATACAGCGTAGTATCGGTGCTGCCTTGGATGGTGGATGCGATCATGCCGATGAGGGAATCGGGACCGTGAACGCGGATCAGCTCCGTCGTGTAGGCCAGCGATCCGGTGCCGGTAAGCGGGCGCAGCAGGCCGAGAGGCAGCACTTCGGGCGGAATGCCGACCGCCTCCAGCGCCGGCGATATGAGACCCATGAAGAAGTCCAGAGCGCCCGAAGCGCGGAAGACGCTGATCGCCACCAGCATGCCGATCAGCGGCGGAATGATGCCGATGGCCGTGCCGAATCCTTCCTTGGCTCCGGTTACGAAGGACTCGTAGACCGGAACCTTGCGCGTATAAGCGTAGAGGGGAATGAAGGCGACCAGGACCGGTATGGCCCAGGAAGAAATCAGGCTGAGGAACGCGTACACGGAACGTCCTCCTTCCCCTGTCCCCCGCCCGAGACAGGCGGTCCCGGAGGCCGCTTGCGCTGCCGGCGGACCAGACGCCTGCGGAAGTACCGGTCGGCGGCAACCGCAGCCAGCGTGGCCACAAAGGTCGCCATCAGCGTAGTGCCTACAATGCCGGCCGGGTCCTTCGATCCGTAGTTCAGCCGGATCGCGATCAGGGTGGCCGGAATGAGCGTGATGCTGGCGGTGTTCAGCGCAAGCAGGGTACACATTGCGGGCGTCGCCGTCTCCTTGTCGGGATTCAGCGTCTGCAGCTCCTGCATCGCCTTGATGCCCATCGGCGTCGCCGCATTGCCGAGCCCGAGCAGATTCGCGCTCATATTGCTGAGAATGTACCCCATGGCCGGATGGTTCTTCGGCACATCGGGGAACAGAAAGCGGACGAGCGGACCCATCGCCCGGGAAAGAACGCGGAGCAGCCCCCCCTCCTCCGCGATCTTCATCATGCCGAGCCAGAATCCCAGGATGCTGATGAGCCCGAAGCTGACGGTTACCCCGTTCTTGGCCCCGTCGAATACCGCCGCCGTAAAGGCGTCCATCCGGCCGTTGACGGCGGCAAAGACGAAGCCGATCACAATCATGCCGAGCCAGATGGCGTTGATCATCCGGCTTCGCCTCCTTCAGGGCGAACGGTCAGCAGAACCCGCAGTGCGTCGGCAAGCGCCGCGCTCCAGCTCTTGGCCGGATGCACGCCGGCGCTGCTGCTTCGGACGCTCCCGAAGGGCTGCGCCTCCGGCGGCAGCCGGTCCGGGTCGTAGACGGGGACCCGGCCGATCTCCCGGCCGCCGAGCGTCAACACCAGTCTTCCGCGCAGACCGAAAGCCGTATCGGCGGAAGTGCCCTGGGCCGAAGCGGTCCCGGACGCCGCGCTCCCTTCGGCCTGAACCTTCGCGCGCTTCCCGGCGCCGCTCTCCAGCACCAGCTGGGTCTTCAGTTTCTCGGCCTCGCCGGCTTTCAGCGGGTAGGCGAAGCCTGTTCCGGCAGCCAGCGCGTAGCCTTCCACCCGGTCCCCGCGCTCGACAATCCGCTTCAGCGGATACTGGCTGAAGCCAAAATCGAGCATCGCCATATGGTCGTTCCAGTCGTTGCCGTCGTTGAGCGTGACGGCGACAAGCTGCTGCCCGCTGCGGGTGGCGGAGCTTACGAGGCAGCGGAGCGCTTTTTTGGTATAGCCGGTCTTGACGCCGTCCGCGCCCTCATACAGCCGCAGCATCTTGTTCTTGTTGCTCCACTTGTAATCCCACGGTTCGTTCGGATTGTCGGCCGTCTTGACCCGGGTCTTCACGATCTCCTTGAATACGGGATTGTGAAGCGCGTAGGCGGTCAGGACCGCCAGATCGTTCGCCGTGGAATAATGGCCTTCGGCATCCAGTCCGTGCGGATTGGCAAAATGAGTATGCTTCAGCCCGAGCAGCTCCGCCTTGGCATTCATCAAATGGACGAACCCTTCTTCCGAGCCGCCGACATGCTCGGCGATGGCCGTCGCCGCATCATTGCCGGAGCGCAGCATGAGACCGTACAGCATAGTCTCCAGCGTCATTTCTTCGCCTTGCCGAAGATAGATCGAGGACCCCTCCTTGGCATAAGCGTTCTTACCGACCTTGACGACGCTGTCCAGCTTGCCGTTCTCAATGGCGACAATGGCCGTCATAATCTTCGTCAGGCTTGCGATCAGCATCGGCTCGTCGCCGTTGTGGCTGTACAGAATCCGGCCCGACTCCACGTCGATCAGCGCCGCCGCCCGCGCCTGGGTCGAGACGCCTCCTGCAGAGACGGCTCCGGGCGGCAGAAGCAGCGCCAGAATGCCGAGCAGCGCCGCCCATTTGGTAATCCATCGGTTCATAGGCATTTTCGGCTCCTTTATGCTCCGGTATGGTATAACCGCGATGGTACAAGTGTATGCCTGGTCCACTTTCCTTATGTCACCGGAACGCAGCAAAGCCGCTCCCTCTGCCGTCTTGGCATGGGGAGCGGCTTTGCTGCCCTTAGAGGGAAGCGGGGAATCACTGGCATCCAGATAGGCTCAGAGCGGATTGGCTGGCGTAAAGGAAACCTCGCTCTTGCCGCTTTGGGATGATCCGCCGTCCTTGTTCCCGCCTTCGGAGGAACCTTCCTGGAACATGCGCTGGATGCGGTCCATCAGGTTCGGAGCGGCGTCGATAATTTTCTCGAAGATGTGGGTCTGGTTATCAAGCGGCACAATGCGCACTCCTTCGCGGCCCACAACGAGAAACGCAATCGGCCGGATTGAGACCCCGCCCCCGCTGCCTCCGCCGAAGGGAAGGAGCTTCACGCCGCCCGCCGGAGCGGATGCCGACGTCGTCTTCTCATCCTCTTCAACGCGGAAATCGCTGCCCCCGGCCGCAAAGCCGAAGGCCACTTTACTGATTGGCAGAATGACGCTGCCGTCCGGCGTATTCACCGGGTCGCCGACGATCGTATTGACATCGACCATGGCTTTGATGTTCTCCATTGCGGTCTGCATCAGGCCCTGAATGGGATGGTCACTCATGAATAGTCCTCCTTAATGAGCTTTAATGAACTGTAGCGATCAGTTACAGTGTGCGCCCGGACTGGTTCAATTATGTACGCCCATCCCAAGGGTTCAGGCTGCGGGCCGCCGGCTTCCGGCTTCGCTCCGAAGGCCCCGCAGCAGGCTCTTCCAGTTGCTCCATCCATTCTCCGCAGCCCGCACCCGGCGCAGGAGCTTCCAGCCGGCCGCAGCCAGCTCCGCCACCCGAATCCGGCCCGCCGCTTCCATCTCCGTGACAAAAGACAGCTGGTCGCTGTAGACGGGCTTGACGAACAAACGCGGTGTTTGCTGCAGGCGGACATACCGCGAGAGCCAGCCGACGGCGATCCATTTGCAGCCCCAGAGCGCTCCGGCGGCCACAGCGGTCTCCGCCGCGTCTCCAAGAGAGAAGTCAGTGGCCCAATCCAGCCGGGTAACCCGGACGCGGGAGAGCGTCTCAACCGACCATTCCTTCATCCCGTCGGTCCCCTGCAGCGCCTGCCGGCAAATGCGGAGCATCCGCTCCACCGCTTCCTTGTCCACGCGCTTGCGCTCCTCTGCCGGTCCGATCAGCTGATCCATCCCCGACCGTTCGAGCCGGACCTTCAGCCCTTGTCTCAACCCGTCGAATACAATGGACGGAACGGTGTACTGCATGTTGACGAGACCATAGAACGCCTTGACGTCGATCCGGACCCGGTCATTTCGGCCGGAGCGGTTCAGGTGAACCTTGAATTCGATGAAAGAGATCAGAATCAGCGCGACAAGCGCTGCCACCGCGGCCAGCACGGCGATCCCCACTATCCATCCTATAGGCATGCTTTCTTCCTCCCGGACATTCGTCATGACTGCCACCTCAGGTAGTATGGCGAATTGAACTGGGAAAAATTCGCTGCGCTCGTTCCTCGTCCGGACCTCCTGCCGCATGAAGAGATATGAAGACAGGCCGAAGCAGAGAACGGCAGCGGCCACCTGAACCGGAGTCTAGGGTGTCCAGCCCGATAGCCGGCAGCTCTAGAGGAACCCAAAAACACCCGCCGGCGCTTGCCGGAACGTGTCCGGTAAGCGCCAGCGGGCGTTGTCATTGTCAGAGAAGGAAGACCGGAGTCCGTCAGTCATCGGTCCCGGGACCGACTTCGTCCAGGGTCATCTGCCGGGTATCCAGCTTGTCGAACAGCAGCTGGGTCTCTTCCTCCAGACTGTCGCTATCGCCTCCGGCCGGCTCGGGCAGCTGGTTCAGGCTGGCCAGCCCGAAGCTGTCCAGGAACGCCTTGGTCGTGCCGTACAGAATCGGCCGGCCCACCGCTTCGGAGCGGCCGACCTCCATGATCAGATCCTTGTTCACCAGCGTGTGGATGGCCCGCTCGGCCTTGACGCCGCGGATTTCTTCAATCTCCACCCGGGTAATCGGCTGCCGGTAGGCCACAATGGCCAGCGTCTCCAGTGCTGCCTGGGACAAGGTGGCCCGCGACGGAGAATACGCCAGCCGCTCAAAATAAGGGGCATGCTCGGGCAGCGTGGCCAGCTTGTAGTTGCCCGCAATCTGCACCACCTGAAGTCCCCGTCCCGCCGAAGCGAATTCAGAGCGCATATCGCCCAGCACGCGGCCGATCAGGTCGGGCTTCTGCTCGGTAATCTCGCCGATCTGACGGGTGGACAGACCGTCCTCGCCCGCCAGGAACAGCAGCCCTTCAATAACTGATTTCAGTGTCTTGTAATCCATTCCATTCGTCTCCTCCTCTCCACTCCATGACGATGTCCTCGAACAGCCGCTCCTGATAGCAGAAGATCGCCTTCATCTTCATCAGCTCCAGAATGGCCAGGAATGTGGCCACAATTTCATGGCGGGCCATCTCGTCATGCAGCAGGGACGAGAACCGCAGCCGCCCGCCTTTGCCGAGCAGACGCAGCGACTCCGACACATCGCGGATGCGGTCCTTGACCGATATTTCATCCCGGGTGATCCGGGCGTAGGAGGAACGGCGGGCCGCCTTGCCCAGCGCCTTGCGGAACGCCGCAATCAGGTCGGCGGTATGCAGACCCTTGACGCCCGAGGCTTCCTGCTCCGGCACGAACGGGGCGAGATCGTCGGGTTCCTTGGTGAAGATCAGGCTCCGCTCGCTCTCAAGATCCAGCAGCTGAACGGCAATCGACTTGTATTTGCGGTATTCGATCAGACGCTGCACCAGCTCCGCGCGCGGATCGTACTCTTCATCCTCGTAGAAATCCATATCCTCGAACTCGATCACCGGCGGCTTCGGCAGCAGCATTTTGCTCTTGATGGACAACAGCGTCGCGGCCATGACGAGAAATTCACTTGTCACATCCAGTTCCAGCTCCTGCATCGTCTGCAAATAGTCCATGTATTGTTCGGTGATTTCGCTGACCGGGATGTCCTGGATGTCGATCTCCGCCTTGTCGATCAGATGCAGCAGCAAATCCAGCGGACCCTCAAACGTCTCCAGCTTGTACAAAACCGTCACGCGTCATCCTCCTAGTGGGTAAAAGCCCGGGCAAATGCAAAAGGCAGCGCCTCTGAAGACGCTGCACAAGGGCAAAACGGACTTTTGCGCTTTCTTCCTATATTAATAAATAAGCACGAAAACGACGGCTTCGTCAATAGCCCGGGCTTAAAACAATTTGGACAGGTTGGCCATTTCAATGGCGCTGGCCGCCGCGTCCCAACCCTTATTGCCGGCTTTGGTGCCCGCCCGCTCGATGGCCTGCTCGATATTCTCCGTCGTCAGAACGCCGAAGATGGTCGGCACACCGGTCTTCAGCGCAATTGCCGCTACTCCCTTGGATACTTCATTGCAGACATAGTCATAGTGGGTCGTCGAACCGCGGATAACGGTGCCGAGCGTGACGACCGCATCGTACTTGCCGCTCTCGGCCATCTTCTGGGCAATGAGCGGAATTTCAAATACGCCCGGTACCCAAGCTACGTCGATCTCTTCGTCCTTGACGCCGTGGCGCTTGAACGCATCCAGCGCTCCCGACAGCAGCTTGCTCGTAATAAACTCGTTGAAGCGGCCCACGACCACCCCGTACTTCAATCCATCCGATACTAAATGTCCTTCAAAATATTGCGGCATAATCCCTCTCCCTTTCTCTTCTTCAAATTAGAATCAGACGCGGCCTGTCTAGGATTTAGAATTCTCATCCTGCTCGATATCGTCGAATTTCAGCAGATGCCCGAGCTTCGACTGCTTCGTGTGCAGGTACCCGGTATTGTCCTTGTTCTCGGGCATCTGGATCGGAACGCGCTCGACCACTTCCAGACCGTAGCCTTCCAGCCCCTTGATCTTGCGCGGATTGTTGGTCATCAGCCGGATCTTCCGGACCCCGAGATCCTTCAGAATCTGGGCGCCGATGCCATAGTCGCGCAGATCCGCCGGGAACCCGAGCTTCAGGTTGGCGTCTACCGTATCGAGCCCCTGCTCCTGGAGCTTGTAGGCTCTCAGCTTGTTGACAAGGCCGATCCCCCGGCCCTCCTGCCGCATATAGAGCAGTACGCCCCTGCCCTCCGCCTCAATCTGGCGCAGCGCCGCCTCGAACTGCGGCCCGCAGTCGCAGCGGTGCGAATGGAACACATCGCCGGTGAGGCACTCGGAATGGACGCGGACGAGGACCGGTTCGTCTCCGGAAATCTCGCCTTTGACCAAGGCGACATGTTCCTTGTCGTCCACCTCGTTCGTATAGGCTATCGTCTGGAATTCGCCGAAATCGGTCGGCAGCCGGACCGAGACTTCCCGGGTAACGAGATTCTCCTTCTCGTTGCGGTAATGAATCAGGTCCTTGATGCTGATCAGCTTGAGATCATGCTGTCTGGCGATCTCCACCAGGTCCGGCAGCCGGGCCATCGTCCCGTCCTCCTTGATAATCTCGCAGATGGCGGCCGCCGGGTAGGCGCCGCACAGCCGGGCGAGATCGACGGCGGCCTCGGTGTGGCCGGAGCGGCGCAGGACGCCGCCTTTTTTGGCAATCAGCGGGAACATATGCCCCGGCCGGCGGAAATCCGCCGCAGTGGCCTTGGGGTCCATGATCGCCTTCACGGTTAACGACCGTTCATAGGCGGAAATACCGGTTGTCGTATCTTTATGGTCGATCGACACCGTGAACGCGGTGCCGTGGAAGTCGGTATTCCGGCTGACCATCGGCTTCAGATCCAGTTCCTCGGCCCGCTCCGCCGTAATCGGCAGGCACACCAGCCCCCGGCCATGGGTAATCATGAAATTCATAACCTCGGGCGTCGTCCGTTCCGCCAGTGCCACGAAGTCGCCTTCATTCTCGCGGTCTTCATCATCGACGACGATGACGACCTTGCCCCGCATCAGATCGTAGATCGCCTCTTCGATCCGGTCGAGCACACGCTCCTGCCCTTGCGATTCACTCATCTTCTCTTCCTCCTGGCAGGGACTCCCGAATTTTGCAGGACGCGTCTTCCGGCAATCCCTTTACTTGGGGCGGGGACAGATTCTCATAGAAATCCGTTCGCCGCCAAAAATTCGCTGCTGATCTTGGATTCGCTGCGCCCCTCGCCTGCCGGTGTGGAGCCGTAATGCAGCAGGTGATCGACATATTTGCCGAGAACATCGCATTCCAGGTTGACGCTGTCGCCCGCATGCTTGTAACCGAGCACCGTCTCGCCAAGCGTATGCGGAATAATGGATACCGTGAACGACGAGCCGGCAGCCTGGACAACCGTCAGGCTGATTCCGTCAATGGTAATCGAGCCTTTCGGGATAATGAATTTGAACAATTCCGCCCGGTCCGGCACAATCTCGATCACCACGGCGTTCTGGTCCCGCTTCATCCCGCGGATAATGCCGGTTCCGTCCACATGTCCCTGGACGATATGGCCGCCGAAGCGGCCTCCCGCCGCCATGGCCCGCTCCAGATTGAGCCTGCTTCCCGCGCGCAGCTCCTTGAGCGTTGTATGGCGGTAAGTCTGCGGCATGACATCGACGGTAAAATGCCCTTCGCTTATCGACGTCGCCGTCAAGCATACGCCGTTGACGGCGACACTGTCGCCGATCTTCAGATCTCCCATAATTCTCTTCGCTGCAATCGAGAGAACCATCATTTCGCCGCCGGATGAGACGCCGCGCAGGCTTCCCACCTCTTCCACAAGTCCGGTGAACATAGCCTCCACCTCTCTTTAGGATAATTCCGCCGCATTCTGCGGCCCGAAGGTCCCCGGAATGCCGGTCAGACAGAGATTGTCGCCGAGCCGCTCGACCTCAAGCTCACGCAGGACAATCGCGTCTGCCATCCGTTCCACACCTCCGAAGCTGAAAGCGGAGGGCGCCTGGGCTCCTCCCCCGACAATCTTCGGAGCGAGGAAAAGAACCACCCGGTCTACCAGTCCTTCTTCCAGCATCGCCCCGTTCAGTTCGCCTCCGCCTTCCAGCAGTATGGAGCCGATCTCCATCTGGCCGAGCCGATCCATCGCCTGGTGCAGGTCGACGCGCGAGCCGGTCCCGCAGCGGATTACCTGCACCCCGGCCCGGGCCAGAGCCGCTTCCCGTTCCGGGTCGGCATCCTCGGTCGTCAGAATAATCGTCGGGGCCTGGCCGTCCGCAACAACCGCCGCCTCCAGCGGCGTGCGGAGCCTGGAATCGACCACAATGCGGATCGGATTGAGCCCCGGAACCGGGAGCCGGGTCGTCAGCGAAGGATTGTCGGCCAGAACCGTGCCCACGCCGACCATTATGCCCTGATGGCGATGGCGCAGCGTATGTACGACCTCGCGCGATTCTTCGTTGGAAATCCACTTGCTGTCGCCGGTACGGGTCGCGATCCGGCCATCCAGGGTGCTTGCCGTCTTCAAGGTCACGAACGGCAGACGGGTCAGAATATATTTGATGAATTTCTCGTTCAACCGCAGCGCCCGTTCCCGGAGCACCCCAACCTCGACCTCGACTCCGTGCTCGCGCAGCATGGCAACTCCCCGGCCTGACACCAGCGGGTTGGGATCTTCGCAGGCCACGACGACCCGGGCCACCCCTTCGTCGATCAGCCGTCTGCTGCAAGCGGGCGTAAGGCCCGTATGGCTGCACGGCTCCAACGTGACATAAGCGGTTCCGCCCTTGGCCTGGCCTGCGGCCATATTCAGCGCGTGCACCTCGGCATGTCCGGTTCCCCGCTTCAGATGCGTGCCGACGCCGATTACGGCCCCGTCCTTGACCACCACGCAGCCGACAACCGGATTGATCCCGGTCTGACCTTGGGCCCGTTCCGCCATATCCAGCGCGAGCGACATGTAAAACTCATCATTCATTATATCCATAGAATGGCTGCGACCTCTCCTCCGTGGCATGATAGCTGTTATAAGTATGCATCAAAAAAACCGTCTTGCGCTCCAGGGAGTCAAGACGGTTGAATGCAGAGAGCCATGCACAGCATACAGCTCCGGCCATGCATGTGAAAAGTAACACAAAGCCGCCGGTTACACCGATGCTGCCTTGCCGCCTGCAAGGGCGGCATAGCCGTTCTCTCCTTCTTCCATCCAGACTATACTGTCGGTCCCGGAATCGCACCGGGTCCACCGTTCAGCACGCTGTCTGCAGCGGCCGACCGGGTAGCGGACTTGTCCCGGCCGGGAAGACTCGCTTCGCCGTGCCGTTCATCACCGCCGGTAGGGAATTGCACCCTGCCCTGAAGGATCAATCCATATTCAGTTTCAACATTCTAAAAGTAACACCCTCTTTCAAAAAAGGCAAGCCGCCGCTACCGACGGATAGCGGCTTGAAGCCATAGAAAGATTCCCCTATCGACAACAACGAAGAGGCGCGGATCATCCGCGCCTCTTCGTCCTGCTATTTCCTGGGGAATGAAGCCCCGGCTATCATTCTAAGTTTAGTGGTCTTTGCGCGTTCGGCTGAAGAACCGGTTCAACAGAATTCCGATCAGAATCAGGCCCAGACCGGCCATATAGATCGGCATCGAACTGGATTCTCCCGTCTTCGGCAGCGACCCTGCGGCTTCCGACGTCGTTCCCTTCGGAGTCGGTTCGTCCGGAATTTCAACGCCGCCTTGAGGCACCGGTTCTTCCTCAATCTGAACCGGCGTTCCGTCATCCCCGGGAACGGTTCCCGGACTGACCGAAGCGGCCGGTGCTGCGGTCGGATTCGCCGTAACCAGGCCACCGCCCGATCCCGGTCCTGCCGGCGTGATGTCATCCGGAATGATGATCTCACCCGGCGATGCCGAAGGCGTCGGAGCCGTCGTAGGCACGGTCACCGGCGTTGGCGTAGCTCCGGTTCCCGGCGTATCGGTGACAGCAGGCGTCGGCGACGTGCCCGGCGCCGGCGATGCGCTGGTATCCGGAGACAGCGACGCAGTCGGCGACGGCGATGCACTCTCGTTCGGCGACGGTGTGGCGCTAGATGTTGGTGTCACACTCGGCGTCGGCGATGGCGATGCGCTTGGCGATGGTGATGGCGATGCACTCGCCGATGGTGTTGGGCTTGCGCTCGGCGTTGGTGTCGCCGGTACCAGTCTGTCATTGGTAATCGCCAGATCTACCGATGCTCCCGGACTAACGGTAACCGGATATTCCTGTGTGGAGAGGATATATCCCTGAGGGGCGGTTTTTTCGATCAGCACATATTGGCCTGACAGCACCTTGCTGAAGACGGCTCTGCCGTTCTCTCCCGTGGTCTCGGTTCCGAGCAGGAAGCGCTCGTTATCGATCACCCGGTACAGATCAAAGGTCGCACCGGCCAGTACCGTAAGATGATCCCGGGAGTCCAGCTTGCGTACCGTCAGTGTTCCCCGCACGCCGGTTCCCGTTCCCGAACCGCTGCTGACGCCGACAATAATGCTCTTCGTCGTCTCCTTGACGATCTCGGTCGCATTGGTTCCGCTCAGTTTCACGCCGTTTGTCACGCTCTCGCCGTTGCCAGCGGCAATCAGCGACTTGTATTCCAATACATAGGAAGAATGGATTGCATTCGGGAATGCGAGTACAAAATTCTGGTGTCCTTCGCTGTCCGTAGCGATTTCAAGCGTATAGTCGGTGCCCTCTGCCAGTTCGGCCGTGCCCTTCACCAGCCGTCCGTCCGGGTCCATCACCGTCGGATAGAGATGGAACGAATCCCGCAGGAACACCTGGTTCGCACTCCCCGTATCGGTGACCCTAGCTTGCTCCAGCGTGGACTGGCTGCGATTGATGTGAACCGTCCAGTCCAGGGTGAGTCCCGATTGGACGCCATCCTTGGCGACCAGATCGCCGCCGTAAGGAATGGTTACCTTGCCGGTCAGCGGGCCGGAGGCCGGTTCCGGGCCGTCATACACATAGGCCGTGTTCGTCAGGCTCGGAGAGTTCAGCACCTTCCCTGCGAGTGAGGTTCGGAAGCCTACATAGAACGGATAATCCGCAGCCTGCTTCAGCGTTACAGTAATGTCTTTGCCGCCGCTGCCGTTGTCGGCAACCTTGACCGTATACTTGGACTTGTCGATCTCGCCGAGTCGGCTGGTCAGCCCATTATTGCGCATCTGGAACTGGTAGACCTTGATCGAGGATTCGTCCAGTGTCTGTTCCGGGCCAACCGTATCCTTGACCACCGGCTCTTTCAGGGCCCGGTAGCTGTAATTGGCTCCGATATACCAATACACATCTTTGGTAACGGCGTTATACTGTCCGTATTTGAAGCCGTTGTTCTTCGTTTCGATCCGCGGATCGAACTGGCCGTAGGCCGTCTGCTGCAGCGTCTTGCCGCTGTCGTCGGTCCAGCTTACGGAAGCCTTGTTGCGGAATAATTTATAATTGGCATGAAGAGCGGAATAATCGAAATTCAACTGATAGCGAATCGTCATTTTGCTCTTGATCGGCTCGTTGAATTCTATCACGAACCCGCGGTCCAGATGAGCCGGGTCATAGGTCAGCGTATAACGGGAGGGGTCCAGAACCGTCTTGTCGCCGTCCCGCACTTCCACGCTTCCCGGAATGAGCGTAAGTCCGCCGGACTCAAAGGTGTCGGCAACCTTCACCTTGGCCATCGGGTATCCGTCCTCGTTGACGGTAATCTTCCAGTCCACGACCCGGTCGCGGTAGTTCGCTCCGTCGGCGTTGACCGTCTTGTAGATCACATCCGGCTTGATCTCCTGCTTCGCTTCGGAAGAATAGGTTCCGGTTGTAACGGTATTTGTTACCGTATCCACGGCAAGCACCCGCTCGTTGGCCCGGGTCTTGTATTCAATCAGATACGGAGATTGAAGGTCCTTCAGGAATTGCAGCTTGAAGCCGCTCTTCGCGCCATAGGTCGTCTTCTCGACCGTATAATCGGTTCCCGGAACCAGAACGGCGTCCGGTACCGGCTGCTCCTTCTCGTTCAGCACCACGCTGCGGACCACAACGGAGTCCTCCACCAGACTCTGGCTGTTGTTGAACTGGTCGGTCAGCACCGCATCGCGCTGGGCAATGGCGGCAAAATTATAGTTATACTGGATCGCCCAGGAGATGGTCTGGGTACCCGGATCGTAAGCGGTAACCGTCTTCTTGAGCGCAGCGGCCCGCTTGATCTGCACGGTAGCTGTGGCGCTTGCCGGGTTCAGATTGCCGCCCCGGAAGGTGGCCGTGTTCTTGAACACGGTTGCCGTCGGCGAGCTGACTGTTGTGGCAAAAGAAAGCCGGTACGCGCTGCGGATCGTATCATCGCTGAATTTCAGCCGGAGGGTGCCTCCCTCTGCGGACCAGCTGTAACGGGACGCATCCAGCGCCGCTCCCGGAATGACGGTTCCGTCCAGCTGCACTTCAAGCGAATGGACGGCTACCGAACCGGGGTCCAGCGTAAGGCCGGCCGGAAGCGGATCCGTGATCTCGGCTCCGTAGACGGCATCGAGCGTCTTGTTGACATCGACGTTCCAAGTAACGGTTCCGGCGTTGTAAGCCGGCGCATAGCCCTTCTTGTCTATGGTGGAGCTGACATGGGGTCTGAAGTGCAGAACCACCACCTGCGTATCCCCGTTCACAGGGAACTGGACCGTCTGCGTGGTACTGCCCGTAATTGTCTGCGTATCGAACTGCGTCTTCAGGCGCAGCGTGCCTTTTACATTCTCATGGTTCGTAATGAAATCGTTGAAGGTCATTACGACCTGGTGCGTGCTTGAGCTTGCGGTAAAGGTTCCGACTTCTCCTTCATCGGAAGCCAGAATGCCGCTGACGTCGTTGTACAGCTTGAAGGCGTCGGGAACCTCGAAGGAAAAGGTATCCCCGGCGGCATAGCCGTGGCCGTTCGGAAGCTCCCAGGTATAATCCAGCGTTACGTTGGAGCCCTGTTCGTAGACGTCTCCCGTGACCGTACTTCCATCCGGCCCGTAGACCGCCATGGAGACGCTTGTGATGATGGTGCCGGCGCGGTCGATTGCAGCCGCCTTGACCGATGGCTGAAAACCGACGCCATAGCTGTACTGGGCAACCAGCAGCAGCACGACCAGCCACATACTGATTCTTCTCTTCAACATGTACGCAACCCCTCCGGTTTCTTGTTCTTCGTGCAGCACGCACTTGCATTGTACCTGGCCGTTCCGGCAAATATGACCGTTCCGGCCACAAAACTTCATCCGCCGTATGCCTGCCGTATGCTTATGTAGGAAGCTCACCTCTCTCGATGCCCGCAGACGGGTATATACCTTATATCACCCTCATTGACACACCCGAGAATCAGCGTTTCTAAAAAAACTTCCTCCAGATGTTCTATATAAAGAACAGTTCTCCTTCATGGTATTCGGCAACCTCTATTCTGTCAACCTGCTTATGTCCTGTTTTCCCGCCGTTTCCTCCACGCAAAAAGGCCCTCGTTCGCCTTAGGGAACGAGGGCCTGTCCGTGTGAGCTGGGGTGTTCCGCGTCTTATGCCTCTACCACTTCAACGGACGCCATCTTGTCGCGTCCCTTGAAAGTATCCACCTGTTCCATCCCCTTGACCACTTTGCCAAAAACGGTGTGCTGGCCGTCCAGATGCGGCTGCGGCGCGTAGCAGATGTAGAACTGGCTTCCGCCCGTGTTGCGGCCGGCATGCGCCATGGCGAGCGTTCCGCGCTCATGCTTGTTCGGATTGATCTCGCAGTTGATGGTATAACCGGGGCCGCCTGTGCCGGTACCGTTCGGGCAGCCGCCCTGGGCTACGAAGCCCGGAATGACGCGGTGGAACACGAGACCGTTATAGAAGCCCGAATTCGCCAGCTTCTCGAAGTTGGCTACAGTATTCGGAGCGTCCTGCTCGAACAGGTCAATTACGATTTCTTCCCCGTTCTCCATTTGAATCTTCGCCTGCTTTGCCATATGTAAATACCCCTTTCCAATGTGGACAATGATTGGTCAAATCTTTTAACAGTGTACTATGAAAGCCGCCCGGACGCAAAGGGGGCCCTCCCGCCGGACGGGAATGCCCCCTTCTGCTGCGGCCGCTTGCGGCCTAGGCTTTCGCTGCCGGCTGCTGCGCAGCAAGCCGTCTCGGAATCACATCGCCGGCCACAATATCGTCCCGGGTCTCCCGGCGCACGACGAGGTCGCTGCGTCCGTTCTCCACGAAGACGACTGCCGGACGGCGAATCCGGTTGTAGTTGCTCGCCATCGAGTAGTTGTACGCGCCGGTGCAGGCTACCGCCAGCAGGTCGCCGCTCTTGGGCTCGGGCAGCTCGACGTCCCAGATCAGCATGTCGCCGCTCTCGCAGCATTTGCCGGCGATGGACACGGTCTCTGCGGCCGGCTCCGCCGCCCGGTTGGCCAGAATCGCTTCATACTTCGATTCATAGAGGGCCGGACGGGGATTATCCGTCATGCCGCCGTCTACTGCAATATACTTCCGCACGCCCGGAATATCCTTGCTTGTGCCGACCGTGTACAGCGTGGTGCCGGCGTCTCCGACAATGCTGCGGCCCGGCTCCACCCAGATTTCGGGCAGAGCGGCGTCGATCCCGGCAAAATGCGTCTTCACAGCATCCGCAATCGCCGCCACATATTCCGAGACTTCCAGCGGCGTATCGCCTTCCACGTAGCGGATGCCGAAGCCTCCGCCCAGGTTCACAACCCGGAAAGACGCGCCGAGCTCTTCCTTCGCCTTGCGGGCAAAAGCCGCTACGCGCTCAACGGCCAGCTGGAATCCTTCCGTCTCGAAGATCTGCGACCCGATATGGGAGTGAACGCCGAGCAGATCCAGATGGGCTGCCGCCTCTGCGGCGCGGACAGCTTCCAGCGCCGAACCGTTGCCGATGTCAAACCCGAATTTGGAATCGGTCTGTCCGGTCGCGGCATAGGCATGGTGTGCGTGCGCTTCGACGCCCGGCGTTACGCGCAGCAGGATGCGCACATTTGCCCCGCGCTCTGCGGAGATGGCTTCAAGCAGCGCAAGTTCGGTAAAATTGTCGACCACGAAGCAGCCGATCTCCGCATCAAGCGCCATTTCAATCTCTTCCGGCGTCTTGTTGTTGCCGTGAAAATGAATGCGCTCCGGCGGAAAGCCCGCCTTCAGGGCGGTATACAGCTCGCCGTCGGAGACGACGTCCAGCGACAGCCCTTCCTGGTCAACCAGACGGCACATCGCCATGACCGAGAACGCCTTGCTGGCATAGGCAACCTGGAACCCGAGTCCGGTCGCGGCAAAAGCATCCATATATTCGCGGCATCTGCGGCGAATGAGCGCCTCATCCATAATATACAGCGGCGTTCCGTACTCCGCCTTCAGTTCGGTTACGTCGCAGCCGCCGATCTCCAGATGGCCCGCCGCATTCAACCGGCTCGTCCCGTGTAGAAACATATACGCCATTCCTCCGCTTTCTGTGGAATTTCCATCCCAGCTGGTTATGGTATTCAGTATAGCAGAGCGGGGGAACGCCAAAGAATGGACTAAAGCGCTGTTGATTTGTATTTTCCTACGATTGTCCCCGATTGTCCGTGGAGTCCGACATCCGGGTATTGTCGCGCGCTTTGTTGAAAGACGGCCGTGTTTTGGCGTACAGCACTGGGGTTCGGAAGAGAATCGAGCCGAGCGCTTTTGCATTAAACGGTATGAACGGCCACAAATATGACGAATTGTACGAGCGGTTCAGGGTCAGCATGACGATCAGCACCGTCGAGCCGATGACGAGGCCCGGCACCTGGAATATCGCGACCAGCACCAGCAGCACCAGCCTGACGATCCGGTTCGCCAGCCCAAGCTCATAGCTTGGAGTCGCGAACATGCCGATTGCGGCGACCGCCATATACAGGATGACTTCGTTGACGAAGAGCCCGGTATCCACAGCGATGTTGCCAACCAGGATGGCCGCGATCAGGCCCATCGCCGAGCCGAGCGGATTGGGGGTATGAACGGCGGCCAGCCGGAGCAGATCGACGCCGAATTCAACCAGCAGAAACTGGGCGATCAGCGGCAGTTTCGCCGACTTTTGCGGACCGAGAAAATCGAACATCGGCGGCTTCAGCTCCGGATGAACCACGAGCAGCAGCCACAGCGGAAGCAGGAACATGGAGGCAAAGACGCCCGCGAACCGGACCCAGCGCAGATAGGTGCCGATAAAAGGAGTCTGGCGGTTCTCCTCGGCATGCTGGCACAGATCGAAGAAGGTCGTCGGAAGCACCACTACGCTCGGCGACGTATCCACGAACAGGATGATTCGGCCCTCCAGCAGCATAGAAGCGACAATATCCGGCCGTTCCGAATAGCGGACCATGGGATACGGATTCCAGCCTGCTCCGATTATCGCCTCCTCCAGCTGTTTGTCGGCCAGCGGAATGCCTTCGATGTTGATGGATTTGATTTTGTCGGTCACGGCCCGGACCTGGGTCTTGTCCACAATGTCGTCGATATAGGCCAGGCAGACGTCGGTTCTTGTACGCCGCCCGACCTGATGCATCTCCAGCTTCAGTCCGGGATCGCGGACACGCCGCCGCACCAGCGCCACATTGCTCAGCAGCGTCTCGGTGAACCCGTCGCGGGAACCGCGGACCACCCGCTCAATCGTCGGTTCGTCGGGACTGCGGGCGGGATAAGCACGCGTATCCATCACGATTACCCGGCTCTCTCCCTCGATGAAGAGCGCGCTGTTCCCTGTCAGTACTTTGTTCACCGTCTCGCTGAGCATATCGCTCAGTTCAACCTGGATATGCGGGATATAGACGTGCATGAAATCGCGGATGACTTCCGCCGACAGATTCTCCGGAGTGAGATAGGTCAGCCGTTTCAGAATCTCGTCCACAATCGTATCCTTGGTAAAACCGCTGATGCACAGCAGCGCCGTCCGCTTGCCGCCGAAGCTCATCTCCCGGAAAATGACGTCAAAGGTGGAGCCGAGGCCGACCGTCTCCTTCAGCGTCTCTTTGACCCGGTCCAGGCTGGAGTCGATCCGGTCGCTGCCCTGCCAGTAACGGATCGACTCCTCCAGAGAATCGGATTTCTCGGCGTCGCGTTTCTGCTGTCTGGGATCGTCAGACTTGGTTTCGCCAGCGGCCGCTTGGCTTGTATTCTTGGGCTTGCGCTTCGCCTTCGCCTTCCTGCTTCCCTCTTGCCCATCCTCGCTCTCTTCATCCGGCTGCTGTTTATCCTCCCCCGGCTTCTTGGCGCCGGACAGGCTTGGGTCTTCTTCGTCCTCCTGATCTTCCTCTTCCTCGCCGAACCACTTGTCCATCAGGGCTACAAAGCCCCTCCGGCGCGGTTCCCCGCCTTCCTCTCCGCCGGTCCCCGGTTCTTCGGCAGCTTCCATCTCTCCTGCCGCTTTCTTCTCCCCGCCTTTCTCCGGCGAGGAAGAATCCGGCTCGGCCTCCATCCGGTCAGCCCATTCGCCGACATGCGAAGCCGGAGTGCCGGAGCCTCCGTCCGGGCAGGCATCCGCAGTATTCTTGCGGACCTCCTCCGCTTCCTTGCTGAACTCCTCCGCTTTCTTCGTCTCCATTCCGCTCTCGCCCCGGAACGATTCGCTCAGGTCCACAGGCCTGTCTGTTCGATCTTTATCCTCCGAATCCGGCCCGGCGGCATTCGTGCGTTCGTCCTTCTCCGGTCCGTCCGGTTCTTCCATGTGTTCTCCGCTGTGAATATATCGGTTCACCTTGCAGCTCTCCTTCCTTGTCTACGGTCGATACACGAACCAGTCGAACAGCGACCCGGCCACTTTACCCGCCACCATCGCCATCAGAAGTCCGAAGAGATAAGCGGTCATACGAAGCCGTTTCGCCAGAATCGGCAGCACATTCAGCACCTCGGTCAATGCGGCCGCCAGCATGCCGACAAAGACGCCGTCCAGCCAGCCGACCCCAAGCTCCAGCGCCGGGCCGCCCGGCAGCTTCCCGTTCCAGAAATCAAACACCGTTCCGATCAGCGAGCCCGCTACCATCGATCCCTCGTACCAATGGACCTTGTCATATGAAGCGGTCAGCTGGGCCAGACGGGGAACAATGTCCAGTACTACGAACAGGGCAATGACGCCGCCGCCGACGGCAATTCCGCCTGCCAGCCCAAGCAGCAGCGTGATCCCAACCTCAAGCGGCGGAGTCACCGTCGCCGCTTCCGGCCGGGCCCCCGGGACCGGCCCTCCATTTTGCGGTACTCTTCATGAATAATGTACTGGTCCACGTTGCTCTGATAAAGGAACATCTCGACTTCCAGCGGCGTCGGCTCCTCATTCCATTTCTTCTTGAAGAGATGGTTGAAGAAGATGACCATACCGAACCCGATGCCCAGCGAATAGGCCGCCTGAAATAAATACGGATGCTCATCGCGCCTTCCGGTCAGCATCTCCACAATCCGCACCTGAACTTCCTGCATATTGACATCCGCGTGGAAATTCATAATCGTCAGCGCCGAGCCGAAGAACATCAGCAGCCAGACCAGTACGAACAGAGCCAGAGAGGGGCGGCGTCCCGCCGAACGTTCCCGCACCTGGACAATCGTCCGCCCTTCGCCCAGCGATTCGATAACGGCGCCGGGAAGCAGGGAACGGACCCGCGGAATGACCGTCAGCATATCCAGCAGCAGCAGGTTGCCGTCGCTGCGGCGCGGCTGGGCCAGCACCAGCTCCTTCAGCGCGCCTTCCCATTCGGGAGGAGCAATCAGGTTCGCGGCGTCCGCAAGCGTAACGCTGGCCCCCTGGGCTACGCTTATCCGCGGCTTCAGCTGGATATATACGGTCGGCATACGGTCTGCTTCCATGAACGAAGCCCCCTTACTGAATTCTCGAATACCGGTAGTATGGGAGATCAGGCTTTATTTTACTCCGGGGCGGTGTCTGCTTCGCACAAAAAAACCGGACCCCAGGGTCCGGCTCTTCTTCTCGTTCAATTGCTTTTAAAGGCGCCTTTGTCAGCGTCCGTCTCCTTCGTTCGGCACAGCGACTTCCTCGCGTCCCCGCTGGCTGGAGATCACGAACAGCGCGCCCCAGATCAGGACGAATCCCAGAAGCTGGGCGGGAGTGACCGCGATGGAATAGACGAACCAGTTAATGAGCACCCCGGTCATGGGGAAGCTGAGTTCGGCCAGCGTTGCATACGAAGCCTTGGTCGTATTCAGCCCTTTGTAGTAGAGCAGCATGCTTAGCAGACCGGGAAGCAGCGCCTGAAGCAGCAGATTCAGCGCGATAAGCGAGGAGGTTCCGATGCCCCCGCCGATATGCCAGGCCGTTCCTTCCACCTGGGTGATGACGAACAGCAGCGGCAGCGCCATCATGAACCGGAGTGAAGTGACCGTCTCGTATTCCAGCGTGCCGAGCAGATAACGGCCCATGACGGTGGAGCCGCCCCACAGGGCAGCCGCTCCCAGCGCCAGCATGCTGCCGACGCCGATGAAGCTGCCCGCATGGCCGAACGGCAGCGTCCAGCCGAAGGTCAGCAGATAAGTTCCGATTAGCGCGATCAGCAGCAGCGGTCCGAAGTTGCGGGGAAGCCGTTCCTTCAGAATGAGGGCCGCCAGCCCAATCGCGAACAGCGGCTGCAGCTTCTGCAGCAGCAATACGGAGTTGAAATCGCCGGAGGACAGCGCCTTGGTGAACAGAATGGTCGCCGCAGCCGAGCCGCCCCAGGAGACGAACAGCAGCGCGCCGAGCTGGCGAAGCCGGATACGCTTCAATTCGAAGCGGTGCCGCCACAGCACCGGAGCGGCCGCCAGGAACAGGACCACATGCTCCAGAAGCACAATTTGCGAAGAGGTCATTGATTTCAGCAGAATAATCCGGAACAGGGGATCTACTCCCCACAGCGCCGCTCCCAGTACGACGAGCCAGAACCCTCCGTGGGAACGTCTGGCCGCTGCTGCCGGGTTAGCCGTTAAGTCACTCATATCTTTCTTCTCCTTCGTCATACAAAACCCCGCAAGAGATCAAAAAGCCCCCGATTTCACGCCTGAAGGCGGCAGTCGGGGGCAGGCAAGAATCGCGCAAAAAACAGGGGCTCCGTCCCAAAAGGAACGCGCCGCCCTGCGGCGTGGCTCTTCCATGATCCTCTCCCATCCGGACTTTACCGTCGGCCCTGGATTTCCACCAGATCAGTCCCGTTCATCCGCCAGGCGGACAACCGGGAGTCGCGGGCTGCGCTTCGCGTGCGAAGCTTCACCGCCGGTCAGGAATTTCACCTTACCCCGAGAATCTTGTATTCTGTTATTTTTTTCACAGCCTCAGATTACACCCGTTTTTATGAAACGTCCAGTGTTTTTTATGAAAAAGCTGCCGCTTTTCTTCGTTGTTTCATCTTTGTTCAACTTTATTCGCCTTTATTCGTCACCTTTCGCCGTTTGTTCCCGGTTCCCCTCCATTTCGGGCAGCACCATTCTCCGTCTTGCCGCATCCGGGTCCCGTTCCAGCCGGACCGGTGAACCAAAGATCAGGGTGGCGCGGTCTCCGGGTTCATACGCCGGCCATTCCAGACCGGCCGCAGAAGGATCGCCGGAATGCGCAAAGGCCGCCCAGGCCATCATCATCGCGGCGGAGACGGAACGGTGCTCCTCGCCGACCGTTCCTCCCAGCCGCTCAAGTTCGCCCAGCGTTCCGAAGACGAAAGAAATTTCGGCGCTGTGCACCGCTCGTTCAAAGTGGGGATGCCCCGGCACACCGGCGTCGAACCGGTACATCCACACCGGCGCGTGGCTGATGCTGCGTTCGCTTAATTCCAGCGCGCCGCGCCAGAAGATCATGTCGGTCAGAATTTCGGGAGCGCCTTCGCCGCGGGAACCGTAAAATTCCGCCTGCTCCGGAGAGTACGGCGTCCCCAGCATGGAGCCGACCAGCTTCAGCGCGTCCGGGACCGGCGGCTGCGGATCGCCCGGCCGGAAGAAGTAGCCGCCCTCCTCGCGGTTCGTGCCGACCATCAGCGGCACTCCCCGCGAGGAGCCGGCCGCCACTGCGGCCAGCGGTTCTTCCGGCAGAACCGACCCGTCCACGACGGGCTGGAACAGCATGCCGAACGGACCGCCGATCCGGCGGTTCAGCGCATGGGCGGCGGCCATGATGGCATCCGCCGGGAGTTCCCGCAGCCGCTCCGCTTCTTCGGGCGCAAGACCCAGTTCGGCAAGCATTTCCCGCGCGGCGGCTTCGCCCTGGCTTGCAGGCATCGTCTGGGCCGCCCCGCTCTGCAGAATCGCCCGGGCGAACAGCCCCTGGGCCGCCGGGCAGGCCAGAAGCGCGGCGATGCTCATGCCTCCGGCCGATTCGCCGAACAGGGTGACCCGGGCCGGATCACCGCCGAAGGCTTCAATGCTTCCCTGTACCCATTCCAGCGCTGCAATCATATCCAGGAGTCCCAGATTGGAATCGAATGAATCGCCGAGGGCCGCCCAGTGGAGAAATCCGAAGGGACCCAGCCGGTAGTTGAGGGTTACAACGACGGCTCTGCCCCGTTCCGCCAACAGCGCGCCGTCGAACTGGGGCTGGCTTCCCGATCCGGTGACGAAGGTGCCCCCGTGAATCCAGACCATGACCGGGAGGGGCTCCCGCTCTTCCTCCGGAGCCCATATATTGAGATACAGACAGTCTTCGGAATGTTCCGGCGATTCGCCGCCGAACCGGGTGCCCCGCCGGTCTGGCGGCTGATGCGAGACCGGGCCGAATCCCCCCGCATCCCGGATGCCCTCCCAAGGCTGCGGCGGCTGCGGAGCCCGCAGACGCCGTTCGCCGACCGGCGGCGACGCATAGGGAATTCCTTTCCAGACCCGAACCGGGCCCTCCTTCCGTCCCTCCAGCATCCCGTAACGGGTCTTGATGACAGTCGGCATGATCTTTCATCCTTCTTTCTGTAATTTAAGCTTGCGGCCCTTCAGGCGTCTCGGGCTCATAGAGGCCCGAACGGAACCGGAACCATTGATAGAGATGGGTAATGAACACTTTCAGGACGGCATACCCGGGAACGGCGAGAATAATGCCGAACACCCCGAACATTTTGCCTGCGAATACAATCACGAAGATAATGGTGACCGGATGAATCCGGAGCGTCTTGCCCATGATCTGCGGCGAAATGAACTTGCCCTCCACCAGCTGAACCACCGTCCAGACAATGACCATCTTGAGCAGCATGAACGGCGAGGTGACGGCGGCGACGATCAGGGCAGGCGTAATGGCGATGGCCGGGCCGAGATACGGCACGACGGCCGTGCAGGCCGCGATAATGGCAAGCACCAGCGAGTATTGCAAGCCGATGATCAGGTAGCCGATGTACAGAAGGGCTCCGATGCAGCAGCTGACGATAATCTGCCCCCGAATGTAGGAAGAGATCTGACTGTTCATTTCCGACATCACCATGCGGGTCTGCGGCTGAAGCGCCGTCGGCACAAAGCGGATCAGATAGTCCGGCAGCCGGTGTCCGTCGCGCAGCAGATAGAAGAGAATGAACGGGGTCGTGACAATCGCAAGCACCGCTTCCGTCAAAGCTCCGACAAAATTGCCGACGCCGTTCACCGCATTGTTAAGGAACGACGTTCCCCAAGCGGTCACACGGCCGGTCACTTCGTTGAGATCAATATTCTCCTGCATCGGCAAGGAATCGAGGAGATTCCCCCGCTTGAGCGCCGGGAATTTATCCTGTATATCCTGGCTGTACTTCGGGAAATTGTCGATCAGATCCAGAAGCTGCGCGCGGATGATCGGGATGACCGTCAGCAGAATGATGGAGATAATGCCGGCGATGAACAGGTACAGGACTACAATCCCGTACGCCCGCTTCACCCGGCTCTTCCGTTCCAGCCGATTCACCAGCGGGTTCAGCAGGTAATAGGCCACCCCCGAGAGAATCAGCGGTCCTGCCACCGTATGCAAGAGAACGCTCAGCGGCTTGAAGATAAAGGGCAGCTTGTGAAAGACCAGAATATTGAGGCCAATCAGCAGCAAAATAAGCAGAACGACCACAAACTTGTTGTTCAGAAATAACTTCCGGAATCGATCCGGCCTGTTGGGCATAAAGTCAGTCACACCGTCCTTTGGTCGCGATGATGTAGAATTCTCGCGTAGAGATTCACTTCCTCTAAGCATAGTAGCCGCAGCGGACACAAGTCAAATGGTCAAATGGCCAAGTCTTGTACCAAAGACAGCCCGTGAACCGGTCTCGAAATCCGGATTCACGGCACCGGAGGATATGAATCGGGTGAATCCTTCTTTCCGGGCTTGCGCTTGCCCCTGCCGCCCTTCTTGACCGCTGCCTTCATGCTTCCCGCTTCAAAATTATATACGGCATATTCCTCCAGACCGCCGCCCTCCAGCGTGCGGCGGACCAGCTCCTTCCCGGCCTTCGGCGTCAGGCCTCCATACCAGACCCCCTCGGGATACGCAATGGCTACCGGGGCGTCGGAGCAGCGGCCGTTGCAGCGCGTCTCGGTCACATGAATCCGCGCATCGGCACCCTGCTTGCCGATTTCTTTCTCGACCGCCTTCAGCACTTCCTCTCCCCTGCGCTTGCGGCAGCTGCTGCCGCCGCAGACGAGCAGATGGCAGACCGTGCCTTCCAGATTCCAAGTCGTCACAGGCTTCTCCTCCTTTCATACCAACGTTTATACCTGAATGACAGGGGTAAATCAATGAATAACGGCATGTGATTTTGCGGGATTCTATAAATAGTAAGAAAGAGGAGGATTTTAACTGATGAGAACCAAAATTATTTGCACGATCGGCCCGGCCTCGGAATCGGTCGGCACGCTGAAAGACATGATCGCCGCCGGCATGACGGTGGCACGGCTCAACATGGCGCACGGCGAACTGGAGGAGCATTCCGCCCGAATCCGCAATGTGCGCCAGGCAGCGGCCGAGATGGGCACCTTTATTCCGATCATGATGGACATCAAGGGGCCGGAAGTGCGAATCGGCAAGCTGAAGACAGACTATGTCGTTCTGAAGCCGGGGGACTCGCTGACGCTGACAACCGAAGAGCTGCTTGGGGATGAGACCCGCATTTCCGTCAACTATCCGGATATGCCCTCGGTGGTCAAGCCCGGCGACCGGATTCTGATCGACGACGGCCTGATTGACCTTACCGTGACCGACGTTCAGGGCGGTGATATGGTCTGCCGCATTGTCAGCGGCGGCACGCTCAAGCCGCGCAAGGGCGTCAACCTTCCCGGCATCCATACGACCCTGCCCGGCGTAACCGAGCGGGATATCCGGCATATACAATTCGGCCTCGGCGAGAAAATCGAGATGATCGCCGCCTCTTTTGTACGTCAGGGCGACGACATTCGGGAAATCCGGTCCATTCTGGAACGCAGCGGAGCCGGGCATGTCCAGATCATCTCCAAGATCGAGAATCATGAGGGCATGACGAACCTGGATGATATTATTGAAGCCTCCGACGGCATCATGGCCGCGCGCGGAGATCTCGGCGTCGAAGTTCCCGTCGAGAAGGTTCCGCGTCTCCAGAAGGAAATGATCGACAAGTGCAACCGGGCCGGCAAGCCCGTAATCGTCGCCACGCATATGCTGGAATCCATGCAGATGAATCCGAGACCGACCCGTTCGGAGGTCAGCGACGTGGCGAATGCCGTTCTCCAGGGCGCCGACGTAGTGATGCTGTCGGGGGAATCCGCCGCCGGGAAGTACCCGGTTCAGTCGGTCCGCACCATGGCGGCCGCCGCAGCCGAAGCCGAGACGATGATCAGCTACAAGGAACGGTTCATCGCGTCGTTCGACTGGAAGGAGAGCAGCACGACGGAAGTGATCAGCCGCAGTGCAGTCAGCTCGTCCCTTATGCTCGGCGCCAAGGCGATTATTGCCGCCACCGAGAGCGGCTATACGGCCCGGATGATCTCCAAGCATCGTCCGGAGGCGCCCATTATCGCCGTCACTCCGAACCGGGAGACGCTCGCCAAAATCTGTCTCTGCTCCGGCGTCGTCCCGGTGCTGGGCAATCCCGTCTCCTCGACCGATGAAATGTTCGAGTCCTCGGTCGCCAGCGCCGTCCGCACCGGCACCGTAGCCGAAGGCGACACGGTGGTCCTCTGCGCCGGCGTGCCGATCTGGAAAGCCGGCACGACGAACCTGATCAAGATCGAACAGGTCCGAACCCGGCAGAACGCGGAGGGCTAACCCCGGACCCAAGCCGACATGGCCTGCAATCTTTTTGCCGCCGGAGCCTATTCCTGTATTGAACGTTGCCTGCAATTCCTTTATAATTCAGTACAATCTAAGCGGCTGAACGTCAGCCTTCGCGAAAGGAATGGAAGACAAGTCATGACAGAGAAGCTCAGAGCCGGCATTGTCGGCGGCACCGGCATGGTGGGCCAGCGTTTTATCGCTCTACTCGAGAATCATCCGTGGTTTGAAGTGACGGCAATCGCCGCCAGCGCCAATTCGGCAGGCAAGCCGTATGAGGAGTCGGTCAAAGGCCGCTGGAAGCTGTCCACTCCGATTCCCGAAGCCGTGAAATCCATTCCGGTTCAGGACGCCTCCAAGGTGGAGGAATTCGCGCCGCAGGTCGATCTGATCTTCTGCGCCGTGGATATGAAGAAGAACGAAATCCAGGCATTGGAAGAAGCCTACGCCAAGGCGGGCGTGCCTGTCATCTCCAATAACTCCGCGCACCGCTGGACGCCCGACGTGCCGATGGTGGTGCCGGAGATCAACCCGGGGCATCTGGACGTTATCCGCCATCAGCGCGAGCGTCTCGGCACCGCTACGGGCTTCATCGCCGTCAAGCCGAACTGCTCCATTCAGAGCTATGTGCCGCTTCTGAACGCGCTCAAGGAATTCAAGCCGAAGGAAGTCGTGGCAAGCACGTATCAGGCCATTTCCGGCGCGGGCAAGAACTTCACCGACTGGCCGGACATGATCGACAACGTGATTCCGTATATCGGCGGCGAGGAAGAGAAGAGCGAGCAGGAACCGCTGCGCATCTGGGGAACCGTCGAGAACGGCGAGATCGTCAAGGCCTCCGAGCCGCAGATTACGACCCAGTGCATCCGCGTTCCGGTGACGGACGGCCATCTGGCGACGGTCTTCGTCTCCTTCGAGAACAAGCCTTCCAAGGAAGAAATTCTGAACTGCTGGAGCCGCTTTGCCGGCCGCCCGCAGGAGCTGGATCTCCCGAGCGCGCCGAAGCAGTTCATTACTTATTTCGAAGAAGACAACCGTCCGCAGACGAAGCTTGACCGCGAGATTGAGAACGGCATGGGCATCTCCGCCGGCCGTCTTCGCGAAGATTCGCTCTATGACTACAAGTTCGTCGGTCTCTCCCACAACACGCTGCGCGGCGCTGCCGGCGGCGCGGTGCTGATCGCCGAGCTGCTCAAGGCCGAAGGCTACATTCAGCCGCTCCGCAGCGGCGAAACGGCTGCGAAGCCGGTATAAAATCAGGCTTCAGCGTCCAGACAAATACGGCCTCCCTTGTCGGGGAGGCCGTATTTGTGCATTCCGGTTATTCCGGATTATCGCGGACGAGTTCCGCTGCAAAAACCAAGACCCCGGGAAAGTCCCGGGGTCTTGCTGCTTTCTGTCCGCCAAGCGGTTATTTCTTGCCCAGCAGGTTGTAGAGCACCTGCGCCGATTCGGCGCGGGTTGCATGGGCCTTCGGCGCGAAGACATTGCCGGACTGCCCTTGCAGGAGACCGAGCGAGGAGGCCGCAGCTACGTCGCTCTTGGCCCAAGCGCTGACCGAAGCCAGATCGCCATAGGCAGGGTTGCCGGATGCCGGCGCATTCTTGCCGGTCTTCAAGGCATAGGCGCGGACGATCATGGCCGCCATTTCCTCGCGGGTGATCATCTGCGACGGATGGAAGGTTCCCGTGCCGCTGCCTTTGACAAGGCCGCTCTCGTACGCGGCCGCTACCGAATCCGCATACCAGGCTGTGGAAGCCACATCGGAGAAGGAAGCTTTGTTCTTCGCCGTAAGCCCCAGTGTGCGGGTCAGCATGGCTGCAAATTCTGCACGGGTTACGTTCCGGGCAGGCGCAAAGCCTGTGCCGCTGCCTTCCACAATATGCTTCGCGCTCAATACCGACACGGCCTTATGGGCCCAGTGCGCGGCAGGCATATCGCTGTAATTCTTGTTAAACTCGAGTGCCGCATAGCGGCTGAAGTGGGTAACCTTGCCTTTCAGCACGCCGTTCTCTACGGAACCGCCGACATATTCGGCCTTTCCGGCGTCATTCAGATAGTAGACGCCGGTCAAGTCGCTGTCGGCCGAGGCCTTCAGCTTGAAGCTGAGTTCAATTGGTTCCGGGAAGGAAGACAGCGTGACCGCTTTGCCGTCCTTCGCTACGGCTTTCAGTCCGAAATCATACACATCGCCGGCAAGCTCATACACTTCGCTTGCCGATTGGTTCAGCTTCTGGGCGGCAGCCGTCTGGGCGGCCGTATCCAGCTTGCTCACGTTCAGCGAGATCTGGGCGCCTGCAGTCTGTGCAGCGCCAAGCTGCGCTTTCAGGGCGTTCAGCACGCTTATCGGAATGTTCAGCGATACCTGCTCGCCGCTGATGGCGATCCGGTTCAGTCCGGTTGCCGAAGCCAGCGCTTCAAGCGGGATCAGCACCTGTTGAGCCGAACCGCTGAGTGCAATCGTTGCCGTTCCGCCGGCCGCAGGCTTGAGCTGATCCGCGGTAACCGTTACGGTTGTCGCAGCGGCTGTCGGCTGTGGCGCAGCGGTTGCAGAACCCGGCGATGCCGGAGTCGGCGTAGCTGGTGCAGGCGATGCCGGAGTCGTGTCGCCGCCCGTCCGGGTTACCGTCAGGGTAATCGTCTTGGTTGCCTTGGCGGCACGGGCCTTGTCTTCATACCAAGGCAGATTCAGCGTCTCGGCAGTCGGTTCGATATGCAGCTTGAACGTATTCACACCGTAGGCAAGCGGAATATCATTGAGCTGCACATTGCCGTAAGCATCCATTGCCGAAGCCGGAATCGGCTGGCCGTTGATCGTGAAGCCGACGCCGAACGGCACGTTGGCTTTCAGATTCATTTTGCTGTCGTCCGTGGTGTAGGCAATATCCTCACCATAGGAAGTACGCGGCAGCGTAATGATCATCGGCATATCTACCCACCGGAGAACGTAATCGTTCACCATCATTTTGTTGCCGCCTTCGTTCTTGATCGTCAGCTGCATATTCGTATTCGTGGAGCTGTACGCCCAGTTACCGGCATCCGTCGTATCGTTGGAGGAACGAATATGGCTGGTAAAAGCCTCCTTGTCCCAGACACCACGGGTGTACTTATACTGAATGCTCTTGCCGGCCATCATTTTGAAGCTGTATTCCACAATGCTGCGGTCGGTCGCGCCGCTCGGCACCTTCAGTTCATTGCCCGAAGCGTTCCAGCCGTTGAAGTCGCCGGCAATATAGATGCCGTCGGTGCTCGGCGTGTAATTCGGCAGGTGCAGCCGAAGCGTGACATCGACCATGACGATCTTCGGCGTTACGGATTTCTCGCCGGATTCCGAGCGGTTGTACGCCGCGTCGAAGCTGACAATTTTATACGTATACTTCGTATCGTTGCTGACGGTGTAATCGATATACGTGCGCGCTGTCTTGATCAGCGTTGCGATCGGCTTGTATTTCCCGTCGCCTTCCTTGCGCATCACTTCAAATCCTTTGACATCGCTGGTATCCGTTATCGTCCAGGCCAGATTCACCATGTTGGATTCCTGGAGAATATCGGACAGTTCAGCCGCCGCCGGCGCCTGGGTATCCGTGGTATCGGCATTGACTACTACCTGCTTCGTAGCGGAGAACTTCTGCGTCTCTCCGTTATTCGTCGAGGCCGAAGCGGTATATTCATAGACGCCTGCCAGAGTCGGCTCAAAGGTTGCGCTGTAGATCTTGCCCAGCTTGTCGTCGCTGTCCGTCTTGTATTTCAGCTTGATCTCCTTGACCAGTTCTTCCGAACCGACCGGGTAGTATTTCAGTTTGACCTGAAGACCCGCCGGTTCCTTGTAGACCAGATCGGTAACGTCGGTCAGTTCCGGAACGCGGACATCGACCAGAATTTCATAGGTGGCCTTGCCGACGCCGACGGTCATTTCCTTCGCTTCCTGGACAATGCTGACCGACTGAACCGGGAGGAACGGAGTTGCCGAGACGTATTCGCTCGGAAGGCTTACGCCTCCATCCTTCACCGCAACCAGTGTGTAGTAATACTTCATTCCGTTCACGACGCTCTTATCCGTGTAGGTAGCCGTCGTTACGGTCGCCACCTCCGTCGTCGCCATGCCTTCAAGCGGTGTCCGGTATACCTTATACTCGCTTGCGTCAGCCGCAGGGCTCCAGTTCAGCGTGACGCTGCCCTTGCCTGCCTGTGCTGTCAGTCCGGTTACCTGCGGCACCGTCACCAGCGAGCCGTCCGACAGCATCATGACGCCGGTCATGGCCGGCAGCGTCAGGCTGATAACGCCGTTCGTTACGGTGCCGCTGATCTGGCCTCCAAGCTGGTCAACCAGCTTCATGCCTTCCGGCAGGAATCCGGCTACATCAGCGTCGATCTTGGTCTCGGCGGAGCCGCGGTTGACGGCCACAAGGCCGCCGGCATTCTCGTTCTTGCGGGCATAGGCAATTACATCGCCCTCTGCGTAAGCCACATGAAGATCGCCTGTGCTGAAGACGCTGTTGTCGTGGCGCACATCGGCGGCTTTCTGGTACGTACTGAACAGTTCACTGTAGCGTCCGGTGGCAGAGAAGCTGCCGTCACCATTGTCCTTTACACGTTCCCAAGGGAACGTACGCCGGGAATCCGGGTCCTTCGTTCCGGTTACTCCGACTTCGTCGCCGTAATAGATCGTCGGCGCGCCAGGGTAGCCCATCTGCATGATCGCCGTCAGCGCCTGAAGCTTGATCGCGTTATCCGTGGCCGGATCAGCGACCTTCAGGTTCTCTTCTTCCCAGTCGGGATGATCGTATTTCGTAATCGAACGGGTTGTATCATGCGAATCCACCAGGTTCAGCATCACCTTCCAGGCTTCTTCCGGATAATCCTCGCGGATCGATTCCAGTGCCTGATTCAGGTTCGCCGCATTGCCGGAGATCATGAAGCTCTGGACGGCCGAACGGAACCGGTAGTTCATGACCGAGTCGAACTGGTCTCCAAGCAGATATTTCGTCGCTACGCCCCATTCTTCGCCCAGAATAATGGGGTCTTCAATCGTTTTGCCGTTGACGTCCTTGCGGCCTTCTACAGATTTGACGGCTTCCCGGAATTTCTCCCAGGTTCCGTTCGATACGTCCGGCGCTACGTCGAGACGCCAGCCGCTGGAACCCATCCACAGCCAGCGCTGGGAGTTCGTAGACTGCATTTGGGCCGAGGCTTCCGTCTCGCTAAGTCCCGTCAGGTCATGGCCGATGACTTCATCCCGGTAAGCCACGTTGTTCCATTCATGCTTGCCGTCGAGCGCCTGGGTATCGGCCTTGTAGAATGGCGTATCTTCCGTCTGCGGTTCTTTCGCATCCATCACAGGCAGGGAATCATAGCCCCACCAGGCATCGTATTTATAATGCTCCATACCGTTGTCGGTTACTTTCGACTTCTCGATAGTGAACCAGGTGGTATATTCAAAGTCTTCTGGATAAGCGTAATTCTTGCCTGTCAGCGGATTGATCTGGCTTGTAAAAGATTTCCGCACTGCAAGTTCCGCATCCGCCTCGCTGATCTTCTTGGCATCCATCATGTCGTAGACTTTTGCCCAGTATTCATAGGCCCCGATTTCGGGGTATTTGGCATAGCGGTCAAAGTAAATGGAATCATCGCCGACGTGGTTGAACACGCCGTCGTTGATCAGGCGCAGACCCTTCTCACGCGCGGCTTTGGCGAAAGCCTGGTACACGCGGTCGGATTCTGCCCGAGATGCCGTATAGTCCAACCCCGACTTCGGATCGCCCGGCGTGTTGTACACCGGCTTGCCGAACATCGGATCCAGATGCTCGTAATCCGTCGCATCATACTTGTGGTTCGACGAAGCCCAGGATACCGGATTCAGGTACAAGGTCGTAACCCCGAGATTCTTCAGGTAATCCAGCTTCTCCTGAATCCCCTTGATATCGCCTCCGTAGAAGTCATTCGAGTAAACGCCGTCACTCTTCGCATCCGGGAAGTACGGCTTGTTCTCTTCCGTTACCCGGTTCGGGTTCTCGGGAACATCGCTCCACTCGCCCCATACCTGGTCAGGCGTCGGATCGTTATCTACACCGCCGTCATAATACTGCAGCTTGTATCCGCCCTTGCTGGTCGTATAGTAATCGTAGATCGTTCCCCGGGAGCCGTCCGCTGTCTTGGCGCGGTTATTGGTCGGATCGCCGTCATAGAAACGGTCCGGGAAGATCTGATAGACCACGGAGGTCTTCATCCAGTCCGGCGTTTTGAAATCCGGGTCATACACGGTCAGGTCAAAAGAAAGCGCTCCCGATTCGCTGACCGCGCCGCTCCCGCCGCGGCTGGAATCGTCGCCGTATTCGACCTTGGTCGTTCCGTCGAGCAGAATAAATTTGTAACCCCATACACCGATCTTATTGAAATCCTTCTTCGGAACGGTGGCTTCAAAATAATCCTTGCCGTCTACAGTAGTCGCCAAATGCATGGTATAGGCATTGGAGATGCCTTCCGGACTGCTCAATTCCACCTTGGCCAGCTCCACGTCGCCCTGTTTGGCGGCTACGCGGAGCGTCACATCCTCCTGGCCCATCTTGATCGCGCCGAAAGGCTTCTTGAAGGTCAGCGACCGGCTGTCGAACGCAATTGCGTTCTTGTTGATAATGCCGTCGAACTCCGAATCGCTCGGAGCGGCCGGCGCGATTGCGCTGGTGTAGCTCAGAACGCGGGAATTTTTGGGCTGGGAATAGTCAATACTGAAGGTAACATAAGATTTGTCCTCCAGATTGATGTTAAGGTCTCCTCCAGCGCCGCCGTAATCATCTCCCCAATCCTTGCCAAAAACAACCTTGGCTTTAAACTCGCCGGCAGGCAGCGTCCGCTGCAGCTTATAGACGGAGCCGTCGAAGTTGTAGTCGACGAAGAACTGTCCCGCTGTTGGCGGCGACCATTCGCTCTCCCCGAATACCGGCTGGACGCTTCCGACCAGTCTCGGCCATTGGTCCGAATTGAGCTTGGCCTCATACTGAGGCATTTCGTCAACCCCCGGCAGACTGATTCGGGCCTGGTTGCTCTTCTCGTTTATGTAGAAATTCACCTTGGTAGTCCGATCCAGGTCGAAAGAGAAATTGCCGTCTTTGCCCTTGGAGCTGGAGAAGCCCTCCCAGGTTCCTCCCTTAACGATTTTGAATTCATAATGACCTTGATTCAGAACCGTAGACAACTCATAGAATCCGTCGACCAGGTGCTTCATCCGCATACTCTGGTCCGCATTCTCCCAGTTCTTGATTCCGACGACAATCCAGCCCTCGGCCCGGCCGCCCGGCTGGTCAATCAGCGTATCCGCAACCGGAGCCGCTTCATCGGCCTTGGCTACCGAAGCCGGGAACAGCCCGGCAACGAGCTGAAGCACCATGATGACAGCGGTTGCAAGAGAAAGCCAGCGCCGCCGTTCCTTGTTGAACAATGTGGACATGTTCAGTTCATTCCCCCTCAGTGTTGTGTGCGAAGTTGCGCTAACGTTTGCACAAATCCCATGAAAAAAGGCTGTCCGCCCCAGCGGTCCATCAACCCATACCACTCTCTTGAGTCAACTTCCCCAACGACCAGCACCCCTGCAAACGTTTTCCCAACTTTCTGAGTTAGATGATAGCACGGCACCGAAATTTTGTAAACGCTTAACTTACGAATGGAAGAATTCGGCGTCAAGGGCAAACTCTCGCAAAGCTACCTGCCTAGATAACGCCTACATCAAATCCCTCTCAAACAGAGAAGTTATAGCTTAACCAGCTTGTGTCAGAAAGCGATATTCATAAATTGGTGGAGGAGTATATCTACTTCTACAACTATCAGCGATTTCAGGCCAAATTAAAACAACGCGCGCCTGTTGACTGCAGGCACGCGTTGGCTGCTTAGCTTTTTTACTTTTCTACTTGACAGGGATATGACCAAGTTTGCTTGTCTTTGTAGCCGAATCAATTAATAATTAGAATGAAGAAACTTTGGTGATTTTTTGGAGGTTCCCGTTATTGTCGTAGTTGTACTCATATTTTTCCCCTGAATCAAGTTCGATAAATTTTAAACGGCCTTTTTCATAGAAATATGTTGCTGAAGAGTTTTCTTTACCAAACTCCCAGACGAATCCTACGTTTCCTGCTTCGTCTGTAGCGTAAACGTATAGCTTTTTATTAGCGGGAAGCTCAACTGGGGTTTTATAATCCAGCCATAGCCCTGTAGTACTTCCAATTTGATATTTCATTGTAACCTTCTCTGCTTCATTTGAGTATGCCACACTCACATGGCGGGCTACATAATATTTAGGATTGTCCGCATTAAAAAGTATTGAGCCTGATGGTGGCGTTTTGTCAATATTGGTTACTGTATATGAAATAATATCTGAAGCAATTCCTGATTCTTTAACGGATCTAATTTCCAGCTTACCATTCTCCTCAAAATCGAAGTACTCAATATCGCCTTTGTTAGTCTTAGTTTTCCAAGATCCATTATTTATACGATATTGCTTTGAATAAGTATCCGCTGGGTAGGCCACGCTGATAATAACGTACTTGTTAGTAAGCTTGTTATCACTGATTGATATAATACTTGGCGTTTGCGGAGCTACCCGATCTATGTTATTGACTGTAAAGCTCGACACGGGTGAGTAATTGCCTGCAGCATCCTTCGCCCTCGCTTCTACTGTCCCATTATCGGAGAAAATTATATTATTTGTATAAGTAGTCCATCTCCCTGAATTTTTTCTATATTCTTTAGTCTCTGCATCCTGCGGATAATCTATTGAGACTACAACATTATTAATTGTGGGAACATGAGGGGAAGCTGAAATTACAGGCTTGATTGGAGGGACTTTATCAATATTATCTATTCTATAGCTGGACACCGACCAGTACCCCATATTGTCCGTTGAACGAGCTTCTATTGTCCCATTGAAGGTAAGTTCTATAGAACCGGTATATATATTCCAATCTTCTTTGTTGATACGGTACTCTTTCTTTACACTAGACTCAGCATATCTGACTGTTATTAAGATATTTTGATTGGTTTGTTGCATATTATTTGAATTAATAATAGCTTTATCAGGACCTACCGCCACATCTATAGAAGAAGGAGATGAAATATTACCAAGTGTGTCAACAGCTCGGGCTTCCAAAGTTCCATTCTCAGAAAAAATAACTGCTGAATTATAGTTAAGCCAATCTCCACCATTTACGCGGTACTCTTTCTTCTCACTATCATTCGAGTAATTAATGACGACCATTTTTTTATTCTCGCTGATTTTGGAGAGGTCAATACTGAAAGTTGGTAAAGTTGGTGGTGTTTTATCAATATTGGTTATTTGAACTGACTTTATTTCAGAGTAGTTTCCAGCTGCATCCCTACTTCGCGCATACACCTCAGTATTCGAATCAACTATCACTGGATTTGTATATGACTTCCAATCATAATTAAGTTTAGTGGTAGTATATTCTCGTATAATTGAATCTTCCGAATATTCGATAGTCGCTTTCACATCCTTGTTGGTAGGCATCATATAGTCTAGACTTATTGTTGGCGTAGTTGGAGGAATTTTATCGATATAATTAATCTCAAAGTTGGACTCCGAAGTATTACCTGCTTGATCTCTTGTTCTCGCATAAATAATAGTATTTGAATCCAGTTCGATATGGGTGTAGAAATCATAAGTATGCCAATCTCCCGAACCTATTTTATATTCGTTAAAGCTCCCCCCGTCTTCCGGATAAATCACACTTAATTTAACTGAGTTGTTTGTAGTAATGGTAGTATTAGGGACAAAAACTGGTCTTTCAGGAGCGATCCGATCAATGTTTTCTACATCCATTCTTTCTGTACTTGAGTTCCCTACTTTATCGGTCGCTTTCGCCTCGAGCTTTACGTTGTTTGTTAAAACAACTGGCCCCATGTAAGTAATCCAAGCTCCTCCGTCAATTCTATATTCTTTTTTAGTATCTCTTGGATAGCTTATCGTTACCGTAACGTTTCCATTTGTCGGAGCTGTAATATCTGCTATTATAGTTGGAATAGAAGGCGGAATTTTATCAATATTATTGATATCGAAACTATACTCTTTGGATTGTACACCCTTAGAATTCATAAATCGTGCCCATAGTAATGTATTTTCACTAATGCGTACAGACGTTAAATAGGTCTGCCATACCCCATCGGATCCTAATTTGTACTGTTTAACATTTGCTTCAAGAGGATATTTTATTGTTACTTCAACGTCTTTATTCGTCAGTTCGGGATTGTCTACACTGAACTCCGGGATGGCCTCACTTCGAGCGTTTAAATCATAAACCTGAATCACAGCGTCTGTTTTCTTTTTTAGGTAAGTTCCATCCAAACGGTACTGTGTATCTCCCACAGCAATATATTTTGTACCTGAGAATAGTAAGGCTCCTGCATAAAAATAATCGTGACCTTGGCTCCCAATAAGATCGAGTCTCAATAACTGCCCCTGAGCATCAAACTCAGCCATCATTCCATCGTTATTTCCTTTATTCAACCCCAGAAAAGGTCCCTCGTTCGAATCACTGCGTCCGGCAGTAGCGTATTTGCCATCAGGAGTTTGTACAATAGAATAAAACTCATCACTATGTCCTACGCCTCCTAATAAGCGGACCCACTCTCTATTCCCATAAATATTATACTTCACCAAAAGTGCTCCATTAAATGAATTTAAAGGATAACCCGATAAATCACCATCAGATGAAGAAGATCTTCCGGCAGCTATAAATCCTCCATCCATTGTTCCAGATATAGTATTAAATGTCTCATAACTTGTTCCGCCAAATGTATTTTTACTTAATAAAATACCACTTTTACTGTATTTAACAGCAATTGCATTGGAATGACCGGTGTCATGAACAAGACCGACAGGCAGATCTCCGTTAACAGAGAAGGAATTTCCAACAACCATTATGTTTCCATCTCTAAGAAATGTAACATCTAAAAAAGAATCCTGAACGGAGCCACCAAAAGTTCGAGCCCACATCAGATTCCCGCTGCTAGAAATCTGGACAATCCAAGCATCGGCCTCACCTTTGTTCATCCCTGCTAGATCATTATCTTTTGATGAAGAATTACCTACGGCAATAATACTTCCATCTTCACCTAAAGCGACTGCGTTAAGGGAGTCGCTCATTGTTCCTCCCATTTCTTTTTTCCATTGTATTTCTCCGCTGCTGTTTAATTTTAAAATAACTCCGTCTTGTTTTAGATAATTATCTCCAACTGCTATAAATCCATCAGGTAAGACAGCAAGATCTCTTATGTAGTAAGTATCATATAGCTTTCTCCATAAGACCTTGTTAGAGCTGTCATATTTAATCACTACACTTCCAACAGATGACAAGGTCCCCAGGCCACCAGCATCTCCATCAATAGAAGTAGTTAGCGCCGAAACTAAAAACCCGCCATCTGAAGTTCCTACGACGGCTCTAGCAGAATCTTCTCCAGACCCCGCAAATCGAATTTGTTCAGATTGTAAAGTATCATTCAAAGCTGAAGCGTTTGTACTCAATAAAAATAGTCCGGCCCAAAGCAAACAGACAGGAAGAATCACACTTCTTTTTTTTTCAGAGTTAATAATAAACCTAGTACCAGGCCATCTTTGTTTACGAAACATCATTTATTTCGACTCCTCGTTTTTACTTTATTTAATAAACCACAAATGGGTTACATAGGTTTTTTCACTCTATTCTAAATTTACACCTCCCTTTTCTACTTAAATTATTAAAACAACATCTATTGTTAAATCCCCTCTTCCATTAAAGTGTTTTATTAGTTTAAATACTAATTATTTTTATCATGAATAGAAAGATTTGTAACGTGAAAGAAATGTGAAAAGACATGCGTCCTTAGAATCACCTCTAAGACCACATGTCTTTATTGTTAAGCGAAATATGAAATCTATACACTTCACTACTGCGCAATCTGTTCCCGAATATTCGCCAGAATCTTCTTCTCCAGCCGCGATACCTGCACCTGGGAGATTCCCAGCCGGCTGGCGACCTCCGATTGGGTCTGGTCCCGGTAATAGCGGAGGTAGACGATCAGCCGCTCCCGCTCGCTGAGCGATTCGATCGCTTCGCTTAGAGCCAGCTTGTCGAACCAGCGTTCCTGGCTCTCGTCAGCGATCTGGTCGATCAGCGTAATGGGATCGCCGTCATTCTCGAATACGGTCTCGTGGATCGACGTCGGCGGCTTGTTCGCCTCCTGGGCGAAGACGATGTCTTCCGGCGTCACCCCGAGCACCTCCGCGACCTCGCCGATGGTCGGGAGGCGGTCCAGCGTTTTGGACAGCTCGTCCCGGGTCTTGCGCACCTTGTTCGCCATTTCCTTCAGCGACCGGCTGACCTTCAGCGTCCCGTCGTCCCGCAGGAACCGCTGAATTTCGCCGATAATCATCGGCACCGCATAGGTGGAGAACTTGACGTCATAGCTGAGGTCGAATTTATCGACGGATTTGAGGAGGCCGATGCAGCCGATCTGGAACAGATCGTCGGGCTCGTACCCCCGGTTCATAAAGCGCTGGACCACCGACCATACCAGCCGGATATTGCAGCCCACCAGCGTATCGCGGGCGGTCGTGTCTCCGGCCTGGCTGAGCGCGATCAGCCGCTTGACCTCCGCATCGTCCAAATAGGTCGGCGGAGCTTTCTTCTCGGCATCCATATGGCTCCATCCCCTAATTGTATAACGCTTTTTTGGATACAATCGTCTTCTTCATACGGACCTGCGTCCCCTGATCCGGAACGGAGACCACCTCGAATTCATCCATGAAGTTCTCCATAATCGTGAAGCCCATCCCCGAACGTTCCAGCTCCGGCTTCGACGTGTAGAGCGGCTGCTGCGCCAGTTCCAGATCCTCAATGCCCCGGCCTTTGTCTTCGATGACGAGCGACACGGTCTCGCCTTCAATCGCAGCGTGGATATGCACCACTCCCGACGGATCGCTGTCATAGCCGTGAATGATGCAGTTCGTGACCGCTTCGGATACAACCGTCTTCAGATCGTTCAGCTCGTCGAGCGTCGGGTCCAGCCGGGAGACAAAGGCGGCCACGGCGACCCGGGCGAACGATTCGTTCTCGGACAAGGCCGCGAACCGGATATCCATGAAATTGCCGGATTGATCGTTTGTCATAACGCAACCTCCAAATCCGAGAGCGCGGCATCCTCATCTTCGTAGACCGGCATAATCTTCAGCAGGCCCGACATATCCATCAGCCGGTGTACGGCCGGGTTCACGCCGGATACCACCATTTTGCCGCCCTTGCCCCGAACCAGCTTGTAACGGCCCAGCAGAACCCCGAGCCCCGAACTGTCCATGAACTGCAACTCCTTGAGATCCAAAACCACGTGCTCGACCTGCCCCCGCAGAATCGCTTCGTCCAGATCCATCCGGACCGCATCGGCCGCATGGTGATCCAGCTCCCCGTACAGGCGGACGACCAGTACACTGCGGCGATGCTCCAATTTGACATGAGAATTCAATCCCGTCACTCCTCTCGCTGCTCTGGAATTACCAACTTCCTACAGCAACGATTCTACGCCTCCGAACGGGAATCCTGCCCTCCGACAAAACTAGAAGAAAACCCCCAATCCTCTACAAAGTACGAGGCCTCAGTCTCTGGAGAACAGCGAGCCCGTCGTCCGTTTGAACAGCTTCCACCAGCCCGCCTTGGCCACCGGTTCGCTGGCCTTCAGCTCGTACTCCTTCACCTTGGAGTCCCCCTGGTAGACCACCAGCTTGCCGACCGTCTGCCCTTTGGCCACCGGCGCTTTTACATTGTCCAACAGCACTTCTTCATGGCGAACGCCGTTCTGGGCAATGCCCTTGCGCAGCAGCAGACTGTAATTCTCCTGCGCGACGAGCGGAATTTCCTTCTTCTCGCCTTTGCGGATCTTGAGCGTAGCCAGAGTATCGCCTTTCTCATGAATCGTGTGGACCTTGTACTGGGCGAACATGTAGTCGAACATACTGGCCACCTCGCTGTTGCGGGTCTTCGTATTCGGTTCCCCGAGCACCACTGCCACTGTGCGCAGACCGTCCCGGGAAGCGGTTGCCGAGAGGCAGAACTTGGCTTCGGAGGTATAGCCGGTCTTCAGGCCGTCGGCGCCGGTGTAGAAGCGCACCAGCTTGTTCGTATTGACCAGCCAGAACGGCTTCTGGCTGTCCTTGCGCAGGTAGTCCTGATAAGAGCCGGTGTATTTGATAATGCGCTCATGCTTCAGCAGCTCCCGGCTCATGACGGCGATGTCGTGGGCCGAGGAATAATGATTGGCGGCCGGCAGCCCGTTGCAGTTGGCAAAGTGCGTATCCTTCATCCCCAGCTCTTCCGCCCGCTTGTTCATCATCTCGACAAAAGCGCTCTCCGAGCCCGCCAGCTTCTCGGCCATCGCCACCGAGGCATCGTTGCCGGAGGCCATTGCGATGCCTTTGAGCATCTCATCGACGCTCATCTCTTCGCCCGGCTCGAGGAAAATCTGCGATCCGCCCATCGAAGCGGCATACTCGCTCGCCCGGACCTTGTCCGTAAGCTGCAGCCGTCCTTCGTCCAGCGCTTCCACCGTCAGCAGCATCGTCATAATCTTGGTAATGCTGGCCGGTGGCAGCTTGTCATGGCTGTTCTTCTCATAGACGACCGTTCCGGTGGCTGCATCCATCAGAATGGCGGAACGGGCCTGAGGAGCCAGGTCCGGAGCCGCCTGCCCTGCGCTGGAGCCGCTGCGGCTCTCCTTCCCGGCCGGCGCCGGACTCTTCTCGTCGGCGTACGCTGCCGGGATGCAGACGGTTGCCAGCATCGCACCGAGCACCAGCACAGCGAATGGTTTGCGAATATTGATCATTGAAGTTCCCCTCCTGAACGTTGGCCTGCGGACGCATACGGCGCAGGTTCTTTGTTCCAGTTTCGTCCAGGAAGGGAAGATTTATTCGCTCCGAGCCGTCATTAACGGTACAAAAAAAGACGGCGCATCTCCCGGTTGGAAGATGCGTCGTCTCTTCTTCTGCTTCCTTAGAACCGCGTTACGCCGTCCTTCGTTACAATCGCATACACGAGCGGAGGAGCGGCCACCGGTTCGGCGGCCAGGCGATAGGCTTCCAGCACCTTCGCTTCGGCTTCCTCCACCTGGCTTGCGGAAGCGTCATTGATATGCAGCACCGCGAGCGTATCGCCGGCTTCGACCCGGTCGCCTACCTTGCGGGCCAATACGATGCCGACGCCGAGGTCGATCACCGACTCCTTCGTCTCCCGGCCCGCGCCAAGCAGCATCGCGGCCACGCCGATCTCTTCGGCTTGAATCGCTTCGATGTAACCCCCGGCAGCAGCCTTCACTTCCCGGTGGAGACGCGCGGACGGCAGAAGAGCGGGCTCGTCGATCATCGAGGCGTCGCCGCCCTGGGCCGCGACCATCTCCCGGAACTTCGCCAGCGCGCTGCCGTCCCCGATATGGCCCGACAGGATGGAGCGGGCTTCCGCTTCATCCTTCGCCTTACCGCCGAGCAGCAGCATCTGGCTGCCGAGAATCAGGCAGACCTCTTCCAGATCCTTCGGGCCCCGGCCGTTCAACGTCTCGATGCCTTCTTTGATCTCAAGCGCGTTGCCGATTCCATAGCCGAGCGGCTGGTCCATGTCGCTGATAACCGCCACGGTATGGCGGCCAAGCTGCGTACCGATGTCCACCATTGCCTGCGCAAGCGCAATGGAGTCTTCCAGCGTCTTCATGAATGCGCCGCTGCCCGTCTTCACGTCGAGCACGATGGCATCCGCACCCGCCGCGATCTTCTTGCTCATCACGGAGCTGGCGATCAGCGGGATGGAATCCACGGTTGCGGTTACGTCGCGCAGCGCGTACAGCTTCTTGTCCGCCGGCGTGATGTTGCCGGACTGGCCGATGACGGCAGCGCCGAGGCGTCCCACCTGCGCGAAGAAGTCCTCCCGGTCCATCTCGACCGAGAAGCCGGCGATGGATTCCAGCTTGTCCAGCGTCCCCCCGGTATGGCCGAGGCCGCGCCCGGACATCTTGGCTACCGGGACGCCGGCAGCCGCCACCAGCGGAGCCAGAACAACAGTGGTTTTGTCTCCAACGCCGCCGGTCGAATGCTTGTCCACCTTGATGCCGGCGATCGGGCTCAGGTCGATCTGGTCGCCCGATTTAGCCATCTCCAGGGTCAGATCGCCGGTCTCCCGGGCATTCATCCCCTGGAAATAGACGGCCATCGCCCAGGCCGACATCTGGTAATCCGGGATTTCTCCCCGGGTGTATCCCTGGATCAGATAGGCGATCTCGGCCGAAGACAGCTCGCCGCCGTCTCTTTTCTTCTGAATGATATCGACCGCTCTCATGCCTTTATACCTGCACTTCGCGAACGAATGCCCGAACCAGACCGATGAACTTCGGCTTGGTCTCGTTGGCAACCTTCACGACCTGCTCATGGGTCAGCGGCTCCAACTCGTCGCCGATGGCCATATCGGTAATGCAGGTCATGCCGAGCACGCGCAGACGGCTGTGGCTGGCGGCAATGACTTCCGGCACCGTGGACATGCCGACGGCATCTCCGCCGAGGAGCGCGAGCATCTTCAGCTCAGCCGGAGTCTCATAGGTCGGACCCGTGATACCGGCGTATACGCCCTGCTTGAGCACCAGGGATTCCCCGGCGTTGCCCTTGATTTCGGGAGCCAGCTTCTGGGCGAGCTGGATATACTCGGCGTCATAGGCCTGCGACATGTCCGGGAAGCGGACGCCCAGCTCGGGATCATTCGGTCCGATCAGCGGGTTGTCGCCGGTCATGTTGAGATGATCCGTAATCAGCATCAGATCGCCGGCCTTAAACGCACGGTTCATGCCGCCGCCCGCATTCGTAATGACCAGCGTACCTACGCCGAGCTTGGCCATTACGTAGACCGGAAGCACAACCTTCTTCATCTCATAGCCTTCGTAGTAGTGAAAACGGCCCTGCATAATGATAACGTCCTTGCCCTCCAGCTTGCCGATGACGAACCGGCCGGCATGGCCTTCGACGGTCGAACGCGGAAAATGCGGAATCTCTTCGTAGGGCAGATAGACGGCATTCTCAATCTGGTCGCCGAGATCGCCAAGGCCCGAACCCAGAATAAGGCCGATAACCGGCGAATAGCCGCCGAGACGGGACTGAATGTATTCGGCGGCTTCCTTGACCTGTGCGCCGTAGACGGCGGTTGCCGCCGGAGTATTTCCTGTTGGTGTCATATGAAATGTTCCTCCGTTCTAAATAGTGGGATGCTACATCTTCGGAATCAGCGCCAGCACCAGACCGAGGAAGCGCTCCCGCACCCGCTCGGCCGTCTCCATGACCTCGCCGTGGCTGAGCGGCTGGTCGAGAATGCCTGCGGCCATATTCGTAATGCACGAAATGCCGAGCACTTCAATGCCTGCATGACGGGCGACAATCGTCTCCGAGACGGTGGACATGCCAACGGCGTCGGCGCCCAGCGTGCGCAGCATCCGCACTTCCGCAGGCGTCTCGTAGCAAGGGCCCAGCAGGCCGGCATAGACGCCCTCCCGGAAGCTGAAGTCCTGCTCGGCCGCCGTTTCGCGCGCTGCCTGCAGCAGACGGCGGCTGTACGGCTCGGACATATCCGGGAACCGCACGCCGAGCGCGGCATCATTCGGCCCGATCAGCGGATTGCGGCCGGTCAGATTGAGATGGTCGGTCAGCAGCATCAGATCGCCGGCGGAGAAGCCGGTATTCACGCCTCCGGCCGCATTGGTGACGAGCAGGCTGGCTACGCCGAGCTCCTTCATTACCCGGACCGGGAACGCAGTCGTCTCGGGACCGTAGCCTTCGTACATATGGAACCGGCCCTTCATCATGACGACGCGGCGGCCGCGGATCGTTCCGATCAGCAGCTCTCCTTCGTGTCCCTCTACGGTCGATACCGGAAAATGGGGAATCTCCTGATACGGAATGCTGACCTCGTTCTCGATCAGGTCGGCCAGAATGCCGAGACCCGATCCGAGAATCAGGCCGATCTCCGGCGCTACCGTACAGCGGTCCTTGATAAAGACCGCCGCTTCCTGGATGGCGCCTTGGCTGATGATTTCTGTCATGGAAGAATACCTCCGTAAATATGGAATAGGACTTGCAGATACCGGGAATCCGGCCCAGGGCCGGCCGCCTTTTACTTCAGCTCGGACAGGAAGCTCGTTCCGTACTTCGGCGCCCGGGCTCCGAAATTATCGGCGATGGTCGCCGCCAAATCCGAGAACGTGGCACGAACCCCAAGGTCCGACGGCGTCCGGAAGGCCGGGCTGTAGACCAGCAGCGGCACGTATTCGCGCGTATGATCGGTTCCGGCGTGGATCGGGTCATTCCCGTGGTCCGCCGAAATAATCAGCAGGTCTTCCCCGGTCAGCGTGCCCACCAGCTCCGGCAGCGCCCGGTCGAACACTTCCAGCGCCCGTCCGTAGCCTTCCGGGTCCCGGCGGTGGCCGTAGAGCGAATCGAAATCGACCAGGTTCGTGAAGAGCAGTCCGTTGAACGGCTTGCGCATCTCTTGGATCGTCAGCTCGATTCCGTGTTCATTGCTCTTCGTCGGATAGGCGGCCGTTACACCTTCGCCGGTAAAGATATCATTGATTTTGCCGACGGCAATCACATCCTTGCCGATATCCGCCAGCGCGTTCATGACGGTCGGCTCCGGCGGCTTCACCGCATAGTCATGGCGGTTCGGCGTGCGGGTGAAATTCCCCGGCTGGCCGACATAAGGGCGGGCAATGACGCGGCCGACCGAGAATTCGGGCGCCATCGTCAGCTCGCGGGCAATATGGCAAGCCCGGTACAGCTCGTCCAGCGGGATGATGTCTTCATGGGCGGCGAGCTGGAAGACGCTGTCGGCCGACGTGTAGACGATCCAGGCTCCGGTCTTCATCTGTTCTTCCCCGTATTCCACCAGAATCTCCGTACCCGATGCGGGCTTGTTGCCGATTACCTTGCGCCCGGTCAGCTCTTCGAACTTCGAGATCAGCTCCTGCGGAAAGCCGTCCGGGTAGACGTTAAAAGGAGTCTCGATCTTCAGGCCCATCAGCTCCCAATGTCCGGTCATCGTATCCTTGCCGACGGACACTTCCTGCATCTTGCCGTAATACGCGGTTGGCTTCGCCACCGGCTGCAGCGGAGGCAGCGGCGCAATATTCGCCAGTCCCATCGCCTGCAGGTTCGGCAGCTTGAGCTGCGGACTGCGCTCCAGAATATGGCCGAGCGTATGCGAGCCGGCGTCCCCGAACTGAGCCGCATCCGGCGCTTCGCCGATCCCAACGCTGTCAAGCACAATAAAACAAACCCGTTTGAACATGATCGTCAACTCCTAAAAGTTTACTAGCATCATCTGCTGTGAGAATCTTCGGTAAACTGGCTTCGGAAGCATTCGCTTAGTTTACTAGCATCATCTGCTGTGAGAATCTTCGGTAAACTGGCTTCGAAAGCATTCGCTTAGTTTACTAGCATCATCTGCTGTGAGAATCTTCGGTAAACTGGCTTCGGAAGCATTCGCTTAGTTTACTAGCATCATCTGCTGTGAGAATCTTCGGTAAACTGGCTTCGAAAGCATTCGCTTAGTTTACTAGCATCATCTGCTGTGAGAATCTTCGGTAAACTGGCTTCGGAAGCATTCGCTTAGTTTACTAGCATCATCTGCTGTGAGAATCTTCGGTAAACTGGCTTCGAAAGCCTATGCTTAGTTTACTAGCATTATCTGCCGTGAGCGTCTGCCCCCACCCCGGCTTCGCCTATCTGGCGCGGGGATGATGGTTCTCGTAATCTTCCTTCATGCTCCGCCGGGCGATGCCGCTGTACATCTGCGTCGTCGAGATGTCGGCATGGCCCAGCATCTGCTGGACGGAACGAAGATCGGCACCGTGCTCCAGCAGATGCGCCGCGAAGGAATGGCGAAGGGTGTGGGGGGTGATCTCCTCCCGAATCCCCGCTTCCCTGGCATACTTCTTGATGATCTTCCAAAAGCCCTGCCGGGTCAGCCTCCCTCCGAGGCTGTTCAGAAACAGCGCCGGCTCGTCCTCCCGGGCGCGGAGCAGACGCTCCCGCGCTTCCTCCAGGTAAGCTTCGGCCCATCTGGCGGCGACGCCGCCGAGCGGAAGCACGCGCTCCCGGCCCGAGGCGCCGGCGCAGCGCACGAATTTCAGCTTCGTATCGACGTCGCCGACATTCAGCATGATCAGCTCCGAGACCCGGATTCCGGCGCCGTAGATCAGCTCGAGCATGGCTTTGTCCCGAAGGCCCTGCGGCGACAACGGGTCGGGCGCCTCCAGCAGCCGCTCGACCTCCGCTTCCGACAGGATCACCGGCGGCTTCTTCACCGGCTTGACCGACTCCATCTCCAGCGTCGGGTCCTGAATGATGATTCCTTGACGGATCAGAAAATGAAAAAAAGCGCGGAGCGATACCAAATTCCGGTTCACTGTCGCCGCCGCCCTGCCGGACTGCTTCAGTCCGGATAGATAAAGCAGAATATGCGATTTGCGTATTTCACGGGCCTCCGCCGCTTCCCTTGCGGCGGCAAAGTCAAGAAATTGCGACACGTCACGGCCGTAGGAGTCCAGCGTATTCGCGGACAGTCCTTTCTCCTGCGACAAATAATCCAGAAAGGGCTGCAACTCTTTCTCCATTCCACCACGCTCCTGTCCCGGAAAGCGCCGCCAGGGCGCTCCGTACGTTGACGGTCCTGCATTAATTCGACACGGTTTGTTCAAATTCCTGCCTTTGATCCGGCTATTCCCCGCTGCGATAGAACAGCAGCAGCCGATCCGCCGGACGCATGGCGTCTTCCCGGCTCCCCAGCTCGCGGAACGCCTTCACCGCGTTGGTCTCGGACGGTTCCGGCCGCCCGGGTCCCGGAAGCCAGCCGCCCATCAGGCCAAGCAGCTCGTGGAACACGCCGCACAGCACCATGAACAGAGCGATGAGCAGAAGCCGTCGTACACTTTTGGACACTACAATCACCATGGACAGTCCCTCCCGTACCACTGTATGATTCCAAGTCTCTCTCTATGTATACAGCGAACCGGAAGCAAGTTCTCCTAAGAGCTTAAAAAGCTCCCCCCGGCATGCCGGTGAGAGCTTGTGCAGCTTGCTTGCGCAATCATCGCTATTCGTTGGACGGAGCATCTCCGGGCGTGTTCTTGTCGCGGCAGCGGTGACAGATGCCGTGAAAATCCAGCCGATGGTCCAGAACCGTAAAGTTGTATTCCAGGTCCAGCTTCTCTTCCAGCGGAAGGAGCCAGTCCTCGCGAATCTCGTCCATGCTTCCGCACTGTACGCAGATCAGATGATGGTGATGATGCTTCGCCGTATCCGTACGCAGATCGTACCGGGCGACGCCGTCGCCGAAATTGATCTTCTCCACGACGTGAAGCTCGCTGAGCAGTTCCAGCGTGCGGTATACCGTCGCAAGGCCAATCTCGGGGGCTTTCTCCTTGACCAGCATGAAGACATCCTCCGCGCTGAGGTGATCCTCTTCATTCTCCAGCAGAACGCGTACGGTGGCTTCCCGTTGGGGGGTCAGCTTGTAACCCTGGGATTGAAGCTGCTGCTTGATTTTGTCGATCCGGGCCTCCATAGTCTACCTCCCCTTGAACGAAAACGCACAACCGATCTTCAGGCCGCTCCTATTATTATATGAGGAGATCATTTGAGAAGTCAAACGTTATTAGGCCGCCTCTCAGGCGCCCGGGATCAGCGAAGGGGCGACCCAGCCCATCATGACGGGCGTGACCCAAGTCTCCAGCAGAGCGGCTCCGAGAATCGCTGCCGCAAGGGTCAGCGTAAGCGCCGAATACAGCACGAACGGCCGTTTGACCGCGAGTCCCGAACGTCCCGTCACCCGGCTTCGGATCATCAGCAGCGAGAACGCGATAGCCGATGCACTGGCCACCAGCAGCACCGGAATCAGAATCAGGTTATGCGGAGCAACCGAGACCAGAGCGAAGAGCAAGCCATGCCAGGAGTACTGGCTGATCAGGCAGCCGACCGTGAAGCCGACCAGGACGCCCTTCAGGAAGTCCAGAATCAGAATGCCCGGCAAGCCGATAACGGACAGGCCGAGAATCCAGATCAGACCGATCCATTTCAGCTGAAGGCCCGCAATGCTCCAGAAGGCTTCCGGCGAGGTGTCCAGGCCATGCTGATCGACCATAATAAAAAAATTGCCCAGATAGTCGGACAGCTCCTGGACCTGGTCCAGCGTCAGCGCGCCGACAATCAGCGCGCCGAATACGACTCCCACCAGAAAGAGTACGGCTACAAATAGATACAGCGGCGTCTGTTCCCGGATCATTCCCCGGAGGCTGTGCATAGAACCTTGCTCCCTTCTCTTCATCTTCTACAGCCTATGAGAGAAAAGAGAAAGGTATACCCTGTCCATCACGGGGTACAGCCAGGCGGCCGCCGGGAACGCGGGGCGATTCCCGATCAATTCAAGGGATTCTCTCCGAATGGCGCCCCGACTTCGGGCGAGACAACCTTCCCGTAGGTGCCGCCGCCTCCGGCGGACAGCTGCAGCGTGCCGCTTCGCGCCGCGGCAATCGCGGATGCGAGCTTGGGACCGACCACGGCGGCAAGCTCCTCCCCGGAAGCCCGGTGGAGGATATTCATCTCCGTACCGAAAGCGTCCAGCAGAAGCTGCATCTTCGCCCGGCCCAGTCCCGGTATGAATTCCATCGGCACCTGATAGTGATAGGGAGGCCGGTATGCCGGGATGCGTGGCTGCTCCCGGTCCGCAATCGCCAGAATGCGGTCCAGCACGCCCTGGACCAGCTTCAGGCTGCCGCAGTACGGACACCGCTGCCCGGCAGCCGTGAAGCCGGCTTCGTCCAGAATGCTGCCGCAGCCGCCGCAGTAGGTCCGGTGGTATTTGCCCAGACGCGGATTGAGGCCGTAATTGGCCGAGATCCGCCGGCCGTCCCTGCGCGCGAGTGCGAGCGCGAATTCTTCGAAGCTGGAAGCTGCGAGTTCCAGGCGGTTGTACTCGCGGCCGATTTTGCCGAGGGAATGCGCGTCGGAGTTGGTCAGGAACGTGTACCGGTCCAGCTCGGACAAATAACCCGCCATCTCCGAATCGGCGCTTAAGCCCAGCTCCACCGCCGCAATTCCTTCAGGATCGAACAGATCGTCCATATGCTCGGCCGAGGCTCCGTAGAGGCCTTTGTGCGGCGTGAAGATATGGGCCGGGATCAGCAGCCCGCCCCGGTCCAGCACCTCGCGCTGAAGCTCCCGGGACGGGACATACAGCCGCTGCGAACTGAGATTGACATTCTTCATGTGCCGGGACAGCCAGGAACTGAAACTCTTCATGGCTTCAAGGTTCGGCATATAGGCCAGCACATGGCATTCCTTCCGCCCCGGCTCGCGGAGTTCAATCTCCGCGCCGAGCAGAATGGTGGTATCCCGGTAACCGATGCCGCCTCCCGCAACCTCGGCCATCTCGCCCTCTTCCAGACATTGGTCAATGTCCCGAAGCACCGCCGGCGAATGGCAGTCGATAATGCCGATCAGCCCGATTCCTTTGCGCTGCGCCGCTTCCCGGGCAATTCCGGCGAAGGTCAGATCACGGCTTCCGCTGATCTTGACCGCTTGTCCCCCGTTCGTTCTCCCGATGTGGATGTGCAGATCGCCGTATACGCTGTTCAGTTCCATTGGCCTGTCAGCGTGAACAGATGCCAGGCGTATACCGCCATAATGGTCTTGGCGTCGGCGATTCGGCCGTCCCGGATGCAGGCGTAAGCTTCCTCCAGCGTCAGCTCCGATACCTGGAGGAACTCATCCTCGTCCAGCTTCATCGTTCCGGGCTTCGCATCCGTCGTAACGTAGAGATGAATGACTTCGTCCGCGAACCCCGGAGAGGTATAGAACGAATGGAGCCGGATCAATTCGCCGCCGTGGAAGCCCGTCTCCTCCTCCAGCTCGCGCTTCGCCGCTTCCAGCGGGTCTTCTCCCGGATCCAGCTTGCCCGCCGGAATCTCGATCTCCGTCCGGCCCATCGGCTGACGGTACTGCTCGACGGCGAGCATCTTGCCCGCGTTCAGCGCAAGCACCGCGACCGCTCCCGGATGGCGCACGACCTCCCGCAGCGCTTCCTTGCCGTCGGGCAGCGTTACGGTGTCCACCTGAACCTTAATGATTTTGCCGTCAAAAATCGGTTTCGTCGAAACCGTCTTCTCATCCAACTGCGGGTTGGCCGGCCATGCCCGGCCCGGTCCTTCGTTAAAAGCATTCATAATTCCGGTTCTCCTTTGAGTGGGATAAGCATACGTTGAATTACCGGCGGAAGTTCGTTCCGGCCGGTCTTGTCCGCTGTGCCAATAACCTGGGAAAGAAGGAATTCCATGAACCGCTCCCATCCGCACGCCGCCGATTCGCTCATTCTCCGGCTGTCCGGCTCGCCGGAACAGATCCGGGAGCGTCTGGCCGGCATGATCCGCCGCTTCGGAGGCGATATGCCGCTGGCCTATGTGCTGTCTCTGCCTCCCGGTCTGCCGGGAGCGGATGCGCCGGGCAGCGCAGAATCTACGGAGCCCGGCCCGAAATAACGGTCACTGAGAAAGTCGGCCATCCCCCTTCAGGACCTGGCCTCTGGCCGCTTCCTGAACGAGCGCGACCACCAGTTCTGCCGTCTTGACAATATCGGCTGCCCGGACCCGTTCCTTCGTCGTATGGATGTTCTCATAGCCGACGGCAAGGTTCAGCGTGGGAACGCCCAGCCCGTTGAAGATATTGGCGTCGCTGCCGCCCCCTGAATGGAAGGTCCGCGGCGTCAGGCCAAGCGACCTGATGGCCCGGGAAGCCAGCTGAACGATGTCGTCCCGGTCATTGAAGCAGAACGCCGGATACAGCAATTCTCCCCGGAACTTGCCTTCCGCCCCGTATTCGCGCGCCGTCGTCTCCAGCGCCTCGCGCATCGATGCGACCTGCGCATCCACCTTCTCCTGCACAATGCTGCGCGCCTCTGCCACCAGTTCGACATGGTCGCAGACGATGTTCGTCGGCCCGCCGCCCGCGAAGCTGCCGATGTTGGCCGTCGTCTCCTTGTCGATCCGGCCGAGCTTCATCCGGGCAATCGCCTTGCCCGCCACCTGGATAGCGCTGATCCCGTCTTCCGGATTGACCCCTGCATGGGCCGAACGGCCGGTAATCTCCATATGAATCTTCACCTGCGTCGGGGCCGCTACGGCAATGGCGCCGAGCTCGCCGTTGGAATCGAGCGCAAAGCCGAAGTCGGCATCCAGCAGATCGCCGCTGAGCGCCCGCGCCCCCATCAGTCCCGATTCCTCTCCCGCCGTAATCACGAACTGAATCTGACCGTGCGGAATGCCGTTCTCCCGGATCACACGGATGCCTTCGAACAGCGCGGCCAATCCGGCCTTGTCGTCGGCGCCCAGTATCGTCGTGCCGTCGCTCGTAATCCAGCCGTCCTCATGAAGCGTCGGCTGAATGCCCCGGCCCGGAACGACGGTATCCATGTGCGAAGTGAACAGCAGCTTCGGCGCATTCTCCGCGCCCTCGGCCGCCCAGGTCACAATCAGATTGCCTGCGCCGTGTCCTGTGCGTTCCGCCGAATCGTCCTCCTTCGCCGTCAGTCCCAACTCTGCGAATTTCGCTGCCAGCGTATCGGCAATCTGCCGTTCATATCGGGTCTCGCTGTCGATCCGGACAAGCTCCATGAACTCGCGGATGACTCTCTCTTCTTGAATCACCGGACTTCCCTCTCTTTCTCGTATGCGCTACAATAATAAATCATATGTACCCATTGTACACCCAATTCAATAATTCATCCCTAAGGAGTCTCATATGCAGAACAAAAAGTGGTTTCGCATCTTCATCTATGTCATGCTGATCGCCATGGTGGCTTCCATGCTGCTGGTGGTGATTGAACCGTTCCTCGCGGGCTAGGCACCCGTCCCGGCCGGACGGAATCGGAAGACTTCCCGCCACAAAAGCAAAAGGCGGGCTCTTCGCCCGCCTTGCCGGATTCCCGCAAGCCCTTGAAGCGGCTCCCTTCCCGGAGCCGCTTGTTTGGCGTGCCCCGGATTCACGCCGACGGAATCTTCTCCAGATCCCAGGCGGCCAGGTTCCCCTGATACGGGAACCGTTCCAGGAAGTACGGCACGAGCTCCCTCGCCACGTCTTCCACTTCCGGCCGCCGGCCGAGCACTTCCTCCAGCGACGTAACGCCGTATTCGGCGATGCCGCAGGGCACGATGCCGCCGAACCCCTGCTCGGAGACGCCGGCATGGATGTTGAACGCGAAGCCGTGGCTGGTAATGAACCCGCGGCGATGCTTGCTGCGGTTGAACTTCACGCCGATTGCGCAGATCTTCACATCCCCGACCCAGACTCCGGTATACTCCGGCTTCCGTCCGCCTTCAATGCCGCAGCCGGCCAGATAGTCGATGATGACCTGCTCCAGCGTCCGCAGGTAGCCGTGCAGATCGACTCTGCCCGCCTCGCCGATGGCGAGCAGCGGGTAGCCGACAAGCTGACCGGGACCGTGGTAGGTAATGTCTCCGCCGCGGTCGATCTGGAACAGCGCGATTCCGCGCTCCCGAAGCTGATCTTCGTTCAGCAGCAGATGCTCGGGATGATTCTGCGAGCCGATTGTGTAGGTCGGCGGATGCTCCAGCAGCAGCAGCCGCTCCGGCCGCAGTCCGGCGTCGATGGCGGCCACCGACTCTTTTTGCAGGTCCCAGGCTGCGCCGTACTCGATTCGGGGAATGTATGAAATATCAAGCTGCCGCAAATCCGTCATGCTTCATCTTCTCCCTTCATGCCGACCTTCTTCGGTCAGTAGAGCTTCGTATCCGGCGTGTAGCCTTCGATATTGTCTTTGACGCGCTGCAGGAAACGGCCGCAGATGACGCCGTCAAGAATGCGGTGATCCAGCGACAGGCACAGGTTCGCCATCGAACGGACGGCGATCATGTCATTGATGACGACCGGTTTCTTGACGATGGATTCAAAGGTCAGGATCGCCGCCTGCGGATAGTTGATAATCGGATAGGACAGGATGGAGCCGAAGGAACCGGTATTGTTGACGGTGAAGGTGCCGCCCGTCATATCGTCGGGACGCAGCTTGCCTTCGCGCGTCTTGCGCGCCAGCTCGTCGATCTCGCGGGCGAGACCGGCAATGTTCTTCTGGTCCGCCTTCTTGATAACCGGCGTCAGCACGGAATCCTCGGTACCTACCGCAAGCGAAATGTTAATGTCGCGTTTGACGATGATTTTGTCCACCGCCCAGACCGAATTCATAATCGGATAGTCCTTGATCGCGCTGACAACCGCCTTCATCAGAAAAGCAAGATAGGTCAGGTTGATGCCTTCCTTGCTCTTGAATTCGTCCTTCAGCTTGTTGCGGAGCAGAACCAGGTTGGTCACATCCACCTCGATCATGGTCCAGGCGTGCGGAATTTCCGACACGCTCTGGCGCATCCGGGTGGCAATTGTATTGCGGATCGGCGTAACGTCGATCAGATACTCGGAACGTCCGATTTCCACTTCAATCTCCGGAATCTTCGGCGACTCCGACAGGTGCAGTCCGGAGTGCCGGACCGGCGGCAGCGGCGGCTGGGCGCCGGAAGGCGCCGCCGTGTCAGCCGCATATCCGGCGGACGCAAGCTGGCCCTGCGCCGCCGGAACCGCAGCCGGCGCCATGGTATGTACCGCCGGTGCGGCCTGCGGCTGCGCCGGAGAGGCGGCCTGCGGCTGCCCCGCCGCAGGCGACGGGCCTTCCGCAAGGTACGCCAGGACGTCCTTGCGGGTCACCCGGCCGCCCAGCCCGGTGCCCGGCACGGCGGCCAGGTCGATGCCGTGCTGCGCCGCAAGGCTCTGCACGGCCGGGGAGTAGCGCGCCCGCATCGGCGCGCTCGGGTCCGGGGCCGGGGCATACGCGGCCCCGGCCGGACGTCCCGCCGGGCGCGCAGCGCCGGCGGGGGCGTTCTGCGCCGGGGTCACCGGCGCAGAGGCGGCACCGGCGGGCGCAGCCGCCGGGCCGGACGCTGCCGGAACCGGGACGGCGATCCGGCAGATGATGTCGCCGACGGCTACCGTCTGGCCCTCGGCGGCGAGGATCTCGCCCATCACGCCGTCCACGGTGGACGGCAGTTCGGCGTTCACCTTGTCCGTCAGCACCTCGCACAGAGGCTCGTACTGTTCCACCGGGTCGCCCGGCTGCTTCAGCCATTTGGCGATGGTGGCGGAGACGAGCGATTCCGCAAGCTGCGGCATCGCCACATCGGTCATTGGGTTGGACATGATTTTTCAACTCCTAAACGTTATCCTGACAGTTAAGTCCGAAGCAGGTTCCATCCGGGTCAGGCACACGGCAGCTTCGGCCAATCTGATTTCCGGTTTCTCCGCTGTTGCCGCCGCCTCGGGCAAGAAGGCAGCAGCCGATAGGCGCGGCTTAGCCGTCTCCCTCTTGTGAGGCGGATCGGACCCAGGAGACCTTATTTGACGATTAACCTGCCCTTTTGCGCCTAAGCGGACATCAGAGACCTTATTGGTTCCGGCAGCTGTATAATACGAGCCTTATAGGACCCATAAGGTCATTCAGGTCCGGTAAATCCCAAAAAAGCGGCGAATTTCACATCATAGCGTCTGTACGGTCCGCTTCCGCCAACCGGGCGGGGTGCCGGTGTGGCAACAACTGCGGTTATCGCTGAGGAACGGCTGTATCTGCAACCGCAGCGGCAGCCGCAGCCACATAGGGCATCACGAAACAACAGCCCGCCGGGCGGGCTGTTGTCCGCTCCGTCCTTAGTCCGTGTGTTGTCCTGCCTTAGCCCGCGCTTAGCGCCTTAGTTCTTCCTTAGCCCGTCCTTAGCGTCTTAACTCGTCCCTAAACCTTAGCCGGTCCTTAGCACATTGGCTCATCCTAGCCCGTCCTCAGCCCGCCTCAGCGCCTTGCTTCGTCCTTAGAACTGCGCCAGCCGCAGCATTTCCGCCTTGAGCTTATCCTTGCTCAGCATGAAGAACTTCTCCATCGGCGGGCTGATCGGCATTGCCGGCACGTCCGGGCCGCACAGGCGGGCAATCGGCGCGTCCAGCTCGAAGAGGCACTCCTCGGCGATGATTGCCGCCACCTCGGCGCCCACGCCGCCGGTCTTGTTGTCCTCATGAACGATCAGCACCTTGCCGGTCCGGCGGACTGCGGCAAGAATCGCTTCCTTATCGAGCGGCTGAAGGGTGCGCAGATCAAGAATATGGGCCGTGATGCCCTGCTCTCGCTCCAGCTCCTCCGCGGCGGCCATCGCAAAATGCAGCGGCAGGCTGTACCCGATTACCGTGATGTCGTCGCCTTCGCGCAGCACATTCGCTTTGCCGATCTCGGTCACATAATCGCCTTCCGGCACGTCTTCCTTGATCAGCTTGTAGCATTTCTTGTTCTCGAAGAACAGCACCGGATCGGGATCGCGGACCGCGGCTTTCAGCAGCCCTTTGGCGTCCGCCGCCGAATACGGGGCGACAATCTTGAGCCCCGGCGTTCCGAAGAAGATCGACTCCGGGCACTGGGAGTGGTATAGCCCGCCGAAGATGCCGCCGCCGATCGGGGCGCGGATGACGACCGGACAGCTCCAGTCGTTGTTGGAGCGGTAGCGGATTTTGGCCGCCTCGCTGATAATCTGGTTCGTCGCCGGCAGCATGAAGTCGGAGTACTGCATCTCCGCAATCGGCCTCATGCCGTACATGGCCGCGCCGATCGCCACCCCGGCAATCGCGGATTCCGCAAGCGGGGTATCCAGCACGCGCTCTGCGCCGAACTGTTCCTGCAGCCCCTTGGTCGTTGTGAACACGCCGCCTTTGACGCCGACGTCCTCGCCGAGCACGAACACCGAATCGTCGCGCTCCATCTCTTCCTTCATCGCCAGCCGGATGGCATCAATATATTCCATAACCGCCATGACTTACGCCCCTCCTTCGGTATCCGCATAGACGTGCAGCAGCGTATCCTCGGGCTTCGGGAACGGCGCGCGGTCCGCATATTCCGTCGCTTCCTTGATCTCCAGATTGCACTGGGCGACCAGATCGCGCTCCTTGTCTTCATCCCACAGGCCCAGATCGGTCAGGTACTTGCGGTAATGCGCGAGTCCGTCCTTCTCCCAATTCGCGTCCACTTCCTCCTTCGTGCGGTAAGCCAGATCATTGTCGGAGGTGGAGTGCGGCGACAAACGGTACATCATCGCCTCAATCAGCGTCGGCCCTTCGCCGGCCAGGGCGCGCTCGCGCGCTTCCTTCACCACGCGGTAGACCTCCAGCACATCGTTGCCGTCCACACGGACGCCCGGAAAGCCGTAGCCGAGCGCGCGGTCGCTGACTTTGCCGCCGAGCTGGCGGTGCGCCGGAATCGAGATGGCGTATTGGTTGTTCTCGCACATGATGATGACGGGCAGCTTGTTGACCCCTGCGAAATTGCACGCTTCGTGAAAATCGCCCTGATTGCTCGAGCCCTCGCCGAACGTGACGAACGAGACCGCCTTCTCCCGCCGCATCTTGGCGGCGAGCGCAAAACCTACCGCATGCGGCACCTGCGTCGTTACCGGGCTGGACCCGGTCACAATGCGCAGCCGCTTGCAGCCGAAGTGGCCCGGCATCTGCCGGCCGCCGCTGTTCGGGTCCTCCGCCTTGGCGAATACGGACAGCATCAGCTCCCGGGGCGTCATTCCAACGGACAGCACAAAGGCATAATCGCGGTAATACGGCAGAAAATAATCGGTCTCGCGGTCCAGCGCGAATGCCGCTCCCACCTGCGCCGCCTCCTGGCCGATGCCCGAGACGTGAAAATTGATCTTGCCCGCGCGCTGCAGCAGCAGACTGCGCTCATCGTACTTGCGCGCAAGCGTCATATATCGATACATGTCAAGCGCCTGGCCGTCGCTGAGGCCAAGCGGCGCATGCCGGTTGACCGTCTGAACCGTACTCTGACTTTCCATAGCGGAGAACCTCCCAAGTCCTGATCTGATCTTAAAACCAGGTACTAAAACCTGATCAGCTCCATTATACCGCCATTGCCCGAGAAAAGAAACGAGAACGAAGGCTCCTATCTTTCCTTGGAGACCCTGGTTCCCGTCGCTGCTCTCTTATATGCCGATAGCCCGGCCGTCCACGGCCAGCATCGCCTCGCCCAGAATCTCCGACAGGGTCGGATGGGCATGTACCATCTCTCCGACCTCCCACGGCGTCGCGTCCAGGAACTGGGCCAGCGCCGCCTCTCCGATGAGGTCCGTCACATGGGGACCGATCATCTGAACGCCGAGAATATCGCCGCTGGCCTTGTCGGCGACCACTTTGACGAAGCCTTCCTTGGCCCCGTGCACCAGCGCTTTCCCGATCGCCGAGAACGGGAATTTGCCGACCGCCGTCTCCCGGCCCTGCGCCTTCGCTTCCTCTTCGGTAATGCCGACGCTCGCCACCTCCGGCCGGGTATAGACGCAGCGCGGCACCAGATGCGCCTTATACGGATGCGCCGGCTCTCCGGCCAGGTGATTGGCGGCGATGATCCCCTCATGGCTCGCCGCATGGGCCAGCTGAAGGCCGCCGATGCAGTCGCCGATGGCGTAGATATGCGGCTCCGCTGTCTGCATCATTTCGTTCACTTCAATGACTCCGCTCCCGAAGCGGACATCTGTATTCTCCAGTCCGATGCCCTCGACATTCGCCGTCCGGCCGACCGACACCAGCACCATCTCTGCGGCGAGCATCTCGGTCTTTCCGCCCCGCCGCACCTCAAGCTCAATGCCGGTACCGACCTTGCGGCAAGCATCCGCTCCGACTTCTACTCCCGTAAGCACCCGGACGCCGCGCTTCTTGAGAAGCCGCTCCAGCTCCTTCGCCACCTCGGCATCCTCCCGGGGCAGGAGCTGCGGCCCGGCTTCCGCGATTATGACCTCAACGCCAAAATCGGCCAGCATCGACGCCCACTCGGCGCCGATCACCCCGCCGCCGACGATGAGCATCGACGCGGGAAGCTCGTCCAGCAGCAGCGCTTCCTCGCTGCTCAGAATCCGCTCGCCGTCCGGCTCCAGGCCCGGCAGCACCCGGGGCTTCGAGCCGGTCGCCAGGATGAGATGGGACGGGACAACCGTCTCCATCTCTCCGTCTTCCAGCTCGACCGCCACCGCTCCGCTGCGGGGCGAGAAGATGGACGGCCCGATCACGCGGCCCTGCCCGCGCAGGACCTGAATTTTATTTTTGCGCATCAAGTACTGCACGCCCTGATGAAGCTGCTCCACAATCGTCTCCTTGCGCCGCTGAACGCCGGGAAAGACGAGCCGCACGCCGGACGTTTCGATGCCGTACTGTTCGCTCTCCTTCATCTCCGCATACAGCTCCGCGCTGCGCAGCAGCGCCTTGCTCGGAATGCAGCCCCGGTGCAGACAGGTGCCGCCGAGCTTGTCCCGTTCGATCACAACGACCGATTTGCCGAGCTGGGCGGCGCGGATCGCCGCCACATACCCGCCGGTTCCCCCGCCGAGCACGGCCACATCGCATGTAATGGTCATAGCTTGATTATCCTCCAATCCTATGTATCCAGACTCTATCCTCTTTCGCTCTATTATTGTACTCGGTTTTGACGGCGCCACCAAGCGGCGGGTATTCCGGTTTCTTCGGACATGCAAAAGGGCGCCTCCGGCGCCCTTCCTTCTAAAGTTCAAACTTGTCGTACTTCTCCATATGCGCCAGAATTTCTGCCGCCTCTTCCGCCGCCAATTCATCCCTTTCGCCCCGGGTAGGATGGAAAGCCAGCCTTCTTAAATCCGGCTCCATCTCCGCCAACACTGCCATCGGTAATTTCTTGACCAGTTCGACAAGGATGGCATATTTCCAACAGTCATCATCAGAGGCAAAGATTTCTCTAAGATAAGGGATTAGTTCATGGCCTAAAGGCAGCAATAATTCTCCGATGTCCCGAGCTACCGGCCAATTGCAATCCTGGGTCCATTCCAACAAATCGGGTACAAGGTCACGAAGCAGACGAACATCCAGGTTCTTCAACTTGTTCACCGAGTCAGTATCCATCTTATCCTTCGGAATAAGTTCTCTTACATCCACTAACGTTCCCACTTTCTTAATGGTGGTCTTCTCCCTGCTCTTCCTCTTCTCCCCCGCTCACCAGCTCCGCATACAGTCCGGGCACTCCCGCCAGCTCTTCATGGGTGCCCTGCTGGACAATCCGGCCGCCCTGCATGACCAGAATCCGGTCCGCGCGGCGGATCGTGCCGAGCCGGTGGGCAATGACGAAGCTCGTCCGTCCCTTCATAAGCGCCAGCAGCCCTTCCTGGATCTTCACTTCCGTTACGGTGTCAATGCTGCTCGTCGCCTCGTCCAGCACGAGAATCGCCGGGTCCGCCAGAATGGCGCGCGCGATGGCCAGCAGCTGACGCTGGCCCTGGCTGATGCCGCTTCCGCCCGTCTCGAGCAGGTGGGCATAGCCGCCCGGCAGCCTCATGATGAAGGAGTGGGCGTTGGCCGCCATCGCGGCGCGCTCCACCTCTTCATCCGAAGCGTCCAGCCGGCCGTAGCGGATATTGTCCCGGATCGTTCCTTTGAACAGGAACGTATCCTGCAGCACGAACGCCATCTGGCTCCGCAGGCTCTCCCGCGTCACTCCCGACAGGTCCCTGCCGTCTACGGCAATTTGTCCTTTAGCCGGTTCATAGAACCGGCAGAGCAGGCCGATCAGCGTTGTTTTGCCGGCTCCGGTCGGACCGACCAGCGCCACCGTCTCGCCCGGCTTGGCCTTGAACGTAATGTCCGACAGGTTCTCCCGCTCTCCGTCGTACGAGAACGATACCCCCTGGAAGGAGACCGCTCCCTGAACAGCCGGCAGAGCCGACGCTCCCTTCTCCCAAGCGGCCTCCGTCTCCTCGGCCAGCACTTCAAAGACCCGCTCGGCCCCGGCTATCGCCGACAGCAGCGTGTTCCATTGGTTGGCCAGGTCATTGAGCGGCCGGGTGAACTGGCGGGTGTACTCCACAAAGACGAGAATCGTTCCCACCGTCACCGAGCCGTGAACCGCCAGGATGCCGCCGACGCCGGCAACGATGGCGAAGCTGAGGTTGTTCAGACTGTTCATCAGCTTCGGAATAAAGCCCGAAATCACCTGCGCCCAGTAGCCCGACAGCATGATCCGCCGGTTGCGCTCTGCGAAATCCTCAATCACCCGTTCCTCCTGGGAAAAAGCCTTGATGAGCCGCTGCCCCGACAGCGTCTCCTCAATAAATCCGTTCAGCTCGCCCATGCTGCGCTGGCGCTCCTTGAAGAGCGGCCCGGTGCGGCGGGTGATCCACCGCATCCCGAGCGCCATCAGCGGGACCACGATGAACGTCAGCAGCGTCAGAAGCGGGCTTAACCACAGCATGACCGAGACCGTGCCTACCAGCGTTAAGACGCTGGAGAAAATCTGGATGGCCGAGCTGTTCAGCGTCGAGCTGACGCTCTCGATATCATTCGTCAGCCGGCTCATAATTTCGCCCTGCTGCCGCCGGTTGAAGAACGGAATCGGCAACCGGTGCAGATGGCGGAACAGGTCTGTCCGCATCCGGTAGACCGTCTCCTGGGCGATGTCGATCATCCAGATGTTCTGGAGCCAGGAACTGACGGCATACCCGACGTAGACCGCCGTCAGCGCTCCGAGGAACCGGGGCCAATGCTCCCCGCCGCCCCCGAGATAGGTATCCACCGCCCGCCCGATCATATACGGGGCCAGCAGAGAGAGGCCCGAGCTTAGAACGACCATGAACAGAACCAGCCCCAGCTTCGCTCTGCGCTTCGCCAGATAGCTCCATATGCGGGCCAGCGTGCCGTTATAGTCCTTGGCCTTGGCTGCCTTCGGTCCTCTCCCCGAAGACAGCCCCCGGCTTTCGCCAAGCGTGAAGGCCGGCCTCGGATGCCTGAACGGTTCAATCAGTTCCTTGAGCATGGCGCGCCTCCTCTCCCGCCGCTGGTGCCGGAGCTTGGGATTCCCAGATGGTCCGGTACAGGGCGGACTGCTTCATCAAGTCGTCATGCGTGCCTTCGGCTTCAAGCCTGCCGTCCTCCAGCAGAAGAATCCGGTCGCAGGAACGGGTGGAGCTGATTTTCTGGGTAATCAAAAAAGTCGTGCAGGACAGGCTCTCCAGCGCCTTCAGCAGCCTTCCTTCCGTCACCGCGTCGAGCGCGCTCGTGCTGTCGTCCAGAATCAGAATCGCCGGACGGCGCACCAGCGCCCGGGCAATGCCAAGACGCTGCTTCTGCCCGCCCGAGAGGTTCACTCCGCGCTGGCCAAGCCGCGTCTCACAGCCTTCGGGCAGGCCCCGGATCGTCTCCGCGATCTGGGCCGCTTCCGCGGCGCGCCCGATCTCCTCCTGCGAAGCGTCCGGCTTGCCCCAGGCGATATTGTCCCGGATCGTGCCGGAAAACAGCAGCGCCTCCTGCGGCGCATAGCCGATCATGCCCCGCAGCCGGGACTCATCCATGCTCCGAACATCCTCGCCGTCCACGAGCACCCGCCCGGCGGACGGCTCATAAAGCCTCGGGATGAGGGCGACAAGCGACGATTTGCCCGAGCCGGTCGCCCCCATGACTGCAACCCGTTCGCCGGGACGCACCCGGAACGAAATGTCGCTAAGGATTGGAATGTCGCTCCCGGGGTAGTGAAAATCGACATGCTCAAACACAACGGCGCCCCGCCCCGCTCCCGCCTCGGACAGACGCTGTCCTGCGGTGAGCAAGGAAGCCGCAGACAGGCCGGAGAGATCAGCACGGTTCTCGCCGCTTCCCTCTTCGGCTTCCATGACCTCGCGGATGCGCTGCACGGAAGCCCGGGCCTTGGAATAGGTCACCACAATGCCCGACAGCGCCGACAAGGCGCCGATGGTCCGCAGGCAGTAGTTCACGACCGCCACGGTCTCGCCGAGCGTTGCGCTTCCGACCTCAATCTGCACCCGTCCGAACCAGAGGACGAGAATGACAGCTCCGTTCATCATCAGCATCAGAATCGGCGCGCTTGTCTCCGTCAGCTTCAGCGCCCGGACACTGCTGCGCATCAGCCCGAGGCTGGCTTCGCCGAAACGGGCGATCTCATGCCCGGTGCGGACAAAAGCGCGGATCAGTGCGATGCCGGTCAGGTTCTCCTGAATCACGCCGTTCACGCTGTCCAGCCGCTCCTGCACCGCCTTGAAGCGGCGCGCGGCCATCCGCATGGAGAGATAGAGAAATCCAAGCAGCAGCGGCACCGTCAGGGCCAGCCAGACGCCGAGTCCCGCGTGGACCACCAGCGCCATGACCACGCTTCCGATTACGACCAGCGGAATCCGGGTCATGAACCGGAGACTCATGAAGAGGGTATCCTGAAGCTGGCCGACATCCCCCGTCAGCCGTGTTATCAGCGAGGAGGCCGCGAACCGGCTGAACGTCTCGTAGCTGAACCGCTGAATCCGCGAGTAGAGCTTGTCCCGAAGATCGAACGCGAACCCCTGGCTTGTGTGCGCAGCGAAGAAGGAGCTCAGAATGCCCGCGGCAAAAGCGACCGCAGCGCTTGCCAGCAGCACTCCGCCCCACATCCAGACCGTTCCGGCGTCCCGCTGCCGGATGCCTTCATCTATAATCTTTGAAATCAGCAGCGGCTGGGACAATTCCACCGCCAGCTCAATCAGCATCATGGCCAGCGAGGCGGCCGCCGCGACTTTATATTTTCGGATAAAAGGAATGATGACCGACATAGATGCATCTCCCGCAGTTATTCGTACAGCGCGTCCTTCAGACGGGTGGACATGCCGCCCGTCCCCGCCGCCTTCAGCGCGGCCCGCCGCAGCGCCCGGTTGCTTCGTTCGCTCTCGGCTAGGGCCTCCAGCAGCTCGTCCAGCAATTCTTGCGTCTCTTGGCCGAGTGTTTCTCTTTCCTTGATGGAAGCCGCTTTGTTTCTCAAACCTTCCGTTTTGTCCATGGTTCTGTCCTGTCCTTCTTTCTTACCTCTGGAATACCCATAATCTTAGCAGATTGCGGAAGCCGGAACCAACTGCCGCTTATGGGCTGGCCTCCTTGCCGCCAAATATGGTAGGCTGGATTGACTGCATTTTTCTGAAGGGACCGATGTACAGTGGCTCAGTTGTTTTTTAAATACGGATCGATGAACAGCGGTAAATCCATCGAGATTTTGAAGGTGGCGCACAACTACGAGGAACAGGGCAAGTCCGTGCTGATCTTCACCTCTTCCATCGACAACCGCGATGAAGTCGGTTATGTCTCCTCCCGGATCGGCCTGCGCCGGCAGGCCATCGCCGTTGACGAGAAGACGAATATGTATGAACTTGTGGCCGCCCACCAGCCGAAGCCGCATTGCGTGCTCGTGGACGAGTGCCAATTCTTAAGCAAGCACAGCATTCTGGAGCTGGTCCGGATCGTGGACGAGCTGAATATACCCGTCATGGCCTTCGGCCTGAAGAATGACTTCCAGAACAACCTGTTCGAGGGCAGCCAATATATGCTCATCTACGCGGACAAAATCGAGGAAATGAAGACCATCTGCTGGTTCTGCGAACGCAAAGCCATCATGACGCTCCGCGTCGAGAACGGCAAGCCCGTCTACAGCGGCCGGCAGATCCAGATCGGCGGCAATGAAGCCTACTATCCGGTCTGCCGCAAATGCCATAAGAATCCGCCGCTGTAAGGCGCGCTTCTAATCGTTCCTTCCCCGGCTCGAGCGAAGAGCAGCAAGCGCCCGCTCTTCGTCTTCGGGCCGGACCCGGATCTCGTATTTCTGCTTGATTCCGCTGCCGCCTGTACCGGCGCGCTGGCCGAGCTCGCGCGCAGAAGCTTTCATCAGGGAACGGTGGCCGATGCCGGAAGCAGCCAGCGTATTTTTGGCAGACATATATTGGTCGAGGCTGAATGTGATCAGGACAGTACATCTCTCGGGCGGGATAATGAGGCCAGCCAGCTTCATGAAGAGATTCTTCACCGCTTACACCCCGTAGCGTTCTTCCAGAATACGGATATGATGACGTTCATGTCCGATCAGCATCAGCCACTGCGCTCTTGCCGACAGCGGATTGCCGTTGACAATGCCTTTGTGCATCATCGCTTCTTCCGGCAGACTCTCCGCCAACGCCAGCGCCGCATCCCGCATCGCGCGGTAGCGGGCCAGAAGCGTATCCAGTCCGGCTGCGTCGAAACGGCCTTCCCGTACATAAAGGTTCTCCTCGAACCCCGGAAGCGGCTGCGATTCTCCCCGGGCCAGGCACAGGAGCCGGTAACTGAAGATCTGGACGCTGTCCGTCAGATGCCCCAGCACTTCCTTCACGCTCCATTTGCCTTCGGCATACCGGTATCCGGCCTGCTCTTCGGTCAGTCTCCCGAAACGAGCTATTAAATCGTCTGATTGGCTTCGGTAGATATCCGATAATTCTCCTTCTTCGGTTATTTGTTCCAGATAATGAGCGACAAAAATAGAATATTCATCTTTATCCAGCGCATCTCTCATTCTGCACTTTCCTTTCCGGCCGTTTCCGCCTATGATCTAATGAGAACACCTGATTTCTTGCCTGTTTGTATTGTTGAATTATATGAGATTCTGTATAATGGTGGCAAGATTTCAATTGTTTAATCGGTTCGCGGGAGTGTATCCATTGACTCAGTTTGTCCTGTTCATCCTGTTCTCGATCATTGAAGCATTCGCCCTGTTCTATCTGGCGTTCAAAATCTTCAAGATAGATTTGTACCCGAAGGAAATGGTCTTCGCCACCTTTATCATGGGATTCTTTTCGTATTTTTTGCGTCACGATTACAATTTGATCTATGTAGATATTACGCTTCAGTACACGCTTGCATTCTGTTTTCTCTGGATGCTCTTCCGGATTCATCCGTTCTTCGCCTCCATCATGGTCAGCATGGCTTACCTGGCTTACATGTTCCTTCAGTCGCTGCTGTATCTGGTCATGACTTGGGTAGGCGCTTTCTCGATTGAAGGTCTGGACCCGATGATTCCTTCGTATGTTCTTCAGGTGCTGTCGGCAATTACGGGTGTAGCCTTGGGATTGTTTATCGAGAAGAAGCGCAAGGGCTTCGACTTCGTGCCCGACAAGCCGGATGTTAGGGTTCAGTTTAGCCGGAGGGATCGTATCCTCTTCGCTCTAAGCCTGCCCTCGCTGCTGTTTGTTCTGGCCATTCAATATTTCGCTTCAGATTTGGCCGAGTTCTTCTTCCTGATGCCTTTCTCTTATGCCGCTTTATTGTACGGATATATGTATTTATCTTACAAGAAGGATCGTGGGGACGATGAATACTTTGGCGCATAAGATTGCACTGTCCATCAAACGCTCGAATGCGGAACAGACCGCTTCGGTAGAGGTCATGCAATACGCCCTGGGCATCATCCTGAATACGCTTTTGGTCATAGCCGGCTCCGCCCTTCTGGGCTGGATGTTCGGCTTCATGGCTCAGTCTCTGCTCTGTCTGGCAGCCTTCGTACTGCTCCGCTTCTTCTCGGGAGGCTTCCACCTGCGAACTGCGGCAGCCTGCAATGTCTCTTCGATCTTCATCTGCGTGGGTCTTCCACTGCTTGTCCCATACGCAGAATCCGTACTCTTCATTCTGAACGCGGCGGCGCTTATCCTCATGCTGGTCTTTTCACCGAATCCGGATATCAACACCCAGATCCCGGCCCGCCTCTACCCGGCAATGAAGGGAATATCGGTGGTATTGGTGCTCATCAACTTCTTCGTCCAGTCGTCTGTGATCGGGCTCGCTTTTCTGGCGCAGTCCTTAACAGTAATCCCCTGGGAAAGGAGGAACACCCGATGATGAAATTAATCGCCAGACAGGCTTCCAGCGTACTCGCCGGCTCGGCGCGTCTGTTCGCTTCGGTCTGCAAGCTGACGCTGCACAGTCCGGAAATTCCGCAAGAACTCCGTAAGTAACCGTATAAGGATGGGGAAAGCATGCGTGTTCTGCTAAACGATGGTTCTTCCCGGGAGATCCGGGAGGAGGAAATATTGTATTTCTCTAACTACAAAAATACAATATTCGTTCATACCAAGGATGGCGAATATGTACTGCCCACGACCCTGTCCGATTTGTATGCCGCATACGGAGGCCATGGTTTTGAACGCCTGGATCGCAGCAACGTCGTTAACCTTGGCAACGTCGAGAATTATGACGCCGAACGCAAGGTCGTGAACTTCCGGAATGCTCCGAAGTTCGCCGTTGTCTCCGAATCCAACGAATCCCGACTGAAAAAATACCTGCTTGCCAGAAGGAAGCCCGATGAACCCCATACCGACACCGACTAGGCATGCCGCCGCCGGCATGTCTTTTGTTTTGCCCTTCCGCTCTCTTTCCCGGTTCTGCTTCCTTTTTATTAAAATTTTCTTTCATATTGTTCCAATTTTTCAATTTGGTTATTGTTGAATTATATGGATTTATGTATAATGATGGCAGGATTTCAATTGTTTACTCGGCTCTTGGGAGTGTGTGGAAGTGACGGAGTTTGTTCTGTTCATGGTGTTCTCGATTTTAGAGATTTACGCAATGTTCGCTTTAGCCTTCAGTGTTTTTAAAATTGATCTTTACCCGTTTGAAATGATATTTGCCGGATTTATTATGGGGTTCTTTTCTTATATTCTTCGATACGATCATGGTTGGGTTCAAGTTGATATTATAGTTCAGTATGTTCTGGTTTTTGCTTTTTTATGGATGCTTTTTAAGATTCATATTTTCTACGCGGCAGTTATGACAGGCTTTGCTTATCAGGCTTATACCTCAATACAAACCGTCTTTTACTTTCTCATGAGCAAATTAGGCTTGCTTTCTGTTAAATTCCCTTCTGTCTCCGATCTTAATACTTATATCCTGCAAGTTTCCACTGCCACCGTAGCTCTTCTTATTGCTTGGTATATCCGAAAGAAACGAATTGGTTTTGATTTTATCCCAGATAAACAAACCGGAAAAGTTGAGATGGAAACCAGAGAAGTATTATTAGTCTCTCTGAATATTCCTTCCTTTGCGATCATTTTATTAACCGTTTATATAGCGAACTTTATAAACACCATTCTTGTCATTTTACCCATGGTTTATGTATTAATTTTCTACATATATGTTCATTTCTCTTACAAAAAGGATAGATTACATGAGAACGATAGCTTTTAAAATAGCTACTGCTATCAAATCTGCCAATCCTGAAGAGACTGCTTCTATAGCCGTTTTACAATATGCTCTCTCAATAATTATTAATTCCTCTGTTATCCTCATCGTTTCTTTAGTTTTTGGTTATATATCCAAAGCTTTTATGGATACCTTCATCACTTTGTGTGCAGTTTTTCTTATCCGCTTTTTTTCTGGAGGAGCTCATTTTAAAAGCACTACTGTATGTAATCTTTTTTCTATCCTACTTTGTATTACCATCCCTCATATTTCCCACTTTTTCTATGTTCCTGTTTTTTGGCTTAATTTTATATTTTTAATGATTGTTCTTTTATTCGCGCCCCGTATGGATAAAAACACTTTATTATCAAAAAACCTTCACCCTTACTGGAAGGCTACTTCAGTTATTTTGGTATTAACTAATTTTGATTTCAACTCTCCCTCAATTGGGCTTGTGTTTTTGGTTCAATCGCTATTTCTAATTCCATGGAAAGGAGGGCATGCTAAATATGAAAAAAACACTGGCTAAATATACGTCTAAGGCTCTGGCTGCAACTGCCAAATCTTTTGCAACCGTACTAAAACCTTTCTATCACAGCCCGGAAATTCCGCAAGAACTCCGTAAGTAACTGGACAAGGATGGGGAAAACAATGCGTGTTCTGCAAAAAAACGGGGCTTCTCATGAAATCCATGAGAACGAAATTTTGTATTTTTCTAATTTTAAAAATACAATAATCGTCCATACCCAAGAAGGCGAATATGTTCTCCCCACCACTCTTTCGGATCTGCATGCCGCTTATGGGAGTAAGGGCTTTGAACGTCTGGATCGAAGCAATGTGGTCAATCTGGACAATGTAGGGGATTATGATTCGGTTCGCAAAGTCGTTAATTTCCGTACCGCCCCTTCTTTTGCCTCTGTCTCCGAATCCAATGAGTCGAGGCTCAAGAAGTATTTGGCGTCCAGAAAATCCCCCCAGAGCTCGAGCTCCCTATCAACGGTACTTCCTGATCTTTAAGATATTTGAGCAACAATAAAACGAGTATTATTACATAATACCCATCATTTGTAAAGGGGAATTTAGCGGTTGAATCAGGGAAGACAGAAGGCGCTTCAGATGGTACCATTTGGTAAAAGGCACACCCCAGATTGCCTACATCTGATACAGGAGGAAGCCCTATGAACTATTTCTTCACCCCTTCGCCGCGTCCTTCTTCCCTGGAGATTCTGTCGGACGAGCAGTTAATGGACATCTATGAAATGGCTTTACAAGCGAAGGTCTCACCTGATTTTATAGCTTTGGTTGAACTTGAACTCACTCAGCGGCAATTCGGAGAACTCTCGGAATCTTGTTAGATTACGCTTCAGCCGAGCCGTCTTCTCCAAGCCAAAATCCCGCCAGGACATGTGCTGGCGGGATTTCTCTGTTCAGCCATATCATCCACATCGTATAAGCGGCATTTGCGGTTATTGTTGTACTTTGCGCATACTAATCAATTTTAATCGTAGCCAATTCAGCTAAACGAAAAAGGACTCCCTTGTAGGCGAGTCCTTGTCTTATACCCTCAACAGGCACGTTTATTGATCCTTACCCCTTCACGACACCTTATGCTCAATCCGCAGCTTGTCGGCTACCATGGCGATAAATTCGGAGTTGGTCGGCTTGGATTTGGAGATATTAATGGTATAGCCGAACAGGTGGCTGATGGAATCAATATTCCCCCGGGTCCAGGCGACTTCAATGGCATGGCGGATCGCCCGCTCGACGCGGGACGGCGTCGTCTTGAACTTCTCGGCAATGGCCGGATAGAGCGTCTTCGTTATGGCTCCGAGAATTTCGATGTTGTTGTAGACCATCGTAATGGCCTCGCGAAGGTACTGATACCCCTTAATATGCGCAGGAACGCCGATTTCATGTATGATCGAGGTAATGTTGGCGTCCAGATTCTTTCCTTTGGAGAGAGGAACTACATTCGATTTGGCATGGCTGTAGAGGGTACTGCTCCCCGAACCGCCGCCGGTCAGACTGCCTACCGACGGGCCTCCAACGAGCTGCCGCACCCGGTTGGCCAGCACTTCCATATCGAACGGCTTCAGAATATAATACGCTGCGCCGAGCTGCACCGCACGCTGCGTAATATTCTCCTGTCCAAACGCCGTGAGCATAATAATCTTGGGCTGAGACTGCAGGTTCATCTCCCGAATCCGTTCCAGTACACCGAGACCGTCAAGGTGCGGCATGATAATATCCAGAATCAGCACGTCGGGGAGCTTGCGGGCATCCCGCAGCAGTTGGAGCACCTCTTCACCGTTATAGGCAATGCCCGTCACAGTCATGTCTTCCTGCTCAGAGATATACTCGGCAAGCAGATTCGTAAATTCGCGGTTATCGTCGGCCAACAACACTTCAATATTATGCACTCGTTCAGTTCCTCCTTATGGTTGGTTGATGAATTTCGGTTCCTCTGGCGAATGTCGTTTTTGTCTTTGATACATTTTCGACAGATGGGATGAATTTCCTTCTGTCGAAAATTATTTTTCTTTATTTTTTTTCCAGCCTGATTTATAATGAAATATTTTATTCTAAGGTTCGATTCCATTCTTGCCCATTCGACATTTCAGCCAAAAAAATAATCTTAAGGCGCTTTGGCCTTAAGATTAGGAATCGGTTAGGCGGCGGCTGCAGCGCCGGAATCATGCAGCATCCACTCGATGAAACAGCCATACCCGGACTTCGGATCATTGACGAACACATGGGTCACCGCTCCGACCAGCTTGCCGTTCTGCAGGATCGGGCTGCCGCTCATCCCCTGAACGATTCCGCCCGTCTTATCAATCAGCCGGGAATCGGTAATGCGCAGTACCATGCCTTTGGTCGCCGGTTCTGACTGCTTGGCTACATGGATAATCTCCACGTCGAACCGTTCGACCTGCTGCCCTTCCACGACAGTGAGAATCTGCGCCGGTCCTTCCTTCACTTCGCTGCTCAGGGCTACCGGGACCGGCTCCTGATACAGACTGTGCCCGGGTGAACGATCCATCCGGCCGAAGATGCCGAAATCGGTATTGCTTCGCACATTGCCGAGCACCCGGCTCTCCTTGAGGAAATGAGCCCGCTTCTCTCCGGGGTCGCCATCCTGGCTTTTGGAAATTGAGGTTACGCTGGACTCGACAATATGGCCGCTGCCGACGACAATGGGCGTTCCGGTGTTGATATCCGTTATCACATGTCCCAGCGCCCCGTAGACGCCCTGCCGGGGATCGTAGAAGGTCAGCGTACCGACCCCTGCGGCCGAATCGCGGATATACAGCCCAAGCCTCCACACGCGGTCGGTTCGGTCATAGGCCGGCTTGAGATCCACATTCCTTACCCTGCCCGAGCGGTTGAACGTAATTCGGAGCGGGCGGTTCTGTTCGCCGGCTTGCTTGACCAAGTCGGCAACCCGGGCCACTCCTCCCAGGCGCACGCCGTCCATAGCAGTCAGCAGATCGCCCGGCAGCAGTCCGACTGCTTCGCCGGGCGATATTTTGGATTCATCGGATACTTCGACCCGATGGTGTCCGACAACGAGTACGCCGTCGGATTTAACCTTGACGCCGATGGTCTGTCCGCCGGGAATAACCCGAGGGGCTGAACCCGGGGCCCTGTCTGCGAACGACCGGACGGTATCGGCCTGTCCGGACGCAGCTGGTGCCGGAGCGTCCGTCGAAGCATAGCTTCGCCCCTCATGGACGGCGGCGGTTGCAGTCAGAAAGAAGACAAGAAAAAGGCCTGGCATGGCTTTCCTGAGGTTAGGCTTCAATGGCTGTCACGCTCCCTTTTGCTTCTTTCGCTTGACGAAAAGGTGGTCGCCAATTGCGTACCTATAAGATAACCCTGCCCCCAGGCTTTTATTACTGTCAATCATTGCGCCGCTTGGGCTTCAGCCGCTTTGCTGGCCTCCGCCAGATCCAGCATTTCCTGTGCGTGATGCAGGGTCTTCTCCGTAATTTCGACCCCGCCGAGCATGCGGGCCAGCTCCATAATGCGCCCTTCAGCCTCAAGCGGTTCCACTTCGGTCATGGTGCGGCCGTCCTCGACGATTTTGCGGATCAGGTATTGATGATCGGCCATACAGGCCACCTGCGGCAGATGGGTAATGGAGAACACCTGGCAGGAGGAGGCGAGCCGGTACAGCTTGTTCGCAATCGACTGGGCCGCCCGCCCGCTGACCCCGGTATCCACTTCGTCGAAGATGAGAACGGGAATCTGGTCATGCCGGGCAAAAATGCTCTTCATCGCCAGCATGATTCGCGACAGCTCGCCGCCGGAGGCGATCCGGCCCAGAGGACGCAACGGCTCGCCGGGATTCGGCGAGATCATGAACTCGGCGCTGTCGATTCCCTGGCGGGTCAGCCGGATGCGCCGGCCGTCCACTTCAACGCCCCGCGGGTCCTCCAGCAGCTCCAGCTTGACCTCCAGCTTCGTCCGTTCCATTTGAAGGTCCTTCAGTTCACCTTCGACTTGTGCCGCCAAATCCCGCGCGCACTGTCTGCGCGCTTCGCTCAGCTTCTCGGCTGCTTCCATCAGCCCGGTCAGAAGAAGATTGCGCTTGGCCGTCAGCTTCTCCACATACTCATCCTTATTCTCCAGCAGCTCGCTTTCCCGGGAGATTTGATCATAGTATGCCAGAATCTGTTCCACCGTATCCCCATACTTGCGCCGCAGTCCGGTGATCAGATCCAGCCGGTTCTCGACTTCCTCCAGACGCTCGGGATTGAATTCAATGTCTTCCCGGTAATCGCGAAGCTGAAAAGCGGCGTCCTCCAGCTGGTAGTAGGAGGATTGCAGCTGCTCCAGCACAGGACGCAAACCTTTCTCGTCGTAACGCACCGCATCTTCCAGCCTGGAAATGACGTTGCCGATCGTCTCCAGCCCTTGTCTGCCGTACAGCAGCTCATAGGCCCCTGATACCGACTCCATCATTTTCTCGCTGTGGGATAGTTTGACCCTTTCTTCCGCGAGCCATTCGTCTTCTCCGGGCTTCAGGGCCGCGGAGGAGATTTCCTCCAGCTGGAACCGGTACAGGTCGAGCATCTGATAGCTCTTCTGGCTCGATTCCTGAAGCTCCCGCAGCTCTTTCTCGGCTTGGGCGAATTCGCTGTACCGCGACTGGTATTCGGTCTTCAGCGGGCCGATGACGGCGTCGCCGTAAGTGTCAAGCAGGCCCAGATGACGTTCCGCCCTAAGCAGATTCTGATGCTCGTGCTGACCGTGGATATTGACGAGCTGATCTCCGATTTCCCGCAGCATGGTCAGATTGACCATCTGTCCGTTGACCCGGGAGATGCTCTTGCCCTGCGCATTGAGTTCCCGCCGGATAATCAGATGCTCCTCGGGATTGCTGCGGATACCAAGCCGGTCCAGCGTCTCCCAGACCGGGTGTCTCTCCGGCAGATTGAACAGCGCTTCCATTTCCGCTTTGTCGCAGCCGTAGCGGATGGAATCCGCCGATCCCCGGCCGCCGGCAATCAGGGCAAGCGCATCAATGATGATGGACTTGCCTGCGCCGGTCTCGCCGGTCAGCACATGAAAGCCGGAATGGAAATGCACATCCACACTCTCCACAACCGCCAGATTCCGGATGGATAAAGTCTCCAGCATACGTATTAGCCACCTCCGATGACCCGATTCGATTCTTAAATATACCCCATAATCTGGGACACGACCGAGCTGCTGTCTTCCGGCCTTCGGCAAATAATCAGAATCGTGTCGTCGCCCGAAATGGTCCCCATGATCTCCGGCCACTCGATGCTGTCGATCAGTGCGGCGACGGAGTTGGCCGTTCCGGGAAGACACTTCATAACGACAAGATTGCCCGAATAGTCCATATTCAGAAAATTGTCTACCAGCACCCGCTTCAGCTTCTGCGTCGGATTAAAGCGCTGATCGGTCGGAAGCGAGTATTTATAACGGCCGTCATCGGTCGGCACCTTGATGAGCAGCAGTTCTTTAATATCGCGGGATACCGTCGCCTGGGTGACCTGGAATCCGGCGCTTCGCAGCGCCTCTACCAGCTCGTCCTGGGTCTCAATTTCCCGCTGGGTAATAATTTCGCGGATTTTGATATGTCTTTGCCCTTTCATTCAAGTCCTCCTGTTCCGTCGCCTAATCGCTCTCGCCGTCGTCCCGGCCAAAAGCGATGGCGCGCACGGTCTCTTCGGCCGTGTTCACATACAGAATTCCCGCCGAGTCGGGATAAAGCAGCATATAGGGGAGAAGCGCGTCCCGAAGGCCGCTGCCCGTCCACTCCACGGCCTTGCGGGGCCGGGCCAGAATTACCGGATACCAACCGCCGTCCTCGGCGGCGGCGATGTAATCAATGAACAGGCGGCTGTACAGCGCCTCCCGTCCGTCTATCCGAAACGACAGCGGAATCTTCAGCCTGCCTCCGATTACCTCGTAACCGGCGTCTTCCAGCAGCTTCAGGGCCGGATGGGGCGCAATTTCCCGGTTCAACGGGATCGTCCCGGCGGTCTCGGTCCGCTGAATCCACACATACAGCCGATAGACGAGCCACACTGCAACTCCTACGGCTATCACAGCCATGACGGCCTTGTCCGGGCTCCCCGTCATTGATTACCACCTCGGTAGTGTTATTCGCTCCGGCTTCGCCTAAACCCTGCAACCCCTTGAACCTAAAGAAACTCACCGGTTTAACGATGAGTTTCAGGATGGGAAGAGGCCCCGAAGGTACTCCCGGCTTCCCGGACGACGTTCTCGGCCAACCGGGCGATTTCGGCTTCCCGTTCCGGAGTAACGGGCGGCGCTTCCCCGGATTCCAGCCGCCAGTGTGCGAGAAATTCAATGTTCCCTTCGCCGCCGGTAATCGGCGAGAAGGTCAGTCCCTTGAGTACAAAGCCCAGCTCCTCCGCCATCGTCAGCACCTCCCGCAGCACTTCGCGGTGGACAGCGGGTTCGCGGACCACGCCGGATTTGCCGACCTTCTCCCGTCCGGCCTCGAACTGCGGCTTGATGAGCGCCGCGATATCGGCCGGGCGCTCCAGCAGCGCAAGCAGCGGCGGCAGAATGAGACGCAGCGAGATGAAGGAGACATCAATACTGGCAAAATCCGGCCGTGGTCCTTCCAGATCGGACGGTGCCATATAGCGGAAGTTGGTCTTCTCCATGACGCAGACCCGCTCGTCCTTCCGCAGCGACCAGTCGAGCTGGTTGGAGCCGACGTCAATTGCATACACATAGGAAGCTCCGTTCTGCAGAGCGCAGTCGGTAAACCCTCCGGTGGAGGACCCGATGTCCAGCATCGTCCGGCCCGTCATAGCTATGCCGAACGTCCGAAGCGCCTTCTCCAGCTTCAATCCGCCGCGGCTGACATAGGGGTGAACCGCGCCCTTGACCCGGATCGCCGCTGTGCGCAGCACCTTCATCCCGGGCTTCTCGATCCGTTCCTCGTCAGCCAGCACGAGGCCGGCCATAATGGCGGCCTTGGCTTTCTCCCGGCTCTCGTAATATCCCTGCTCCACGAGCAGGACGTCAATCCGTTCTTTGCGCTGCTCCATATTCATCTCCAGGTTGTCCAAAATAAGAAGCCGGCCCAAGGTCCGGCAAAGACAGAGCATGCCGCCCCAAAACGGGACGGCAGCTCGCTTGCCTTCAGCCGGCTCCGTTTACGACGACGAAGTCGTTTTGCCGAACCGGTACGACCGGACGGCAAGCATGCTTTTGATGCGGGTGCAGAGCGCTTCGGCCGTAAGTCCCGTCTGCTGGCGCTGCTGCTTGATGGAGCCGTGCTCGACAAAGACATCGGGTACCCCCATCAGCCCAACGCTGACCTCATGCATCTCGTGCTCGGCATAGAATTCCAGCACTGCGCTGCCCAGGCTTCCCGCCTGGCTCGCTTCCTCGATCACGATCATCTGGGTACCAGACCGTCCCAGCTCCAGAAGAATCGAATGATCGAGCGGCTTGAGGAAGCGGGCGTTGACCACGCTCAACTTCAGCCCTTCCCGGCGCAGCGTCTCCGCCGCTTCCTCGGCGACCTGAACCATCGGTCCGCAGGCGAGGACGGCGAAATCGTCGCCGGTGCGCAGCCGTTCCCAGCTGCCGATCGGCAGACTCTTCAGCTCCGCGTCCAGCGGAACGCCCGTGCCGCTGACCCGGGGATAGCGGTAGGCAATCGGGCCGTCATTGTAATCGAGCGCCGTCTTCATCATATGGCGCAGTTCATTCTCATCTTTTGGCATCATCAGCACGAGGTTCGGAATATGGCGCATGAAGGCAATGTCGTACACTCCCTGATGCGTCTCGCCGTCGGCGCCGACGAAGCCCGCACGGTCGATTGCGAACATGACGTTGGCATTATGCCGGCAGATGTCGTGGACAATCTGGTCATAGGCGCGCTGCATGAAGGTGGAATAGACCGCAAAGACCGGCTTCATGCCCTCCATGGCCAGCGCCGCGCAGAGCGTAGCCGCATGCTGTTCGGCGATGCCGACGTCAATCATCCGGCCCGGAAAAGCTTGGGCGAACGGGAATAATCCCGAACCGCCCGGCATCGCGGGCGTCACGGCGACGATTCGTTCGTCCTGCTGTCCCAGTTCAATTAGCGTCTGTCCGAAGACATCCGTGTACATCGGTTCGCCCACGGCTTTCAGGAGCTGGCCGGATTCAATCTTGTACGGCGTAATGCCGTGCCACTTGTAGGAGTCCGCTTCCGCCGGCTTGTACCCTTTGCCCTTCGTCGTCAGCACATGCACGAGCACGGGCCCGGCCACATTGTCGGCCTGATGGAACGCGTCAATCAGCTTGTCGAGGTCATGGCCGTCTACCGGTCCCAGGTAGGTGAAGCCCAGTTCTTCGAACAGAACGCCCGGAACCATCATGTACTTCAGACTGTCCTTCATCTTCTCGGCCGTCTTGGCGAGCTTGCCGCCGATGGCCGGAATTTTGCGCAGCAGCCCTTCAACTTCATCCTTCGCCCGCAAGTAATGGCGGTCCGAACGGATTTTGCTGAGGTAATTGTGCATCGCTCCGACATTCGGCGCGATCGACATTTCGTTGTCGTTGAGAATCACCATCAGCTTGCGGCGTTCATGCCCGATATGGTTCAGAGCCTCGAACGCCATTCCTCCGGTCAGTGCGCCGTCGCCGATTACAGCGATGACTTTGTTGTCCTCGCCCTTGAAGTCCCGGGCCATGGCCATTCCCATCGCTGCCGACAGCGATGTACTACTGTGGCCTGCTTCCCAGACGTCATGCCGGCTCTCCGAGCGCTTGACAAAGCCGCAGAGACCATCCTGCATGCGCAGCGTGTCAAAGCGGTCTTTGCGGCCGGTCAATATTTTATGAACATAGGCCTGGTGGCCGACATCGAAGATCATCTTATCCTGCGGGCTCTCATAGCAGTAATGCAGGGCCAGCGTGAGTTCCACCACTCCCAGATTGGAGGCCAGATGCCCGCCGGTTACAGACAGCTTCTCAATCAGGAACCGGCGGATTTCCTCGGCCAGCTCGACCAATTGCGGCACAGCCAGCGATTTCAAATCTTGCGGATCATTTATTTGTGGAAGCAGCACGTGTTCTCCCCGCTTTCCTAGATGTGTGTGTTGGATAATAAAACCCATTATAACATAAAAGAAACGGCTGTCGAAATCCAGCCGTTCATGCGGACGCTCCGCTAATGATCCCGATTCATCAGATAATCGGCGATTCCAAGCAGACGGCAGTCTGCGGAGAACCCGGCGTCCAGCAGGGCGTCCCGCGCCTCCGCGGTCAGACGCGCCGCCTCCCGCCGCGATTCCTCCAGCCCCAGCAGATACGGATACGTCACCTTCTGCTGCTGAATATCGCTGCCGACCGGCTTGCCGAGCTTGCTCTCGTCGCCGACAATGTCGAGAATGTCATCCTGAATCTGAAAAGCAAGGCCCAGCGCCGTCCCGAACCGGCGCAGCGCCGCAAGCTTCTCTTCGTCCGCTCCGGCGACCCGGCCTCCCGCAAGCAGCGAGAAGACGATCAGATCCCCCGTCTTGTGGAGATGAATATAGCGCAGCCGTTCAAGGTCCGTCTCGCCCTGTTCGCCTTCCATGTCGGCCACCTGGCCGCCGACCATGCCCCGCGGTCCCGCCATTGCCGAGAGGTCCTCGACGATGGACAGCACGCTCTCCGCCGGGACGCCGTGGCGGCGCGCCGCCTGAACCACGCTGTAGAACGCATGGGTCAGCAGCCCGTCGCCGGCCAGAATGGCCATGGCCTCTCCGAATACTTTATGGTTCGTCAGACGGCCGCGCCGGTAATCGTCATTGTCCATGGCCGGAAGGTCGTCGTGGATCAGCGAATACGTATGCACCATCTCCACCGCAGCCGCTACGGGCAGCGCGGCTTCCCGGCTGCCGCCGAGATCCTCGCAGGCCGCCACGACAAGAAGGGGCCGCAGTCTTTTGCCGCCGGCCTGCAGCGAATACGTCATCGCTTCAACCAGTGTCTGCGGCACCTGCCAGGTCTCCGGCAGCAGACGGCTCCACGCTTCGTCCAGCGTTCGGGCAATCTCTCCGATATAGCCCGTCAGCTCAGAAGGACTCATCGCCTTCCCCCTCCAGCGAACCGAAAGGCTTCTTGCGAAGCTCGCCGTCCTCTTCGACGATCATTTCGATCTTGCGTTCCACCTGCTCCAGCTTGGCGCCGCACAGCTGCGAGAGCTGCATGCCCTGCTGGAACAGATCAATGGCCTTCTCCAGCGGCACATCGCCGTGCTCCAGCTCGCGGACGATCAGCTCCAGCTTGTCCATTGCTTCTTCAAATCCCAGTTCCGCTTCCTTCGCCATGTTGGCTACCCTCCTCTTTCAATCCCCAGACCTGACAATTCAGCTCGCCGTCCTGAAGCTTCACATTCACCATATCGCCGGGCTGCACGGCGGCCACCGACTGGATGAGCCGATCACCCTCCTCGTCGTAGACAAGGCCGTATCCGCGCGCCATAACCTTGAGCGGACTGAGCGCGTCCAGCTGGCGCAGCTCGGCGCCAAGCCGGTGGCGCCGCCGCTCCACCTGCGCGTCCATCGCGCGCAGCAGATCCCGGCGCGCCCCTTCGGCGCGCCGCTTCGCCAGCGTCACCGCGCCGTGCGGGTGACGCCGCTCCAGGCGGCCGGTCAGCGCCGCCTGAAGCGAATGCGCCCGGGCGGCGCGCGCCTTGGCCGCGCCGCCGAGGCGGCCACGCAGATGGTCCAGCCTCTGCGCGTGCTGGAGCAGGTACCGGCGCGGGTTCACCAGCACCGGGGACCGCTGCAGCGCGGCCAGCCGCTCGCGGCCGCGCTGGGACCGCCGCTGCAGGCCAAGCCGCAGCCGGCGCTCCAGCGTGCCGAGCTGTGAGCGCAGCTCGGCTGCGCTTGGCACGGCCAGCTCCGCAGCGGCCGTCGGCGTCGCGGCCCGAAGGTCGGCCGCGAAATCGGCGATCGTAAAGTCCGTCTCGTGGCCGACCGCCGAGATGACGGGAATCCGCGACGCCGCGATGGCCCGGGCGACCGGCTCCTCATTGAACGCCCACAGCTCCTCCAGGGAGCCGCCGCCGCGGCCGACAATCAGCACGTCGGCTTCGCCTTCGGCGTTCAGGGCCTGAAGGGCCCGCACCACCGAAGCGGCGGCTCCCTTGCCTTGAACCAGCACAGGATACAGTACAACCGCGGCCGCCGGATAGCGGCGGCGCAGCGTCGTCAGGATGTCCCGCACGGCCGCTCCCGTCGGCGAAGTTACCACGCCGACCGTACGCGGATAGCGCGGGAGCGGGCGTTTGCGGCCGCTGTCGAACAGCCCTTCCTTCTCCAGCTTGACCTTCAACTGCTCATAGGCCAGATACAGGCTGCCGATTCCGTCGGGCTGCATCTGGGTCGCGTAGAATTGATACTGGCCGTCCCGCTCGTAGACGGTGACATTGCCTCTGGCAATGACGCGGGAGCCTTCTTTCGGAACGAACGGCAGCCGCTGATTGTGCGAGGCGAACATGATCGCCTTGATCCGGCTGGTCTCGTCCTTCAACGTGAAGTACATATGTCCGCTGCCGTGATGCGTGAAGTTGGAGATTTCCCCGCGGATCCACACATCGGACAGGACGAGATCGGAGTCCAGCTTCATCCGGATGTACCGGTTCAGGTCCTTGATCGAGAAAATCTTCCGCTCCGCCATAAGCTTGTCCTACTCCAGCCCGCGGCGGCGCTTGGCCGCCGTCAGCGTGTTCACCATCAGCATCGTAATTGTCATCGGACCGACGCCTCCGGGAACCGGCGTGATATATCCGGCGGCTTCCTTGACGCTCTCGTAGTCCACGTCTCCCGCCAGCTTGCCGTTCTCGAGCCGGTTCATGCCGACATCGATGACGACGGCGCCCGGCTTCACGTACGAAGCGTCCACGAAGTTGGCGCGGCCAATGGCCACCACGAGCACATCGGCCTGACGGCACAGCTCCGGCATATTCTGCGTGCGGGAATGGCACATGGTGACCGTCGCGTTCTCACGCTGGAGCAGCAGGGATACCGGCTTGCCGACGATGTTGCTGCGGCCGATGACAACGGCGTGTTTGCCGGCAAGATCAAGCCCGGTGCGCTTGATCAGCTCGATCACGCCGGCAGGCGTGCACGGCAGCAGGCTGTCGTCGCCGATCACCAGATTGCCGACGTTGACGGGGTGGAAGCCGTCGACGTCTTTTTCCACCGCAATGGCGTCAATCACGGCCTTCTCGTTGATATGCTTCGGAAGCGGAAGCTGGACCAGAATGCCGTCGATCTCGTCGGCGCGGTTCAGTTCCTCCACCAGCGCCAGCAGCTCCTCCTGGGAGGTGGAAGCCGGAAGCCGGTGGACTACCGAATGGAAGCCGAGGCTGAGACAGGTCTTCTCCTTGCTGTTCACATATACCTGGGAACCCGGATCTTCCCCGACCAGCACGACGGCCAGACCCGGCTTGACGCCGCGGACCGCAAGCCCTTCAACCTGTTTGGCAATATCTACACGAATTTCTTCGGACACAAGTTTACCGCTGATAATGGCTGCTGTCATGACGTTTCTCTCTCCCCTGTATTCAATAATGGTTATATTCAGGCACGCTCGCTCTTCAGCTTGTCCAGATCCTGGATCATTTTGCCCAGAACGCCGTTGACGAACTTGCCGGAGTCTTCGGTGCCGAAGTGCTTCGCCAGCTCGATGGCTTCATTGACGGATACCTTGGCGGGAACATCCTCTTGGGCGGCAAAAATCATCTCATACGCGGCCAGACGCAGCACCTGGCGGTCCACCCGGGACAGCCGGCTCATCTGCCAGTTCTTCAGATAGTGCTCCAGTATCTCGTCGATGGCGGGCTTGTTGGTCCAGATGCCGTTGACCTGCGACAGCACGTAATCCTTCATCTCCGGTTCGTTCGGAATGACACGCTCCGTCTCATTCTCCTCCGAGGCTTCGGCCAGCAGCATTTCCACCGCTTCTCCGCTCTCCACCTCATTCATCTCCATCTGATACAGCGTCTGCACGATGATCTCGCGCGCGGTTCTCCGTTTTAACATATACTCATTCCTTCCGCTTCAATAGCTGATGGCCGTATGGGCTTTGCCCCTTAGGCCGCTTTGTCTTATCATGCCTGTTTCGGTCTGAAATAAAAAACCGCGACCGCTTTCTTCCGTAGAATCAGCGTATCGTCAAGGTCTGCCAATGCCGCTCTCGGAAAAAAGCTATCGCGGTTCACTTAAACGGACGCCAGCCGGCGGATAGCCGGTCCAGAAGCTCCCGCCAGCCCGGCGAGCCGCTTCGGCCCTCATCCTTTCTCCGGCCCAGCGTATATCCGATGAACACTACCAGTGCAAAGAACAGCATATCCCAGAACCCGCTGATTAAATAAATCAGACCCAAAATGAAACCGAATGCCACACCGGCGATCCGGCCTCCGTGACTTTCCCATACTTCCTTCCAGAACATTCGGGAAACCCACCTCTATTCCACTCGACTTTTGAAGCTTGGCGCCTGTGTGAGATTGGCAATATAGACCGATACGTCCGCCACCGGAATGCCGGTGGTTTCCTGTACGAATTCATGCACCTGGCGCTGGACTTCTCCGGTCAGCAGCGGCAGCGAATGTTCGCCGTCCACAACGCCCCGGATCATGATCTCCAGTCCTGCCTGGGACACCCGGATGCGGGACTTCAGGTCCCGGATGCCCTTGACACGCCCGGCCGCCTTCAGACTCAGATTCTCAATCGTCTCCATCGAAATCTGGATGTCGCCGTATTCCGTCCGCTGGTCCACCGACAGACTGGAGGTGCGGTCGCGGCGCAGCGAGATATAGAAGAACCGCAGGCTGAGCAGAAGAAGCACGGCTGCCGCCGCGATCAGGAACGGAACGGCGGCATCCCAGTCCGGCACCAGATCGTCTTTCGCCAGGACGCCGGTCAGCAGGAGGATGGCGGCTGCCGAAAGAACTCCGATCGAAATGCTGTAAATAAACAGAAGAAGCCTGTCCACAATTTTAGCCAAAAGCCTCTTGCCTCCTTATCGGACGGTCCTGCCGTCCATGGGAATATCCGCACCCGCGAAGGCCCCCTGAGCACGCGGCTCGGGGGGCCGGGAAAGATGCGGATATTATTTGACGCGGACGCCCGAATCGGGGTCATCGATCTTGTCGGCGTTCTTGAACTGGACGTCGTGGATATGCACATTGACCTCCACTACCGTCAGTCCCGTCATCGTCTCGATGGACCGTTTGACGTTGCGCTGGATCTCGCCTGCGACTTCTGGAAGCCGATTGCCGTATTCGATAATGACCGATACGTCCACCGCGGCTTCGCGCTGGCCGACCTCGACCTTGACGCCCTTGGAGAGATTCTTGCGGCCGAGCAGCTCGACGATTCCGCCGGCAAAGCCGCCGCTCATTCCCGCCACTCCCTTGACCTCGACCGTCGCCAGGCCGGCGATGACCTCGATCACTTCAGGCGCGATCTGGATCTCGCCGATCTCCGTCCGTTCAAATTCTGTCGGCATTGTACTCATGTATGCCCCACACCTTTCAAAGTTGGATCACGTCTCTTAATTCATATACTATACCATTTGGCGTACTTTATGACAAACCTTCCGAAGCCCTGGTCAGACCTCGTAATCCTCGAGAAATTTGATGTCGAAATTGCCGTCGAGGAATACCGGATGCTCCAGAAGCCGCTGATGGAAAGGAATCGTCGTGTGGATGCCTTCAATCGCAAATTCGGACAGGGCCCGTCTCATCTTCTGGACGGCTTCTTGCCGCGTGGGGGCCCAGACAATGAGCTTGGCGATCATAGAATCATAGAACGGCGAGATCATGCAGCCGGGATAGGCCGCGCTGTCCACGCGGACGCCGAGTCCGCCGGGAGGCAGATAGAAGCCGATCTTGCCCGGAGAGGGCATGAACCCGCGCGCCGGATCCTCGGCATTGACGCGGCATTCGATCGCCCAGCCCTTGATCTCGATGTCTTCTTGGGTAAAAGAGAGCGGATGGCCTTCGGCGATAGAGATCATCTCCTTGATGAGATCGACGCCGGTCACCATCTCCGTCACCGGATGCTCAACCTGTATCCGGGTGTTCATCTCCATGAAATAGAAGCGGCCGTCGGGTCCCAGCAGGAACTCCAGCGTGCCTGCTCCCGAGTAGTTCACGGCCTGCGCGGCGCGCACGGCCGCCTCTCCCATCGCCGCGCGAATTTCGGGCGTCAGCACCGGGCAAGGCGCTTCCTCGACGAGCTTCTGGCGGCGGCGCTGTACGGAACAGTCCCGCTCACCGAGATGGACGACGTTGCCGTGGTTGTCGGCGATAATCTGAATTTCGACATGCTTCATGCCGGTCAGGAACTTCTCCAGGTACACCCCGGCGTTGCCGAAGGCCTTCTGGGCCTCCTGCTGGGCGGCGGTAATCTGCTTCACCAGCGCCTCTTCATCCTCGGCGATGCGGATGCCCTTGCCGCCGCCGCCTGCGGTTGCCTTCACGATGATCGGATAGCCGATCTCACGGCCAAGCTCCACCGCCTCCGCGATGTCGCCCACCAGTCCGTCGGAGCCGGGAATAACCGGCACGCCCGCCAGCTTCATCGTCTCCTTGGCAACCGCCTTGTCCCCCATCCGCGTAATCGCATCCGGGGAAGGACCGATAAAGGTAATGTTGCAGGATTCGCAGATCTCGGCGAAATCGGCGTTCTCGGCCAGAAAGCCGTAGCCGGGATGCACGGCGTCGCAGTCGGTCAGCGTAGCGACGCTCATAATATTGGTAAAGTTCAGGTAACTGTCCTTGGAAGGCATCGGTCCGATGCAGTAGGCCTCGTCCGCCAGGCGGACATGCAGCGAATCGCGGTCGGGTTCCGAATAGACCGCCACGGTCGAAATGCCCAGTTCGCGGCAGGCCCGGATAATCCGGACAGCGATTTCACCGCGGTTGGCGATCAGCACTTTTTGGATATTCATCTCGTTCCTCCTAAGCGATCTATTATTCCGGTCTCACCAGGAAGAGGGGCTGACCGTATTCCACAAGCTGTCCGTTCTCGGCAAGCACGGACACGATTTCGCCGCGCACCTCCGCCTCCAGCTCATTCATCAGCTTCATCGCTTCGATAATGCATACCGTCGTCTTCTCCGTGACCCGGTCGCCTGCGCTGACGAACGGCGGCTTGTCGGGAGAAGCGGCGGAATAGAACGTTCCTACCATCGGAGATACAATCTTATGTAGCCCGCTGTCCTGCGCCTCTGCCGGCGCTTCCGCAGCGGCGGGAGCCGGCGAAGCCGCAGTGCCTGCGGTCAAAACCGCAGCCTGCGGCGCCGGGGCCGGTGGGTACGGATACGGGTACAGCGGTGCCGCCGGACCGGGAGAAGCGGATTCCTGATGATCGGGCTTGCGGATGGCCAGCTTCATGCCTTCGCTCTCGACCACCAGCTCGTGCACGGATGAGGTCTGATCCAGCAATTTGATGAGTTCTTTGATTTCACTCAGTTTGAACATATCTATCAGTTCACTCCTTCAGCTTCATTCGGTCCGATATTTATGTATTACCAAGTCCCTATTATGCTTCATTTCCCGGCATTTTAAAAGCCCCTTAATTCCCTTCCGGCCCATTCGACGCCATCCGATCTCTCCCGACAAGCCGGGAGAAACTTCCCGGAACGCCCAAAAACCCCGGACCGGCCGGGGCTTTGGAAGGGAGGATTTGGCGTTTGGCTTACTGCTCGGAGACGTGCTGGACACTGATTTTGTCCTGGGTCACATTCAGCTCTTTGATGACCAGATCAATAATCCCGGCCGCCTGCTTGGCGTCAAGCTTGTCGCTCAGCACGACGACCTTGTACGCGTCGCCGCCGTCCTCTTTCACGACGGCCTCGCCGAACTGCTTTTGCAGCTTGGACTCAATGCTCTCGATAACCGCCTCGCGGTCTTCCAGCTTGCTCAGCTTCTCGGAGGCGGCCGCGCTCTCGGCCGGCGATTTGTCCATGTCGTTCATGATGGCCATCAGATCGTCGTGCTGCTTGATATTCTGCTGTTCCCGCTCAAGCATGTAGCTCTCGATCATCGCCGAAGCCGAAGCGTTTTGTGAGGCGACCTGGTTCAGCACCTCGGCGTCGCTCTTGCCGCCGCTCTTGGCGGTTGTGTCCGCTGCGCTCTTGGAAGCGTCGTCGCTCTTCGCCGTCTGATCCGCCGCAGGGTCAGCCGCCTTCTGCTCTCCGGCAGCCGCGGCATCCTTCGCGGCGGCCTTGTCGCTGCTTCCTGCGGCTGCCGTATCGCCCGCTGTCTGCTCCTCCTGGACAGCCGGGCTGTCTGCGGTGGCCGGGTCCTTGACCGCTGCCGGATCGGCGGCGGGATCGGCAGCAGTGCCGTCCGTGACGCCGGCATCGGCGGCGTCGGTCACTTCCGTGGCCACGGCGCCGTCTCCGGCTGCGACCTGGGGCAGCGCATCGGGCGCATTTTTGACGGAATCGACCTGAATGGTGCCTGCCGTCTCCTTGGGCGCGGTAGAGCCCGAATCCTCCGTGAACAGGTAATACGCCGACAGCACGACCATCAGACTGAGCATGGACACCAACCAGATTGTTTGTCTTTTGCCGTTCATTTGATTTCCTCCTTAATTATAGATCGCTATTATTCCTGCTTGCGCGGGACAACGGAAATCCGGTAGCCCGGCACGTTGAGCCCTTTCTCGACGGCGTCGATGATCAGGCTTCGCACCGTCCTGTTCTCTGCTCCCTTGGCGACGATCAGCACCCCGCGCACCTGCGGCTTGATCTTCTTGGTGACGATAGGAGTCTCCTCGCCGGACTGGCTGTAGGTCACGATGCTGCCGTCCCGGGTGTACTGCGTCGTATGCCGCTTGCCGCCGTTCGCATCCGTCTCGTCGCTGAGCTGCTGCGAGTCGTTCATGTTGCGCTGCACCACAATCTCTTCCGTAGAGTCCACCGTCACCATGATATCCACGGTTCCGACACCCACGATCTTCTCCAGAATCTCCTTCGTCCGGTCCTCCAGCACCTGCTCGATCGATCCGAAGCTGTCGGGGCTTCCGCCTTGTGCAATCGTTGTCCGGGCTTCCGCCGCAGGCGGCTCCCGCCCCGTATTCTCGCTGTCCAGCTTCTTGACATGCACGAAGGAATTGAACAGCATAATTGCCACGCCGAGCAGTCCGATAATAATGAGCCAGCGGAAGACCGAAGAGCGCTTCGGATTGCCGTCTCCGCCGCCGCCCGCCCATTGCTCGATCCGTTTCAGCCAGTTCCCCATGCCCCGCCCTCCTTCATCTGCTCCTTCTCTCCTACAAACGCCGGGAAGCCGCTTCCTCTTCTCCGGCGCCGACCACCTTCACCACGCCAGGCCCAAGCTCCCAGTCTTTCTCCAGCAGAGAGGCGACTTCCCGGGCTTCGCCGTCCCCCTCAGCTGCGCTTCCCGCCGGTCCGGCGGCCGGGACCGATTTCTCGTCCTCTCCGATCCGCACCGTTTCTATGGGAGCCACTTCAATCGGCGTCCCGTAGGAGCCCGCCTCCCCGTTGTCTGCGCCGCCGGAACCCGGCTCTCCCTCTCCGCTTCCGGACGGGCTTCCGGCCGCCGGGGCCAGTACGACCCGAACGGAAGAAATGACCGGGACCTCCGTTCCCGAAGCCCCCTCCTTCTGCACCGACAGCGCCACCGTGACGGTTACGCGGCGGCGGTCGGTTCCGGCGGCAACAATGTCTTCCTTCATCCGGACCGCCACTTCGGATGCAGCGAGCTTCAGACTCTCCCGCTGGCGTCCGGCCGACAGCTTCTGTCCTTCCGCCAGAATGGCTGCCAGATCGCTGCCGTCTTCCCGGCGGGCCGCCGCCGTCTCCTGTCTGGAGATGGCCTCCCCGAGCTCGGCGGCGGCGTTTCCCTTCAGCAGATCGACGATCGGACTGAGCATGGTCAGCAGCACCAGCAGGCTCAGGACCAGCCGGGCATACCGCTGCATGGCTTTGCCGGGCAGCAGCATTTCGACAAAGGAAGCCATCAGGACGATCAGCACCAGTTCCCGCAGCCAGCCTCCGAGCCAGCTCATATCCGTTCCCCCTTCTGCATGGGCGGGTCAGGTTAGGCCGAAGGACGGCTCCGCTCCCGCTATCTCATCATTACCGTGACATTGCCGGCGGCCAGCAGAATCGTTACCGCCAGGAAGAACATCAGCGATACGGCGGCCAGCGCCGCAAAGACGTACATCATGCTTTTGCCGATGGTCTGCAGGCAGCTCACGATCGGCGTGCCGCCCAGAGGCTGCATTACCGCTCCGGCTACGTTGTAAATGAGCGCCAGCACCAGAATCTTGATTGCCGGGAAGGCGCAGAGAAAGATGATGATGACGACGCCGGAGAGACCGATGGCGTTCTTGACCAGCACCGAGGCGGAGACGACGGTATCGGTGGCGTCCGCGAACATTTTGCCGATAACCGGGACGAAGTTGCCGCTGATGTATTTGGCCGCCCGCAGCGTCACGCCGTCGGTGACCGAGCTGGTGATGCCCCGCACCGAAATGACGCCGAGAAAGACGGTCAGCAGCACGCCGAGCGTACCCGATCCGAGACTGCGCAGCAGATTGGCCAGCTGGGTCAGCTTGTACTTGTCGGACATTGAGCTGACCAGATGCAGAATGGCCGAGAAGAACAGCAGCGGGAACACCAGCGTGTGGATCAGCGTCCCGACCGTATGGATCATGAAGACGATCAGCGGATGCGTCACCGAGACGGTAACCACGTTGCCCATGGAGGCCAGCAGGGCGAACAGCAGCGGGATCATCGCCAGCATAAAGTCGATCATTCGGTCAATGGCGTCCTTGGCGTATCCGATTGCAATGCTCACACTGTTGACCGCGATCACCAGCACGACCATATAACAGAGCCAGTAGGCGACCTGGCTGACCGTCTTGCGTTCAAAGGCGCTCTGCAGCGTCTCCAGAATCATGCTGAGCACGCTGATCATGACGATGGTTACCAGCAGCTTGCCGTTGTACATGACTTCATGCCAGGCGAAGTTCAGCAGTCCCGAGACCATCCGGCGGAAGCTGAGGCCGTCGCCCCCCGGGAGCAGCATATCCATCAGCGAAGGCGTGGCTCCATCCGGAAAAAATCCCCCGTAGTCCTTCATCAGCCGGTCCCAGTACTGCTCCACCTTGTCCTTGGGCAAATCGTCGATCTGCCCCTTCACCCATTCGTTGACGACCGATCCGCTGCCGCCCGCTCCCCCGGAAGGCTCCGGCGCGTCCGAGGAGCCGCCGGTTGCTCCGGCAGCAGCGCCGCCTTCGCTATCGGTCCCGTAGACCGAGTCGCCGGCGGCTCCGTCTTCGCTGACGGCGCCGGAACCGTCGGCGCTGCCCGTCCAGTCCGCCGCGTAGACCGCCCGCAAGGCGGCATGTTCCGCGGCATAAGCGCCGGCGAAGAAGGGCTCCGGCGGGCCGGTATCCGAAGGGACGGCGCCGGCCCGGGCACTGGCCGTTCCCGCTCCCAGGAGGAGCATCTGGGCCAGCGCCAGTGCCGCGAAGAGAGCGAGGGCTGCGCCGCGCACGGGAGGAAGACGGAATCTGTTCCGGCGGGAACCCCTCCGCATGTTCAACTCCTCCTCTCCTGGTTGGCCGCGCCCGGCGGCGGTCTGTCGCCGCCGGTCCTTCAGGCCGGCAGCAGCTTCATCACGGTTTCGATAATGATGCTGATAATCGGCACCGCCAGCGTCATAATCAGCACTTTGCCCGCGAGCTCGATTTTGGAAGCGATGGATTCCTGTCCGGCGTCCCTTACAATCTGGGCGCCGAATTCTGCGATGTAGGCGATCCCGATAATCTTGAACACCGTCTTCAGATAGATCAGGTTCATGCCCGAAGATTCCGCCACCCGCCGAAGCGTATCGAGAATGACCTCGATCCGCCCGATCAGGAACAGGAAGATCAAGAGGCCTGCCGTTACGGCCAGCAGAAAGGCGAAGATCGGCTTCTGTTCCTTCAGGACCAGAATCAGCACAGTGGCGAGCAGCCCGATTCCCACAATTTGAATGATCTCCATGGGCGCCCTATTGGAACAGGAAGATGGACTTGATTTCGGTCAGCAGGCCATCCAGCATGCGGATAACCATGAACAGCACGACTACGAAGCCGATAAGCGTTACCCAGTGGGCGATATCTTCCTTGCCCATCTGCTTCAGAACGGTATGAATCATGGCAATGATGATGCCGATCCCGGCGATCTGGAAGATGGCGTTGACATCTATGTTCATGTGCGGCACCTCGCTAAAAAATCAGGATGACGATCAGCGCTCCGAGCAGGAGCCCCAGGCTTCTGCACATCTTCTCGTATTTGCTCTGGTCCTCGCGGGCCGATATCTCTTCCTGGCCGAGCTGCCGGAGAGCCATGGCGATATGGCTCGTCTGATCGGCGCGGTCGCTGGTGCCGAGCGTGCAGCCGAGCTGGCGCAGCACCTCCCGCTCCGGCGCCTTCATCGCCGTCGTCTTCCAGAGCGCCTCCATCGCCAGCTCCAGTCCTTCCTGGGCCGATGCGCTTCGCGGCGGATTCATCTCCGACGCCGCCCGGCTGAAGAAGCCGCGCAGCGGTTCCCGGCACTGCTGGGCAATCCGCCGCATCGCTTCGGGCAGCGGCGTGTATCCGTAGCGGATCTCGGTCTCCAGCCGCTGCAGGGCCGCGATCAGGCCGCGGATCTGGCGGGGACGGTCCGCATACTGCCTCGCCTGGGCGAAGCCGGCCAGCGTCGCCGCCAGCAGCACAAGCGATGCGCCCAGCAGCTTAAGCATCGGGCCGACCTCCTCCGGAGCCCGCCGCCCGCGGCTGGAGAAGCGGGCGCCTCCGGCCGTCCAGCACCTGCCAGGCCAGTCCACGCGCCGTCCGGTTCAGAATGATGTAGCGCTCGAACAGCCCCTGTTCGATGATCCGGCCGAGCGCGGGACGGCGGGCCAGCTCCGCGATCTCCCGGCCGTGGGCCGTCGCCAGAACGGAGATGCCGGCGTGAAGCGCCTCGGTGATCGCCTCCGCATCCTCGTGCCGCCCGATCTCGTCGGCAATCAGCACTTCCGGGGACAGCGAGCGAATCATCATCATCATGCCTTCCGCCTTCGGGCATCCGTCGAGCACATCGGTTCGCGGCCCCAGATCGAAGGCGGGAACGCCCCGGCGGCTGCCGGCGATTTCGGAGCGCTCGTCCACGATGCCGACCTTGAATCCCGGCCTCCCGCCGGCGGCAGCCGGTCCGCGCTCCCCGGCCGAAATCTGCCGGGCCAGGTCGCGGAGCAAGGTGGTCTTCCCGTGCTGCGGAGGCGACAGAATGAGCGTATGCAGAATTCTCGCGCCCCCCCGTTCTACCAGATGGGGGAGCACTCCGCTTCCCAGGCCCCGTACCTCGCGGGCAATCCGGACGTTGAAGCCGGTAATGTCGCGGAGATAGGCGACGCTTCCCCCTTCCAGAACCGCCCGGCCCGCCAGCCCGATCCGGTGTCCGCCCGGAATGGTAATGAAGCCGCGGCGCAGTTCCTCCTCCATCGTGTACAGCGAGTGGTTGCTGATGAGATCCAGCATCCGCCGGCTGTCCTCGCGGTCCGGCCGGAACGCCTCCTCCGGCACATCGGTCAGGCTTCCGGCGGGAGTGACAAAATGATAGGCTCCGGAGAGATTAATCTCCAGCGGCCTGCCTTCCCGGAGGCGGACCTCCTCGGTGCGGGCCGACAGTTCCCGGGGAAGCCGGGCAAGAATCGCCCGCACTTGCTCCGGCAGCAGTTCCATCCATTCTTCGGCCATATTCGGTACCCCCAAACTCTCCTCTGTGACAAGCTGTAATTCATTTCTATGCTTGTACGCCGCCGATCATGACTACCAATCTATCATTTCTTCAGAATTCCGTATAAAAGACAGGCGACCCCGGCGCCGATCCAGCCGAGCTTCCCCCAGGATAGCTCCTGGGCCATTCCGGTCAGACCGACGGCCGTTGTCAGGATCAGCACGGTCGGACCGACCAGCGCCAGACCCGAGTTGACCGCCAGCGCCTTGTCGACCTGGTTCAGCCTCAGCATGATCAGCGCCGCTGCAATCTCGATGCTTCCCGAGATCATGCGGAGCGCTGCCATCCAGCTCACATACTTGTCCACTTTCACCCCTCCTTGCCTCGAAGGCCCCTTATCCTTGCCACTCTCAACCATATGCCGGTCCCTGCGACTTTAGACGGCGGAATTCGGGACATACTAGTGTGAAAGAAATCATAGTCCAGGACTATATAAAAAAATATCATCGGTATGATAAAATAATTTTGGCCTTATCGCGCCGGATTCAAGTCAAAAGAAGGAAAGGGTTAAAATCAGATGAATATGCGTCAGCTGGAAAGCCGGGTAGCGGCCAATGCCGCAGCCAGAACCGCCATGGAAATGTGCGTCGTCGTCTTCTCGGCTTTTCTGGTCGCGGCGGGGCTGCGGCTGTTCCTGATCCCGCATCAGCTCCTGAGCGGAGGAGTAGCAGGCACCGCTTCCGTCATCGGGTATCTCACCAATCCAAAGTACATTTCGCTCTTCTATTTCGGAATCAATTTGCCGATTCTGCTGTGGGGACTGGTCGCGGTCGGCAAGAAGTACATTTTCTTCAGCATGCTGTCCGTCGCCTCGACGACCTGGTTCCTGAACGTCATCCCGCTCGTGAAGCTGACCCAGGACCCGATCCTGGCCAGCATCTTCGGCGGCGTAATCATGGCCGGGGGCATCGGCCTCAGTCTGCGCGCGGGCGGCTCCACCGGAGGCTTCGACATTCTGGGCTCGATCATTACCCGCAAGCACGACGTGCCCATGGGCACCGTACTGTTCGTGATGGACGGACTGGTGATTCTGACGCTCGGCTTTATGAAGAGCTGGGATTCTGCCCTGTACGCCATGCTGTGCACCTTCGTCAAGACGCGGGTAGTGAACATGATTTATATCCGTCATGTGAAGCTCACCTGCTTCATCGTGACGAAGCACAGAGAGGAAATGCTGGAGCGGCTGAACCGGCTGCCGCACGGCGTCACCGTCGTCAATGCCGAGGGCGGATACAGTCATGAGGGAAATACGATGCTGATGACCGTTACAACGCGCTATGAGCTTGCGGAGCTTCGTAAGGCGATCCGGGAGATCGACTCGTCGGCCTTTGTGAACGTGCTGGAGACGGTCGAGATTATGGGGAGATTCCGGAGGCTGGCCTGAATCAAGTCCGGGGCTGTTGGGAAAAAGGGCACACATAGAGAAAAGGCCGACTCTCTCGAGTCGGCCTTTTCTCTATGAATGACCGCTTAGCGCCGGTCCTGCGGTCCGCCCACAAAGGCCTTCTCGCTGGTATCAAGACCGTAGGCGGTATGCAGCGCCTGAATAATCTCGTTCAGACGGCCCGCTTCCACGACGCAGGATACTTTGATTTCGGAGGTGCTGACCATCTTGATGCTGATGCCGAGTCTGGAGATGACATCGAACATTTCGGCGGCGACGCCCGGATGACTGACCATGCCGGCGCCGACGATGGAGATTTTCACCAAATGGTCTTCGGAAGTAACTTCCCGGTACGGCAGCTCCGCGCGGATCTCGCGGATTACATCCATGGAACGCTGCATCTCATCCAGCGCTACGGTGAAGGAGAAATCGGCTTCGCCGTCCTGTACCCCGCTCTGTACAATAATATCGACGTTGATTCCCTCTTCGGCCAGCTTCCCGAATACCTTGGCCAGTACCCCCGGCGTATCGGCTGCTCCGAGAATGCTGATCCGGGCCACGTTCTTGTCGTAGGCGATGCCGCTCACGGCCACACCCTGTTCCATGCTTGCTTCCTCCTTCACCACTGTGCCTTCCGTTTCATTGAAGCTTGACCGCACGACCAGCTTGACCTGATAGCGCTTGGCATATTCCACCGCGCGCGGATGCAGCACGGCGGCCCCCAGATTGGCCAGCTCCAGCATTTCATCATAGGAAATTTCATTCAACTTGCGGGCGGTCTTCACGATCCGGGGATCGGTGGAATACACGCCGTTCACATCGGTATAGATCTCGCACACATCCGCCCGGATGGCCGCCGCCAGCGCAACCGCCGTCGTATCGGAGCCGCCGCGTCCGAGCGTCGTAATCTCGCCTTCCTCCGTCATGCCCTGGAATCCGGCCACAATTACGATCCGGTCCTTTTCCAGCGCTTCCAGCACGCGGCGGGGTTCAATTTCTTGGATCCGGGCCTTGCCGTGGGTGCCGTCCGTGCGGAACCCGGCCTGCCAGCCCGTATAGGAGACGGCGGAGCGTCCCAGACCGTGCAGCGCAATCGACAAGAGAGCGACCGAAATCTGCTCCCCGGTCGTCATCAGCATGTCCATCTCGCGCGCGGGCGGCTGCGAATGAAGCAGCTTCGCCTGGTCGATCAGATCGTCCGTCGTATCGCCCATCGCCGAAACCACGACCACGCACCGGTGGCCCTCATCCTGTTTCGCCGCGATGCGCCGTGCGACGCGCAGCATCCGTTCGGTGTCCCCGACGGAGCTCCCCCCGAATTTCATGACATAAAGTGACAAGCCTCTCTCACTCCCAACTTCATTCTGTACAGCGGTGGCCATGCGGTTTCCCGCTTTAAACCAGTATAATACGAAAGTGACCGAATGCGTTAACCTTTTCCGAATATTCTCCACACAAAAAACCGCCCGGAGCTGTATGCTCCGGGCGGTTCGCCATCCGTATACGCAGCAGAACTACGCGCGCGAGACGTATTTGCCTTCGCGGGTGTCGATCAGCAGCACGTCGCCTTCGTTGATGAAGAGCGGAACCTGAACGCTGTGGCCGGTCTCCAGCTTGGCGTTCTTGGTAGCGCCCTGGGCGGTATTGCCCTTCACGCCCGGCTCGGTCTCCACGACCTTCAGCTCAACGCTTGTCGGCAGGTTGATGCCCAGAATTTCGCCCTGGTAGCTGACGATATTCACAGTCATGTTCTCCTTCAGGAAGTTCAGCTCCCACTCCAGCTGCTGGGCATCCAGCGTGAACTGATCGTAGGTCTGGTTATCCATGAAGACATGTTCCTGGCCGCTGGCATACAGATACTGCACGCCGCGGTTCTCGATGATGGCGCGGCCGATCGTTTCGCCCGCACGGAATGTGCGCTCTACGGTGTTGCCGTTGCGCAGGTTCTTCAGCTTGGAGCGGACGAACGCCGCGCCCTTGCCCGGTTTGACGTGCTGGAAATCCAGTACGGTGAAGATATCGCCGTCGACCTCGACGGTCAGGCCTGTTTTGAAATCGTTAACTGAAATCACGAATAAATCCCTCCTGAAATAAGTGGTCTACAGCACGGTGTATTCTTTGGAAGAGCGGGTCAATCTTCGCACGCCGGTATCGGTGACCACCACATCGTCCTCGATACGGACGCCGCCGATCCCTGGTAAATAAATACCCGGTTCTACGGTTACCACCATACCCGGCTGCAAAATATCGTCGCTCATCTTGGACAGGCGCGGCCATTCATGCACTTCCATGCCCAGTCCGTGTCCCGTACTGTGGCCGAAATACTCGCCGTAGCCGTACCGCGTGATGATATCGCGCGTCAGCGCGTCGCATTCGCGCCCGGTCATGCCCGGCTTGATCTGCTCCAGCGCGTGAAGCTGGGCCTCCAGCACAATATCGTAAATCTCCTTGAGCTTCGGAGCCGCTTCGCCCACCGCCACCGTCCGGGTCAGATCGGAGCAGTAGCCGTCCAGGAGCGCGCCGAAATCGAAGGTGACCAGATCGCCGGATTCGATCACCTTGCCGCTGGCTACGCCGTGCGGCATCGCCGAACGGACGCCGGAGGCGACAATCGTATCGAACGAGGACGAAGTCGCTCCGCGGCTGCGCATGTAGAATTCCATTTCCAGGTCCACATCGCGCTCGGTCATGCCCGGCTTCACAATCCCCAGGATATGACGGAAGGTGTCGTCGGCCAGGTCCGCCGCCCGCTGCATAATCTCCAGTTCCGAATCGTCCTTGATCATGCGCAGATCTTCGACCAGCTTGGACGAAGGAACCAGCTTCGCCGCTCCTTCCAGCGCCTCGGCATAAGCGGCGTAAGCCGCATAGGTCACGTCGTCCTGCTCGAAGCCGAGCAAGGCGGATCCGCCGCCGGGCAGCAGGGAACGAACCGTGTCGATGAACCGGGGAGCGTGCTCCACGATTTTGAAGCCGTCCGTCTGATCCGCCGCCTGGGTCATATAGCGGAAGTCGGTCAGAAAATAGCTGTTGTCAGGCGTAATCAGCACATAGCCCGACGAGCCGGTGAACCCGGTCAAATAGCGGCGGTTCACGCCGCTTGTAATCAGCATTGCTTCCAGCCCGCGGTCCTGAAGGGCCTGGCGAAGCTTGGAGACACGATTGTTGCCCATCTACAATTCTCCTCTCGCAAATAGCCACATTGTATTTTAACATAGGGCTATGTCCTTGAGAAGTTTTTTGTCGGTCATGCGATGCTCGTCCGGGTCTCCCGCTTGCGCTCATCGGTGAACTCAATCGCAGCCGTGTATCCGATGAACAATCCCCACAGCAGATAGAGGCAGAATTCGCAGATGACCGAGTTCCAGGGCAGGCGCATCGGCGGCTGCAGAAGAAAGATCCGGGAACCTGCGAGAAAGAGAATCGCCCACCACAGAATTCCGTAGCACATCCCCGGCCAAGGCCCTTTCAGCTTGCGGAACACAAGCACATACAGAAAGGTGGCGGCGACCGAGAAGAGAATGAATAACAGATACCCGGCGAGCTGGCCCGCGGTTGTCTTCAGAAAGTCATGCCGCAGGAACGGTTCTCCCAAGTATCCCGGCACCACGCGAGTGAACTTCAGCGCCGCCATCAACCAGTGCACCCCGCCCCAAATGAAGCCTGCAAAAAAACCCACTTCCAGAGAGAATGCCGCAATGCCGGTCTTCTCCCGTCTCTGGCTCCTACTGGACATTATGGAACCCCGCTTTCGCATCATAAGTATCGTCTCTCCGGAGAACCGGAAAGACCGGATAAATACAGTATGTGCAGGAAGCCCCCGATCCAACTAGAAAAAGGCACAAAAATTAGATACAATGGTTCCTGTAAGCATTCATTAATCTGCGGGAAGGTGAACCGGTTGTCCCAAGAAACTCCGAGTTACGGCGGTCAAGCCGTCATTGAAGGCGTTATGTTCGGCGGCAAGCACGTTAATGTGACGGCTGTGCGTCGGAAGAGCCAGGAAATTACGTTCTTGGAGGTGCCAAGAAGCGACCAGCGCTGGGTGACCAAGCTGCGCCGGATTCCGCTGCTTCGCGGCATTGTCAGTATTATAGATTCCAGCGCCAAGGGCTCCAAGCACCTCAACTATTCGGCCGAAGCCTATGCCGAGGACGAAGTAACCCCCGAAGAGAGGGCGCAACGCGAGCTCGAGAAGGCGAACGAAGCGAAGAAGAAGGAAGCCAAGGAGAAGGAAGAAGGCTTCAGCATCGGCATGATGCTGGGCGTGGCGGTAATGGGCATACTTTCCTTTGTAATGGGCAAGCTTATTTTTACACTCGTTCCGGTATTCGTAGAGAACTTTCTGTTCAAAGACGCTTTCGACGGTTATATTCTTCATAATCTGGTCGAAGGCGCCATCAAGCTGATCCTGCTGCTGGTCTACCTGTGGATCATCTCCCAGACTCCGGTCGTCAAGCGCCTCTTCCAGTACCACGGAGCGGAGCACAAGGTCATCAGCGCCTTTGAAGCCGGCGATGAGCTGACCGTGGAGAACGTGCAGAAGCATAGCCGGCTGCATTACCGCTGCGGAAGCAGCTTCATGATGCTGACGATTGTGCTGGGCGTCGTTATCTATTCGTTCGTTCCCTGGGATAACCTTTGGGATCGGATCATTCAGCGCCTCGTGCTTCTCCCGGTCGTGATCGGGGTGTCTTTTGAAGTGCTGAAGGGAACCAACGCTCTGCGCGATGTCCCGGTGCTGCGCTATCTGGGTTACCCGGGACTGTGGCTGCAGCTTCTGACCACGAAAGAGCCCAAAGACGATCAGGTCGAGGTCTCGATTGCCTCGTTCAACCGGATGAGAGAGCTGGATGCGGCTTACGAGCAGGGATTAATCAAGAACGAAACCGTAACTGGAGGCATTTTGGACCCCGTGAAAGGATGAGTCTCCGATGAAAAAGCATGCTGCGGTTTTTTGGACCACCATAACGCTGGCGGCAATCGGTCTGATCGCTGGACTCGTGAACAATCCGTACGATTTGCTGCGCGCGCTGCTTATCCCCGCCGTTCTGACGGCGGTGCTGTTCCTGCTCTATAAATATCCGCCCCGGCGGTATGCCGGAGGACGTTCGTCCAAGATCAAGGTCAAGCCTTCTCAGAAGACGATGGCCAAGATGGCCGGCATCCGCAAGACATCCGCTCCGACGAAGCGGAAGAGCTATCCGTTCCAGGTGATTGAGGGCAGCAAGGGCAAGAACGACGAGCAGCTTCCCAAATACCATTAAAAGACGCCGCGGCCGATGAATTCCGCCAGGCGCACCGATCCCCTCCCGCTGCCCGGGAGGGTTTTTTTTGAGGTCAGCACGGATAACGCCATTCCCGGAAGAATGCCGCCCCGGCCTCGTACCCGGCAGCATACAGGGCGCTGCTCTCTTCGGAAGTCAGCTCGAATTGGACCGTGCGGATGCCCAGGGTCGGCACCTTGACGGTGTGCATCCGCTTCTCCTGTTCGATATAGCGCTCGTCGTGGGCGGACAGCATCGTTCCGACCATCGCCTGAAGCATGCTGAACGGGCCCCGAATCCGGTGTGCGGCCGGTTCGGGACGACCGACCATCTGGAAGCCGACCGGCGGAATGCTGCCACCGTCCTCCTCCACCCCCTCGAACAGCCAGATTGGGAAATTGCTGAGGAGACCGCCGTCCACCATATAGACGAGCTGATCGGAAAAAGATCGCCCCTGGGCGGCATCGCCGCTGCGCCGAAGGACGACCGGATCAAAGAAATACGGAATGCTGCAGCTGATCCGCACAGCTTTGGCTACCTCGAAGGCATCGGGATCGATGCCGTACGGCCGCAGCCCGTCCGGGAGAACCACCAGGCGGCCGTCGCTGATATCCGAAGCAATAATTCGCAGTCGGTCCTTCGGAAGATCACGGAACGTCACCACCCCTTTTTTCCGGAGAATGCCTCGAATCCAAGCCTCCAGAGCTTCGCCTGAATACAATCCTTTCTTCAGCATGACCCGGAGCGCCGGGCCTAATAGAGCGGTATTGAAGATCGGGGCCCGGCGCAGGAAGGAGCGAAACGACGTCTGCCGGATAATCGTTCCCATCTCCTCTCCCGTGTACCCCGCAGCGAGCAGCGAAGCCACAATGGAACCGGAAGAGGTTCCCGCGACGCGGTGAAAGACGCAGCCGGCCTCTTCGCAGGCCTGCACCGCTCCCGCCAGGGCAATCCCCTTGACCCCGCCCCCCTCGAACACCCCATTGATCCTCATAAATAAGCCCAACCTCCCGTTCCATAGACACTACTGCTTATCTATGACGCGGGAGGCGGGCTTTATGCTTGATTTATTGCCGCCGATCAGGACTGAAAGTAGGCTTTTAGCAGATCGGAGATGCCGTACGGATTGCGGGTGACCAAATCCCCGGCCCGGAACAGAATGCTTCCGGCTACCCCTTCCTTGGAGGCGTTGTACTGCAGCTGGCGGATCAGTTCATCCGGGTTCAGCCAGGCTTTGTCCGAGTCGGCCCCTACCTTGTAGGCAGCCATCCCGATATACAGTTTGACCCCGGTTCCGGCCACTTCTTGGGTCCACCAATCGACCAGCTTGTCGTACCGGACCGCACTGTTGGTCAGACTCCAGTACACCTGCGGAGCCACATAGTCGATCCATCCCTGTCTGATCCAGGTCCGGACATCGGCGTACATGCTGTCGTAGGCCGTCACGCCGGCCGTTGTATCCGAGCCGGTGCTGTCGGTCTTGGCATTGCGCCAGACTCCGAAGGGACTGATGCCGTAAGCGACGGCCGGCTTCAGTTCATGGATCTGCCGGCCGAGGTCCCGGACGAAGCGGTTGATATTATCCCGCCGCCAATCGGCTTTGAGCGCGATTCCGTCCGGATTGTAGGCGGCGAAGGCCGCGTCGTCCGCGAAGGCGGCGCCCGACGGATAGAAATAGTCGTCGAGATGGACGCCGTCGATGTCATAGCCCCGCACCGTCTCCAGGATAGTATCGATAATATGCTGGCGGGCAGCCGGGATGCCCGGATTGATATACATCTTGTCGTTGGCCTTCACGATCCATTCGGGATGGGCATTCACGACATGAAGACTGGACAGGGCCGACAGCGTAGCCGCCTTCGTGTCGGTCGTCGCCCGGAACGGGTTGAACCAGGCATGGAACTGCATGCCCCGTTCATGCGCCGCCGCCACCATGAAGGCCAGAGGATCATACCCGGGCTCAACGCCCTGCTTGCCGCTCAGCGCTTTGGACCACGGCACGATGGTGGACGGATACAGCGCGTCGCCAGACGGGCGAAGCTGAACGAAGACGGCGTTGAAGCCGACGGCCTTCAGCTTGTCCAGCATGGCGGTGAATTCCTGCTTCTGCCGGTCCGGATTGCCGGCCGCCCCTGCGGACGGCCAGTCCAGATTGAAGACGGTCGATATCCAGACGCCTCTCAGCCCGTCTGCTGCCCCTCCGGCGCTTCCCGTCGTCGGACGGGAAGGCGAGGGGATGACCGGCGCGCTTGGCGCGTTCGGCACCGGAACGGTCGGTGCAGACGGCTGCGCCGTCTCGGCGCCGGAGTAGAGCCGGACGGTCCGCGCCGCCTTGTCCCACACCACCTGCATGCCCAGCTGCTCGGAGACGAAGCGAATCGGCACCATGATCCGGCCCTGCCGGATCACCACCGAGGTGTCGAGGGCAATCCGGTCTCCATCCACGAGAGCGGTCTTTTGGCCGCTTGTCAGACTCATCGCCGTGCCGTTCTTCGAGATTGACACCGTCTTGGTCTGCTGATTCCACTGGACCCCGGCTCCCAGCCCGCGGCTGATGACAGCCAGCGGCACCATCGTGACGTTGGACGAAGTCAGATAAGGCGGAACATCGCTCTCCAGCCGGCTTCCGTCCAGTTCAAGACCGATAACGGCCGAAGCCGCCCGCGCCCCTCCGGCAGACAGCGCCGGCAGCACCAGCGCCAGCAGCAGAAGCGGCAGCAACCATTTTCGTATACGCAAGATACAGTCCCTCCATTTGGTATAAACTACATGTTTGGACGTCCCGGAGGCCAAAAGGTTGCGATACGAGGCCAACTTGGGCAGCATGGATCAGATGCCGTTCCGCCGCATGGGAACAAGTGCCCCCCGATACAGAACGGCAGCAGCCGCTGCAATCAGGACCACACCCATGAGGGCGGGAGTCGCATGGCCCAGCGCCGCATACAGCTGCCCGCCGGCGAGCGGCCCGGCAATCCGGGCCAAAGCTTGTATCGACTGGCTGCCGCCGAGCACGCTTCCCTGTTCTCCGGGACCGGCGGTTTTGGAGATCATGCCGTTGCAGGAAGGTCCGTAGATCGAATCGCCGAAGCCGTAGACGAAGATCCCGAGGATAACCAGCCCGTACGAGGAGAACCAGGCGGACGCGGCAATGAAGGCGTATCCGGCGATTTCGGCCCCCATGCCCAGCACCGCAATCGGCGCATCGCCGAGCTTCTTCAGCAGCTTCGGCATCACAAGGCTCTGGGAGAGAATATCCTGTATTCCGATAATCGAGAGAATCAGTCCGATTCGGGCAGGCGGCCAGTGAAACGTATCGAGGGTAAATTGCGGGAAGATGGCCTGCAGAGATCCGCTCGGCACCCAGACGAGGAAGGCAGAGAGCAGCAGCAGATTGAGGGGTCTTACGGACAGGACTTTGCCAAGCCGGTTCAGCGGATTCAGCTGAGAAATCGCCAGACGCGGGCGCCGGTTCGTCCGGTCCAGGCTCTCCGGCATGAAGAAGAAACCGACGGTTACATTCACCAGGGTAAGTGCTGCCCCCGCGAACATCGGCGCCGGATAACCGAGACCGGCGATCAGGCCGCCGGCAACCGGACCGATGGCAGAGCCTGCGCCCGCAGCCGCACTCACCCACCCGAACGTTCGGGTGCGCTGCTCGCCGGGCGTGATATCGGCAAAATAGGCGAAGAGCATGCTGATGCTCCCGCCGGCCAATCCTTCAATGATCCGTCCGGCGAACAGGACCCACAGCGCTCCCCCGATGCCGATCATCAGATAGCCGATTGCGGAGCCGGTCAGACAGAGGAGCAGAACGGGACGGCGGCCATACCGGTCGCTCAGCGCTCCGAGTCCGGGAGCGGCCATAAATACGCAGAGCGCATAGACGGAGGTCAGCAGCGTCACCGCGATGGCCTGGTCCCCCGGACGGGTGACATAAGGCTCTACCAGGAACGGAACGACAGGCATTACGATGCTGAAGCCCATCCCGCACAAGAACACAGAGACGAGACCGAACAACCAAGCCTTGGACATATTTATTCCCCTTTGTTTGACAATATTGTTTCCTTGGAAGCAATATAATCCTATCATCATTTTGCTTCCTCGGCAACAATAATTTCATCATAAAAAAACAGCCCTCTCATTCAAGTGGGCTGTCCCTGCTTCTTGATCTCCGCATCCAAGTGGCTGCTGTACTTCTCGATGAACCGCAGCATGCCGTCGAACTGTTCTTCCGTCACCTCTTCAAATACCGCCTGATCCCGCTCCCGGAACTCGCGGTGAAGCTCCTCGTGTATCCGGTAGACTTCCTCTCCCTGCCGGGTCAGCCTGAAGTAGATCTCCTTCTTGTTGTCGGGCTTGCGGTAGCTTTCGATCAGCCCCTTCTGCAGAAGCTTCTTCGTAATCTTGCTTATTGCGCCGCTGGTCATATAGAGAGATTCCGCCAGCCGGGTCACGTTGGAGTCGGCCTGTCTTCCAATGAACTCGATGCAGTGAACCTCGGAAGGCTTGTGTCCCTCCAACTGGATTTCCATCTTCGTCTTGTTCAGCCACACCATCTTGTTGAACAAATCCCGGAAGCCCGTCATCACCTGTTCTTTCTTGTCCACTGCCTTTCCCCCTGTCAAAAAGGCGGCCCTTCGGCCGCCGCTGTCGATCGTTATCCGTTTAAGCGGGCAGGCCCGCTCAGTTCTCGCTGCCGATCTCTCCGTGAAGATTCCGAAGCGCTTGCACCCTCGCTTCGTCCTGGCGGAAATACTCCACCAGCGTCTCGATCCGGGTGATGGAATCCCAACTTAAGTGATGCTCGATCCCCTCCACATCCCGGTAAATATTCTCCTCATGCACGCCGATCATGGTCAGGAATTCTTCAAGAAGCTGGTGGCGGTCCACCAGACGCTTCCCTACTTTCTTGCCTTTGCTCGTCAGAATAAGCCCGCGGTATTTCTCATAGATCAAATACTCGTCCTTATCCAGTTTTTGGATCATCTTGGTGACGGAAGAGGGATGCACCTCCAGCCCCTCGGCGATATCCGAAACCCGCGCATAGCCCTTCTCGTCGATGAGCTTGTAGATGCGCTCCAAATAATCCTCCATGCTGGGTGTTGGCATGCCCTTAACCTCTTTTCTCATAGTTGCCGCAGCGCCCCGGCGCGGCTTGACTCTATTCATGATACATGTTTCTGACGGCCCTTGGCAAGTCGGCGCCTGTCCTGCAGCCTCTGGCGGGCATTGCCATGACTGCTTGCCGGAAGGCTGCGGGACACTATAGCCATCTTCTCGCGAAGGAGCTGATCCCCTTGTCCATTCTTACGCCAAGCCGGCCTCCGGCTCGCAAGCCCCGGCCCACCGCGCCTTTTGTTCCGGAGCTGGTGTACTTCGAGCCGGATGCGCTCCAGTACCCCAAAGGCGAGCGAATTCTGAACTGGGTCCGTGAGCAGGGCATCCCTTACCGGATGACCACCTCGCATAACCGGATTACCAATCTGCCGGGGGAGACCGAGAGCGAGCAGTACAAAATCGCCAAACGGACCCTGGTGGTCGGCCTCCGCAAAACGCTGGAATTCGACCAGTCCAAACCGTCCGCCGATTATGCCATCCCGATCGCCACGGGCTGTATGGGCCACTGTCATTACTGCTACCTGCAGACAACGCTTGGGGCGAAGCCTTATATCCGCGTCTACGTCAACACGGACGACGTCATAGCAGCCGCGAAGCGCTACATCGAGCAGGGCGCACCGAAGATCACCACCTTCGAGGCAGCCTGCACCTCGGACCCGGTCGGGCTGGAGCATATTACCGGGTCCCTGGCGGAGCTGATCACCTTTATGGCGGACGAGCCGCTCGGCCGGCTGCGTTTTGTCACGAAATTCCCGCATGTCGATTCGCTGCTCGGCCTCAAGCACAACGGCCATACCCGCATCCGGTTCAGCATCAATGCCGATTATGTCATCCGCAATTTCGAGCCCGCCACCTCGCGGTTCGAGGAACGGCTCGAAGCCGCAGGCAAAGTCGCCCGCGCCGGTTATCCGCTCGGGTTCATTATCGCCCCGATTATTTGGCACGACGGCTGGGAAGAAGGCTACGGCGAGCTGCTGTCCCGTCTGGCACTCGCGATGCCGCCCGGAACGACCGGCAAGGGACTGACCTTCGAACTGATCCAGCACCGGTTCACCAAGACGGCCAAATCCGTGATCGAGAAACGATATCCGAAGACCAAACTCGAGATGGACATCGAGAAACGCAAAAAAAAATGGGGACGCTGGGGGCAGAACAAGTACGTCTATCCCGACGAGCAGCAAAACGCCCTGCGAGAGTTCCTCACAGAGCGGATTTTTGAACATTTTCCCGAGGCGGGCATCGACTACTTCACCTGACGTCCGCTTAGCAGCCGGGCTTCAGAATTTCAGCCATCCCGGAGTCATGCTCTGCAGCCAGACCGTTATGCGGAACAGCCGGTCCGTCAGCAGCAGAGCGCCGATGGCAACCATCAGCCCTCCTCCGGTTCGCATCAGCGGGACCGAATACTTCAGCAGCCGCCGGGCGCCGCCGATGAAGAACGACAACAGCAGAAAAGGCAAGGCGAATCCGAGGCAATAGCCGGTCATCAGCGCCGCCCAGGAGGCCGGCTCCTGCACGGACAGGGCCAGAATGCCGGACAGAATCGGACCGACGCACGGCGACCAGCCGGCGGAGAAGCCGACGCCCAGCAGGAAGGAACCCGCATAACCCGCCGGCCGCCTGGCTATGGCCAGCTTGCGTTCCTTCATCAATGCCCGGGGGCGAATCAGTCCGAGCAGCACCAGCCCCATCACGATCATCAGGATCGCCGAGAGCTGGCGGATCAGCTCGCGCTGGTCTCCCCACAGCCGGCCGAACAGACTGGCCCCGAGACCAAGGGCATAGAAGACCGCCGACAGACCCAGCGCAAAAGCCCCTGTATGCAGCAGTATTCTCAACCGGACCCTCGCGGTCCGGTGTTCCGTGCGGAGTTCGCGGACCGACAGACCGGTGATATAGGAGAAATAGGAAGGGTACAGCGGCAGGCAGCAGGGCGAGACGAAGGAAGCCGCGCCGGCCGCCACGGCCAGCCCCAGATTCACTTCGCTCACAGGCAGACCTCCAGTCGGTTAGGTCTAGCTTACCCCTTTTTTGCCGATCAGAGTCACGATGAGCAGCGCGATCAGCAGCAGCACAATCGTAGCCCCGGGCGCAAGGTTCCAGACGCCGGCCACGACCAGACCGCCGATGACGGCGATCTCCGCCACCACGACCGCCAGGACGACGGTCTTCTTGAAGCTGCGCGCCAGCAGCAGACTGGTGGCGACCGGAATGGTGAGCAGCGCCGACACGAGCAGCGAACCGACGATTTTGATCGCGGTGCTGATGACAAGGGCGGTCATGACGGTCAGCAGCAGATTCAGCATACGAACCGGAAGGCCGCTGACGCTGGCTGCATCCTCCTCGAAGCTCAGCAGGAAGAATTCCTTGAAGAAGAGAATAATGACGGCAACCACCAGAACCGTGACGATGCCGACCACGATCAAGTCCGCCGAATTCAGCGTATAAATGCTGCCGAACAAATACCCCATGACATCTGCATTATAGCCTTTTCCCAATGTAAAAAAGAGCGAGGCGAGCGCAACGCCGCCCGACATTATAATCGCAATCGACAGCTCGGCGTAGCTCTTGTACGCCTTGCGCAGCTTCTCGATGGCGAACGAAGCCGCCACCGCGAACACCAGCCCGGCTCCCAGCGGATAGAAGCCGGTCAAAAATCCGAGCGCCACCCCGGCAATGGTAACGTGCGCCAGCGTGTCTCCGATCATCGACAGCCGCCGCAGCACAAGGAAGACGCCGATCAACGGCGCCGTAATCCCGATCAGCAGGCCGCCCGCGAGCGCCCGCCGGAAAAAATCGCTTGTTAGGATATCCAGCAACTTAAATAATCTCCTCCCGTTAGGCCTAGATCAGCGTATGCCGCAGATTATCCTCGGCGCAATCCTGGGCTTCGTGCGAATGGCGGGAATAAAAATGAACGCCGCCGCATTTCTGAACCGGCTCCGGACCGAGGTAATCATGGATCATATCCAGGTCATGGGATACCATCAGCAAAGTCATATGATGATGGGCGTGCATATGCGTGATCAGCTCGAAGAAGCCTTTCTGCGTCTCTGCGTCGATGCCGACGGTCGGCTCATCGAGAATGAGCAGATCCGGATGGTTGATCAGCGCCCGGGCCAGGAAGACCCGCTGCTGCTGTCCGCCGGAGAGCTCGCCGACCCGTGAATTCGCAATGGACGTAATGCGCATCACTTCCATCGCATCCTCGCATTTGCGCTGCTCGGCCCGCCCGACGCGGCGAAGCAGACTCTTGTTGTTGTACAGACCGGACTGGACCACTTCGCGGACCGTTGCCGGAAAGAGCGGATTCAGCGCATTCTTCTGCGGAACATACCCGATCCGTTCCCAGTCCTTGAACCGGCGGACCGGCTGGCCGAACAGCCGGATCTCGCCGGCGGTCGGCGTCAGCAGACCGACAATCATCCGCAGCAGCGTCGTCTTCCCTGCCCCGTTCGCTCCGATCACACCGACAAAATCGCGTTCCCGCACCTGATAATTCAGATCGCGGATAACGTCTCGTCCTCCGTAGTTGAAGGACAGATTGTCCATTTCAATAATATGCTGATGACAATCCGCAGATGTCGGGAGCATTTGCCCGCCTCCTTTCACTGGCGCTTTTCTCTTATTGTAAGGCGAGCACCAGATTTTGCAAATTGGACGACATCAGCGTGAAGTACGTATCCCCGTTCTTCTTCTGCTTGTCTGTCAGGCCCTCCACCGGATTCAGAACCAGCGTCTTCACCCCGGCTTCGCCCGCCAGCGTCTTGGCCAGCCGGTCCGATACCAGCTCCTCGAAGAAGATGTACCGGATCTTCTCTGCCTTGACCTTCTTCGCCAGCTTGACCAGATCCTGAGCCCGCGGCTCGGCATCCGGCGACAGCCCCATGATCGCATGCTGGGTCAGACCGTAATCCCGGCACAGATAGCCGAACGCCTGATGGGAGACGACAATCTCCTTCTTCGGCAGCCCGGACAGCGTGCTCGCGAACTCGGCATCCAGCGCCTTCAGCTTGCTCTCCAGAACCTGGTACCGCTGCTCATAGCCGCCGCGGTGAGCCGGATCGGCCTTAATCAGACTGTCTTTGATGTTGGCCGCCATAATCAATGCGGATTTTGGACTTACCCAGGTGTGGGGGTCGGTATGAAGCGTGTCCGTACCGGTATGCGCATCTTCCGCTTCCCCGTTCTCGTGGTCATGCCCGTCGTCTTCGCCGGACGTAATCAGCTCGATGCCCCGGCTGACCTCAACCGCCTGCACCCCGCTGTCTCCGCTCAGCCCTTTAAGAAAGTTCGGCACCCAGCCTTCCAGGCCCGCCCCGTTGTACAGGAAGAGCTGCGCCTTGGACGTATTGGCGATGTCCTGGCTGCGCGGTGTCCAGTCATGCGGTTCTACGCCCGTCGGCAGCAGATTGATAATATGGGCATCGTCTCCGCCGATCTCCTTGGCGAATTCATAGATCGGATAGAACGTCGTGACAACATTGACCTTGCCTTCCACAATAGCGCTCTGACTGCCCGCTCCGCAGCCTGGCAGAACCAACGCCAGCAGCAGCAGAACCGGCAGCGCGCCGTACTTCCACCCTTTACCCTTAAATAGTTGTTTCATTATTCTTCTCCCGTAATCGTAAAATTTACTATTTGAATTATAATAGTAATAATTACGATAAGTCAACCGCAAGATGCGCCAGACGGCCAATCCTGCCCGGATTGGCCGTCTCTTATTCTGCGGCAGTCAGCCGCTGGCGCCTGACCGTCTGCTATTTAACAATGGCGCCGTTCGGCATGCTGTCCGGCACGCTGACCAGACTGAGCTGATCGCCCTTCGAAGCGGCGAGAATCATACCCTGCGACAGTTCGCCGCGCAGCTTCACCGGCTTCAGATTCACGATGCAAATGACCTTGCGGCCCACCAGCTCTTCCGGCGTGTAGAACTTGGCGATGCCCGATACCACCTGGCGCTGTTCGTATCCGAGGTCAAGCTGCAGCTTCAGCAATTTGTCGGCCTTCTTGACCGGCTCAGCCGCAATAACCTGGGCCACGCGAAGTTCCGTCTTGGCAAAATCGTCGATGCCGATCTCGTCCTTGTGCTCTTCGGCCGGCTCCGACACAGCCGCTTCGGCCTTCGGCGCATCCGCCGCTTCCTCCGCCTTCTTGCCGCCGCCCATCGCCCCCGCGATGTAGGCGACTTCCTGCTCCACATCCAGCCGCGGGAAGATCGGATCGCCCTTGACGAGCCGGGTGCCGGCCGGAATCAGGCCGAACGTTCTGCCGCTGTCCCAGGCGGTCAGCTCTCCGGCTTCGATGCCGAGCTGCGCCCAGATCTTGGCCGGCGCCTGCGTCAGGAACGGCTGGAGCAGAATCGAGGCCGTGCGCAGCCCTTCGGCCAGATGCCGCATTACCGAGGCCAACTCGCCTCTTTGGCTCTCATCCTTGGCGAGCACCCAAGGCTGGGTCTCGTCGATGTATTTGTTCGTGCGGCTTACCAGAGCGCCGATGGCGGTCAAGGCGACGGAGAACTCCATCTTTTCCATGGCTTCTTCCACCTTGGCATAAGTGTCGGCGACCGCTTCCTCCAGACTGCCGTCAAACGCCGTGACCTGACCCTCATAAGCGGGAAGCACACCGTCAAAATATTTCTCAATCATCGCTACCGTCCGGTTCAGCAGATTGCCGAGGTCATTCGCCAGATCATAGTTGATCCGGTCCACGAAGCTCTCCGGCGTGAAGGTGCCGTCGGAACCGAAAGGAACCTCCCGCAGCAGATAGTAACGCAGCGCATCCAGACCGTAGCGGTCGATCAGCGTTACCGGGTCCACCACGTTGCCCTTCGACTTGGACATCTTGCCGTCCTTCATCAGCAGCCACCCGTGGGCGAACACCTTCTTCGGCAGAGGCTCGCCGAGCGCCATCAGAATAATCGGCCAATAGATCGTATGGAACCGGACAATCTCTTTGCCGACAATATGCACATCGGCCGGCCAGAACTTGTCGTACAGGCTGGTGTTCTCGCTGCCGTAGCCAAGCGCCGTAATGTAATTGGTCAGCGCGTCGATCCAGACGTAGACCACGTGCTTCGGATCACCCTTGACCTTCACCCCCCAGTCGAAGGTCGTCCGCGATACGGCGAGATCCTCCAGCCCCGGCTTGATAAAGTTGTTGATCATCTCGTTCTTGCGCGATTCCGGCAGAATGAATTCCGGGTTCTCCTCATAGAACTTCAGCAGCCGGTCCGCATACTTGCTCATCCGGAAGAAATAGCTTTCTTCCCGCACCAGTTCGACGGGATGGCCGCTGTCCGGGCTCTTGGCCGCAATGATTTTGCCGGAAGCATCCCGCTCGATATCGACGAGCTGCGTCTCCGTATAGAACGTCTCATCGGGGATGCAGTACCAGCCTTCGTACTCGCCCTTGTAGATATCCCCCTGCTGAAGCAGCCGGTCGAAAATATCGGCCACCACTTTCTTGTGGCGCTCCTCCGTGGTCCGGATGAAGTCGTCATTGGAGATCTCCAGCTTCTTCCACAGTTCCTGAATGCCGGCCACAATATCATCCACGAACTGCTGCGGGGTCTTGCCCGCCTGCTCCGCCTTCTGCTCAATCTTCTGGCCGTGTTCATCCGTTCCCGTCAGATACCGGACCTCATAGCCGCGCAGCCGCTTGTAACGGGCCATCGCATCGCCGGCCACCGTCGAATAGGCGTGCCCGATGTGCAGCTTGTCGCTCGGATAATAAATGGGGGTTGTCAGGTAAAACGTCTTCTTCTCGCTCATGTCTCCATCCCTTTCCTGGTTAAAAGAAAAACAAAAAAAGCTCCGCCCCGATATGGGGCGAGAGCTTCTGCTCACGCGATACCACCCAACTTCCCGTCCTCTTTGCAAAGGCCGGCTCAGCCGGTCCCTCTCCGGGACCGTTCCCTTAACGCGGGTCGACGCCTCCGGCTTGCCGAGTCACCCGCTTATCATGCAGGGTCCTCGCCGCTCACCGGCGGTTCCTCCCGGACCATCTTCGGCCGCCAGCGCCCAGACCGGCTTGCACCTGACCCGGCTCTCTGCTGCTGGTGCTGCGGCGTACTCATCCGTTCCTCGGATTATATACTGCAATTCCAATATTCTGCGCATGGCGCTTCGTATTAATCATAGCGAATCCGGCGGGTCGAAGTCAAGCCTGCCCCTGTCCGCCCGGGCTGCCTTCCTGCCGGCGCTTCGGCTTGACCGGAGGCACCGGGTCCAGGCCGCCGGGATGGAACGGATGGCAGCGGGCGATTCGCCGGGCTGCCAGCCAGGCTCCTTTCAGCGGGCCATGGACCCCAATTGCCTCCATCGCATAAGCCGAGCAGGTCGGGTAGAACCGGCACGTAGCCGGCTTCAGCGGGGAAATCACACGGCGGTAAAAGACGATGGGCGCCTGCAGCGCCCGGGTTCCAAGCTTCATCTCGGCCGGTCCCCTTCCCGGTTCGACGCCGGGGCCGCCTCTTCTTCCCGCGCTTCTTCACACTCCCGGCAGTAGCCGAACACTTCGAATTTGTGCTTCACAACGCGAAATTGATCCGGCGTATCCGTCAGGTTCATCGGACAGAATTGGATCGGATACGTCTTCTCGCACTGCAGGCAGATCATATGATGGTGGTGATGCTCCGGATTGCAGCTCCCCTTGAACTTCACGCCGTCCTCAAAAACAATCTGTTCCAGCACCCCGAGCTCTTCCATTACTCTCAGGTTGCGGTATACCGTATCGAAACTGAGACCGCTGTACTTGCGGCCCATATGTTCATACACGTCCTTGGCCGATAAATAGCCGGAGCTCTCTCCGAACAGCTTGGCCAGCGTCCGGCGCTGGTCGGTGATCCGAAGTCCCTGCTTCGACATAATGTGCAGAATCTGATCGGTCGACAGCATAGGCTCATCTCCCCTGATTAAATGCTTCATGAATGCCATCTCCCTAATAATGACGCAAAAGACGGGGACCGTCAATTGCCGGTCCGCCCTCTCCCTTGCCGCCGCTCTCTCCGCAGCGCCGGAACTCGAAAAAAACCGGAGGCCGCAGCCCCCGGTTCTATTATGGGATTATTTCGGGTTCCTCTACTTCTTCGGCGGAAGCGGCTGGAACAGGATGTTGACCGGCAGGTTGCTGCCGGAAGCCGCCGTGAACTGAATTTCAACCGACTGCTCCACATCTCCCGTGCGCCAGAGCACGCTGTTCTGGTTCGGGGCGTCTACAGCGCCGGCATTCGGCGCTTGCACAAGAGTTCCATTGACCAGAAGCGGTCCCTGGTACTTGCCGCCGCGCGGATTCAGGGTAATGAGCGTGTTCGGAGCAACGCGGTTCAGCGTAATTTTGTATATGACCCCGAAGTTCCCCGAGTTGGAGGCATCGGTGCCCGAAAGAGCGTCGGTGCCGGTCAGGTTCGGGTCATCGGCGTTGTAGCCCAGCACCAGACGGGAAGGACTGAGGCCCAGCAGATCGTTGACTACGAGATTCCGGTTCGCGTCCGGGTACGTGCCGCGGTTATGCACACCGTCCCGGTCAAGCAGCGGAAGCGTCGGCAGAACGGCCAGCGGGTCCTTGTTCGAATCTACCATAATAACCGAATACTGCAGCGGATAATCGCTGAATACGTCGGCCAGCATCGAGATGACCTGACCCGGCTTCATGGTCACGTTGTTGATGGTCGTCAGAACGGCCTTGCTCTCGCCTGGCTGCAGGACGATATTGTTCGCCGCGCTGCCGGTCTGCTTGCTCTGGAAATACGTCTCGATTGACTTCTTGCCGGTAGCCGTCGGAATATCAATCGGACCGCCGAAGCCGAGCGCCTGGGTATTCAGCGAAGCGGTATACAGATTATTGTTGGTGGCAATCACGTACATCTTCATATTCGTACTCATCGAATTCTTGTGGTGAACCATGATCCGGGTGTTGCCCATAGCCGTCTCCCGGTACACGATGCCTTCCGAGTATACCGTCTCGGGACTGTTGCTCCGGATCAGGGTTACCGGCTCCGACGAAGACGTATAAGTGACCTTCGGCCAGTTCGGAACAGCTGCGCCGTTAATGACATAGAGATCGCCCAGCGGAACGAACAGCTTATTGAAATCTTCCTGATTATACATAACTTCGCTCGTAATATTGATAATCTTCTCATAAGTGCTGCTGAGCCCGTGGCTGTCGGTAACCGTCAGCTGAATCGGCACCTGGCCCGGGTTGAAGAAAGCGAGCGCCCGGTTAGACCAGCTCTCGGTCAGCGTATCGCCGTCCGGATCGGAGCTGGTATTGGTAATGGTAATCGGCTCCCCGATTTTGTATTCGTCCTTGTCTGTCGTGAACATAGCTACAGGCGGCCGGTTCGGAGTCTGAACCTGAATCGTTAACGTGTACGGATCGCTCCACTCTCCATTGGAATCCTGCACCCAATAGCTGACCGTGTAAGCGCCGGGCTGAGCGAAGACATCCTGTCTTCCTTCCCAGCGTTCATTTGCAATAACGGCGCCGTTCGAGGCCGAAGAGGACGTTGTGTAAGTCACCGTCGTTTCGCCGGCGAAGATTTCACCCGGCTGCACTGTGAATGAGGCCTTCGGCTTGCTGGAGAGCGTCAGAATAACGCACTTCTGCACATTGTCTACCGTGTAAGGAATGCCCAGCGCCTGGGTAATCGAAGTCAGCGGCACCATGAAAGTATTCTTGTATTGGTAAGCCGGGCCCTTCATCGCGGTCGGCTTGCCGTTCACCGTGTACATTTTGCTGTTGGTCTTGAACCGCAGCTCGTTGCCGTCCTTCTTGATAATCGTTTCCTTGGTCTTGTAATCATAGGTGAATTGCAGATTCAAGCGCTCGACCAGGGCGCGAATCGCTATGTACGAGACGCCGTTCTTCACGGCCATCGGCTGGCCGGCCAGATACAGAGAGCCGTTCAGGTACATTTTGTTGCTGTTCATCATCAGCACAAGCTGGCCGCTCGCTGCCGAAGCCGCCGGCGTCACCGCATAAGGCGCTGCAGCGGGAGATGGCGAAGCCCCGGGAGAGGCGGACGGAGTGGCAGTAGCATTGACCGGCGCCGACGCGGATGGCGAGGCCGTGGCGGACGGCTCGGCGGACAAAGTGGCAGCCGGGCCTTCTGTTGCAGTTGGCGTTGGAGACGGAGAGACCGAGGCTTGCGGAGATGGACTGGCTTCCGTTCCCGTGACAGCAGCGGTCTGGAGACGGTCCGATGTGGACGAGGCTCCGGGTTCGGCCGCTGCGACCGCCGTAAGCGACACTGCGGTTTGTGAGACAACTAGTGCGGCAATGAGGGCAAGATTCTTCAGTTTCATGGTATGACTCCTTCTGCTCCTAAAATATATAGGAACGATGAGGCCGGCGCTTATTGGCGCGTTGTTCGTTCTGGCCTTTATCGTTCCCTCAAAAACGCTGCCGCCCCGTTACAGGGCGGCAGGCCTTTTTTGACATCAGATTTCCAGACCATGCAAAATCATAGTATTAGACGCTGGAAACAGGAAAAAGTTTCAGTCTCCCGGAAAATTGTCCCTACGCAAAAAAGGATGGCTCCCATCCTGGCAGATGGTTACCATCCTATAGCATTGTCGGTGAAGCAGCAAATCTGCGGTTCGGAGAGCAGCATGACTCCGGCTGCCGCCCGCTTAGACCAAGGCCGTCTGTCTGCGGCCCTCTTCAATCAGCCGGTATGCCCGCTGGACTTCCTCTTCGGAAGGAGACGGCACGCCTTCCAGTTCATAGGTGCGGCCAAGCATTTCCCACTTATAGATGCCCATTTGATGGTAGGGCAGAATTTCAAACTTCTCTACCCCGTTCAGGGTACCGATGAACCGGCCAAGGTTAAGGAGATCTTCCTCTTTGTTATGAATGCCGGGAACATAGACGTGGCGAATCCACATTTTGCGGCCGTGGTCGGACAACCACCGGGCCAGACGCAGCGTCCGCTCATTCGACTTCCCGGTCAGCTTGATATGGGCTTCATCATTGATATGCTTCAGATCCAGCAGCACAAGGTCCGTAACATCCAGCAGGTCCGTAATCTTGTCCCCTTCATTGTACCCGTTGCTGTCCAGGGTGGTATGCAGGTTCCAGCGCTTCTTGACTTCGCGGAAGAGCTGCTCGACGAACTTCGCCTGCAGCGTCGGTTCGCCCCCGGATACGGTCAGACCGCCGCCGGAAGATTTGTAATAGTGAATATATGGTTCAATTTCCTTGACCATCTCATCGAGGGTTACTTCTCTTCCTTCATCCAGACCCCAGGTATCCGGGTTGTGGCAGTATTGGCATTTCAGGAGACAACCCTGCATGAACAGGACAAAACGGATTCCGGGTCCGTCAACGGTACCAAAGGTTTCAAGCGAATGAATACGGCCTTTAATCATCGGAGGTCATCCTTTCTGGACAATTCGCTGCTGATATCTAAAATTTTAACCAAATCACAACAAGACTTTACCGCCCTTGCCTGCAAGGGCGGTATCCTCTTGGTTCATTCTATGAATGGCCGAACGTCTTCTTACATCTGGCCGTGGAAAGTACGGTTGATAACATCCAGCTGTTGTTCGCGGGTCAGCTTGATGAAGTTAACTGCATAACCCGATACACGGACAGTCAGCTGCGGGTAGTTCTCCGGATGGTCCATGGCGTCCATCAGCTGTTCGCGGTTGAACACGTTGACGTTCAGGTGATGTCCTTTGCTGTGGAAGTATCCGTCCATCATCGCTACCAGGTTGGCCTTGCAGGATTCGTCATCCTTGCCCAGCGCCTTCGGAACGATCGAGAAGGTGTTGGAGATGCCGTCCAGGCTGTCTTCATACGGCAGCTTGGCAACGGAGCTCAGCGAGGCAAGAGCACCCTTCTTGTCGCGGCCGTGCATCGGGTTCGCGCCCGGTGCGAATGGTTCGCCCTTCTTGCGTCCGTCAGGAGTCGTACCGGTCTTCTTGCCATATACGACGTTGGAAGTGATTGTCAGCACCGATTGAGTCGGCAGGGAATCACGGTAAGTCTGGTGCTTGCGGATCATGCCCATGAAGGACTCAACCAGTTCAACGGCGATGCTGTCAACGGCATCGTCATTGTTGCCGTAGCAAGGGAACTCGCCTTCGGTTTCGAAGTCGATGGCAATGCCTTCTTCGTTGCGGATCGGTCTCACCTTCGCGTACTTGATTGCGCTCAGGGAGTCGGTAGCAACCGACAGACCGGCGATACCGCAAGCCATTGTACGAAGGATATCGCGGTCATGCAGCGCCATCTCGATGCGTTCGTAGGAATACTTGTCATGCATGTAGTGGATCACGTTGAGTGTATTGACGTAAGTCTTAGCCAGCCATTCCATCATCGGCTTGAAGCGTTTCATGACTTCTTCGTAATCCAGCACGTCGGAAGTGATGCGCGGATATTCAGGACCTACCTGAGCGCCGGACTTCTCATCCACACCGCCGTTGATTGCGTACAGCAGCGCTTTGGCCAGGTTGGCGCGTGCGCCGAAGAACTGCATCTGCTTGCCGATCCGCATTGCGGATACACAGCAGGCGATACCATAGTCGTCGCCGTAGATCGGACGCATCAGATCATCGTTCTCATACTGAATAGCGCTTGTTTCGATGGATACCTTGGCGCAATATTTCTTGAACGCTTCAGGCAGCTGTTCGGACCAGAGGACTGTCAGGTTCGGTTCCGGAGCCGGGCCCAGGTTGTACAGCGTGTGCAGGAAGCGGAAGCTGTTCTTCGTTACGCGAGTTGTACCGTCAACCGACATCCCGCCGATCGATTCCGTAACCCAAGTCGGGTCGCCGCTGAACAGATCGTTGTAATCAGGAGTACGAAGGAACTTGACGATCCGAAGCTTCATTACGAAATGGTCAACCAGTTCCTGAGCCTGTTCTTCTGTCAGTGTGCCTTCTTCTACATCACGTTGTACATAAATGTCCAGGAAGGAAGATACGCGGCCCAGAGACATAGCGGCGCCGTTCTGTTCCTTGATGGCTGCCAGATAGCCGAAGTATACCCATTGGAAGGCTTCCTTGGCGTTAGTAGCCGGCTTGGAGATATCGAAGCCGTGCATAGCCGCCATTTCTTTCAGTTCGCCCAGAGCGCGAATCTGCTCGGACAGTTCTTCGCGGAGACGAATAACGCTCTCCGTCATGGAATCCACTTCAAGGTTAAGCAGTTCCTGCTTCTTGTCTTTAATAAGGAAATCAATTCCGTACAGAGCCACGCGGCGATAGTCGCCGATAATGCGGCCGCGGCCGTAAGCATCCGGAAGACCGGTAATGATGCCGGCTTTGCGGACGGCTCTCATCTCGCTTGTATATGCATCAAATACGCCTTGGTTATGCGTTTTGCGGATATTCGTGAACATGTCGACAATGCTGCTCGGAAGTTCAAAGCCATAGGCCTTGGTAGCGTCGATCATCATCTTGATGCCGCCGAACGGCTGGATGGAACGTCTGAACGGAGCGTCCGTCTGAACGCCTACGATCTGTTCCTTGTCCTTGTCGATGTAGCCCGGCTTGTGGGAAGTAATCGTGGATACCGTGTTGAGGTCCACATCCCATACGCCGCCTCTTTCTCTTTCTTCCTTGCTCAGCTGGGAAATAATCTTCCACAGTTCCTTTGTATTCTCAGTCGCGCCTGCGAGGAAAGCTTCGTCGCCATGGTACGGCTTGATGTTCGCTGCGATGAAATCGTTAACGTTAACTTTCTTGGACCATTTTCCTTTGACAAAACCGCGCCAGCCCGGTTTGACATCCTGTACTTCTTTTTCAATCACCGACATGCTAAATCCCTCCATATATTTATATGATTTGTAGAGTACGCGGGCTTGAAGGAAAATCCCGTGTCTCGCGATCCCACGTTGTAACAAATTTCACAATAACTTTTCCAATCGGGACCTTATATAAACATTTTAGTTTACTTTCCCAGTGAAGACTGTGATAAATATCACTATTATGCGATTTTTAGTGATATTTATCACGCCTTTTTGGGTCCCAATGGAATTGGCGCCCGAAGGCGCCAATCAGTGTGTCAGTTTAGTTCTCGAATCTTCCGTAGAAGGCATTGCGGTATACGTCAGCCAGTTCGCTAACAAGCGGCAGCTTCGGATTTGCAGTCGTGCATTGGTCTTCAAATGCGCGGTCAGCCAGGTAATCTACACGCGATTCAAAGTCTGCTGCATCAAAGCCCAGAGCCTGGAACGACTCTTCAATGCCGAGCTTCTTGTTCATTTCGCGGATGGCGTTGATCAGGCTTGTTACGCCTTCTTCCGTTGTACGGGCCGGCAGTCCCAGGATACGGGCGATTTCGGCATACCGTTCGTCGGCCACGAAGTGGTTGTATTTCGGGAACGAAGCGAACTTCGTCGGTTTCTTCGCATTGTAGCGGATAACATGCGGCATCAGGATGGCATTGGTACGGCCGTGAGCGGTGTGGTACTGGCCGCCCCACTTATGAGCCAAGCTGTGGTTGATGCCCAGGAATGCGTTCGCGAATGCCATACCGGCCAGGGTCGAAGCGTTGTGCATCTTCTCGCGGGCTACGCGGTCACCGGTCAGAGCCGATTTCTCCAGATTGGCGAATACGAGCTGGATGGCTTTGATAGCCAGACCGTCCGTGTAGTCGCTGGCCATTACGGATACGTAAGCTTCGATGGCGTGTGTCAGAACGTCCATACCGGTATCGGCAACGGCGTTCTTCGGCAGGCTGTATACGAACTCCGGATCAATGATGGCTACGTCTGGTGTAAGCTCATAGTCAGCCAGCGGATACTTGGTGTTGCCTCCGCCAGTCTTGTCGGTAATAACTGCGAAGGAAGTTACTTCCGAACCTGTACCCGAAGTCGTCGGAATAGCTACGAATTTCGCCTTAACGCCGAGCTTAGGATACTTGTAGACGCGTTTGCGGATATCCATGAACTTCTGCTTCAGGTTGTTGAAATCTTCGTTCGGGTATTCGTAGAACAGCCACATGCCCTTGGCAGCGTCCATCGGCGAACCTCCGCCCAGTGCGATGATGCAGTCCGGCTGGAACCGGTTCATCATGGCAGTTCCCTTCTCAACCGTTGTCGTCGAAGGATCCGGTTCAACTTCGGAGAACACTTCGATGGCAACCGGAGTCTGCCGCTGACGGAGATAATGTTCTACTCTTTCTACATAGCCCAGTTTAACCATCATCGGGTCAGTGATGATTGCTACACGGGTAATGTCAGGCATTTTGGCGAGATATTGAGTGGCGCCTTTTTCAAAGTAGATTTTGTCCGGTACTTTAAACCATTGCATATTCACGGTACGACGATTCACCCTTTTCACGTTGATCAGGTTGATGGCAGTAACGTTCTGCGATACGGAGTTGCGTCCGTAAGATCCGCAGCCCAGGGTCAGCGAAGCGATGTTCGTGTTATAGATGTCGCCGATGGCACCGTGTGTCGATGGCGAGTTCACGAGAATACGTCCGGTCTGCAGACGGTGGGAGAACTTCATGATTACTTCTTCGTTGTTGGAGTGGATCGCGGAGCTGTGGCCCATGCCTCCGAATTCAACGATCTGTGCCGCACGCTCAATACCCTGATCGGCATTCTTGACTTTGTAGCAAGCCAGTACCGGGCTCAGCTTCTCGGCGGACAGCGGGAATTTCGGTCCTACGCCTTCCAGTTCGGCTACGAGAATCTTCGTTCCGGCCGGAACCTGGATGCCGCACATTTCGGCGATCTTGACAGCGGATTGACCGACGATAGCCGGGTTAACGGCACATTTCTCGGCGATCATTGCGCCGCTTGTCAGCTTGGCAGCTTCTTCCTTGTTCACGAAGTAGCAGCCGTTCGCAATCATCTTCTTCTTCACTTGGTCGAAAATAGCTTCTTCAATAATAACAGCCTGCTCGGATGCGCAGATCATGCCGTTGTCGAATGTCTTGGACAGGATAATGTCGGTAACCGCCTGGTCGATGTCGGCGCTCTTCTCAATGAAGGCCGGAACGTTGCCGGGGCCTACGCCGAGAGCCGGTTTGCCGCAGCTGTAAGCGGCCTTGACCATTGCCGAACCGCCAGTTGCCAGAATCAGCGCAACGTCCTTGTTGTTCATCAGGGCGTTGGTCTTATCCATGGTCGGCATTTCGATCCATTGGATACAGTTCTCAGGGGCGCCGGCCGCTACTGCTGCGTCATGCAGGATCTTCGCTGCTGCCGCGCTGCACTCTTGCGCCGACGGGTGGAAACCGAATATAATAGGATTACGTGTCTTAGCTGCAATCAACGCCTTGAACATCGTGGTGGATGTAGGGTTGGTTACCGGTGTGATACCCATTACAATGCCGACCGGCTCGGCAATCTTCTGGAAGCTGTCGTAAGGGTTATCTTCAATAACGCCTACTGTCTTGTCGTACTTGATGCCGTGCCAGATATATTCCGTTGCAAAGATGTTCTTTGTGATTTTGTCTTCGTATACGCCGCGTCCCGTTTCTTCAACCGCCAGTTTCGCCAGATACATGTGCTTGTCGAGCCCGGCCAGTGCCATAGCATGTACGATCTTGTCGACTTGCTCTTGATCCAGGTTCATGTAGGCTTCCTGCGCCACCAACGCTTTATCTACCAAAGTCTGAATATACTCTTCAGCGGTAGGCTGCTTTACTTGGGCGGCCACTTCATTCTTAACTGCCATGTCTCTCGTCCTCCTGTAAATTTGTGGTTGTTTCTCTCTACACATTGATCATAACACAGCTTCTCCGTCTTGTATAGTGAAATCTTTCACAAAGTATAAAATTTTTTTGCTTTCTTTTCAAAGCGCTTACATTTTAGTTTCCGATACGTTTACTTCTTCCTCTGCAACGGCAACGTATGATAACTCTTCCGGCTCGGCCCTTCTCCAGCGTACCTTATCGGGGTGTTCCATAGTACGCTCCCGGTTCCCAGGCATTCCTCTCATCCGTGGCTGCATCGTCTTTCGGCCACCTTGATTTTGCACCCTTATATAGAAGACAAAATCCTGTTCATGCGTTGGCGGGGGAGATTCAACTCGACAGAATGGCCGGTCACCGCGCCCTGCATTAGTGAAAATAATCACAATGTTGAAAAATCGACACTTTTTCCGTGTCTTTTGTCACCCATTATGAGGAATTTCATGTATAATTAATTTAAAATTTACTGAAAAACTGAGGGAATAAAGGGGATGTCGATTATGAACGACCATTATAATGTTATCGAAGCCCACGGAAACACCAACTGTTTCTCCGAACAGAACTTCAATCGGCTGCTGGTTACCATGAAAGAACGCGTTGTACCGGAAGGCTCTCACCTGTTCTGGGAAGGCGATTATTCCGATAAGCTATTCTATATCAAGCGGGGGCGCGTCAAGCTGACCAAGTCAACCGACGAAGGCAAGGAACTTATTCTGTATATGTACCAGACCGGCGATATGGTAGGCCAGGCCGATCCCTTCTTCAGCACCAAGCACAGCTTCACGGCCGAAGTGATTGAAGAAAGCGAAGTCGGGGTGATTGAGCATAAGGATCTGGAAATTCTGATCTGCCAGCATTGCGATTTTGCCATCGACTTTATGAAGTGGATGGGCATTCATCACCGGTTGACGCAGACCAAGTTCCGCGATCTGATGATGTACGGCAAACCGGGAGCGCTCTGCTCCACGCTTATTCGCCTCGGCAACACTTACGGCGAGAAGAACGGCGACTCCATTCTGATCAACAAAAAGATCACGCATACGGATCTCTCCAACATGATCGGAGCCACGCGCGAAAGTGTGAACCGGATGCTCAGCGACCTCCGCAAGAAGGACGCCGTCGAGTATGAGAACGGCATGATTGTCATCAAAGACCTTGGGATGCTCCAGGATATCTGCCACTGTGAACTTTGTCCCAACGAAATTTGCCGCATCTAGTTCTTTCGGTTATTACCCCCTACTCACCTCAGTGAAACGGACCGTTTCAAAAAATCCGGCGCCCTTATCGGGCGCCCTTTTTTTGTCCGGTTATTTCCCCTCCTTAACGGGGTACTAAGAATAGAAAAGAGCCTTTGATTTATGCTAAATTGGATAAAGCGTCAAAAGACCGACCATCTTAATCTGCGGACTATGAAGAAGAGGACTGGTGAACCATGCATAATTACGATTTCTCCCGAGTCGCCGCCGCATCGCCTGAAATGCGGGTCGCCGACTGCGAGTTCAACACCGCACACATTCTGGAAGTCATAGACCAGGCCGAAGCCCGCCAGGTCGAATACCTGGTCTTTCCGGAGCTCTGCATCACCGGCTATTCCTGCGGGGATCTGTTCATGCAGCGGAGACTGCTTGACTCCGCCAAGGATTCGCTGGTGCGGATTGCCGAGGCAACCGCAGGCAAGTCCATGATCGTGGTTGTCGGACTCCCGCTTGAAATCCGCGGCCGCCTGTTCAACAGCGCTGCCGTGCTCCAGAACGGCTCAATCCTCGGGGTCGTGCCGAAGACCTGCATACCCGGCTACAGCGAATTCTACGAGCCACGCTGGTTCGCCGGTGCGGAAGAGCTGGAAGCCTCCGAGCTGCTGATCGGCGGCCGCCGGATTCCGATCGGCGCGGATCTGCTGTTCGTCTGCGAGAATGAGGCCAATCTGGTCTTCGGCGTGGAAATCTGCGAAGACCTCTGGGTGCCGATTCCGCCGAGCAGCCGGTTGGCCCAGGCCGGCGCCGTCATGGTCTTCAACCCGTCCGCCAGCAATGAGCTGGTCGGGAAGGCGGACTACCGGCGGCAGCTGGTGGCCAGCCAGTCCGCTTCCTGCGTGGCGGGCTATGTCTATGCCGCCAGCAACACGGGCGAATCGACCACCGACGTCGTCTTCGGCGGTCATTCCCTGATTGCCGAGAACGGCCAGATGCTGGCCGAATCGGACCGTTTTACCCATGAGAGCCGTCTGACCGTAGCCGATCTGGATATTTCGCGCATCCACTTCTCCCGGATCATCATGGGGACCTTCCGCGGCGGGTACGGCAGCGGAGATTACCGCGAGATCGGGTTCGCCGATCCGTCCGTCCGGAATGCCGAGCCCCGCAAGCTGGAGCGCCGCGTGGTGCCGAATCCTTTTGTGCCGGGCAATCCGGAACTGCGGAATGAACGCTGCCAAGAGATTCTCGCCATTCAGACCTCGGGCCTCATGAAGCGCATCCGCCATATCGGAACGAAGCAGGCCGTCATCGGCATTTCCGGCGGTCTCGATTCCACGCTTGCCCTGCTCGTAGCCGTCCGGGCAATGGAACAGCTGGGCCGCCCGGCAAGCGATGTCCTTGCGGTTACCATGCCGGGCTTCGGCACCACGAACCGGACCTACGATAACGCGGTCGGCTTGATCCACGCGCTCGGCGCGTCGATGAAGGTGGTCGACATCAAGGCAGCCTGCCTCCAGCATTTTGCCGATATCGGCCATGATCCCGATGTGCATGACCTGACCTACGAGAATGTCCAAGCCCGCGAACGCACACAGATTCTGATGGATCTCGCCAACAAGAACGGCGGCATCGTAGTGGGAACGGGCGACCTCTCCGAGCTCGCGCTCGGCTGGTGCACGTACAATGGCGACCACATGTCGATGTACAGCGTGAACTCCGGCATTCCGAAGACGCTGATTAAATTCGTCGTTCAGTGGTACGCCGACTACGAGGCCGACGAGACGGCTCGCAAGTATCTGCATGATATTATCGCGACCGGCATCAGTCCCGAACTTCTGCCGCCGTCCGCGACGGGAGAAATCGTTCAGCTGACCGAGAACATCCTCGGGTCCTACGATGTGCACGATTTCTACCTGTACTACATGCTGAGAACAGGCGCTCCGCCGGCCAAAATTCTCTATCTGGCCGAGCATGCCTTCGAGGGGACGTTCCCGCGCGAGCAGCTGCTGGAATGGATGAAGGTGTTCTACAGCCGCTTCTTCTCCCAGCAGTTCAAGCGCTCTTGTCTGCCGGACGGGCCGAAGGTCGGTACGGTCAGCCTCTCTCCACGCGGCGACTGGCGCATGCCAAGCGACGCTTCGGCTGCGCTGTGGCTGAAAGAAGTCGAGGCGCTCTAGAGGTAAGGGTACTCTAGAGATAGAGATGCCGGCATTTCCGCCCGCAACCTCAAAGTCCAAAAAAGATCCGCATCTTCCCTCGGGAAGGTGCGGATCTTTTGCATGCAGAGCCGTAAAGCTCAGGTATACTGGCAGTGGAAAGGAGAATGGATGGCAATGAAAATATTTCTGAAGCTGAATGGCTTAGCCCTTCTCTACGGAATCGGGTGCTGGATTCCCGCCGAATTGTTCGTCAATGTGTACCGTATCCAGCGGATTTGGAAGCTCCAGCATACTTATCTATTCATCTGGTTCCTGGTGATTTCGGCTGGTCTCGCAGGAACGCGGCTGGTCTATGCGCTAACCGAGCGCTGGCTCGGCCACACCCGGCTTAAATATCTGCTGATGCTGCTCTGGATTCCCTATTTCATCCTCCTGATTCTGGGCTTCGCCGAGCTGTATCCCATTCATGATCCCGCCGAGGTTCCCCTTCCGGCCATCGGCCTTGTCCTTATCGCCTGGTGCATGGTTTACCCGTTCTGCATTGCAGCAGTCAACGCGGCTGTCGATATCCGCCGAAGCCAGGCTTAACGCTCCAACAGAGCAATCTCCACTCCCACTTCATCCTGCGGCCTCAGCTTCATGTCGATGCCTCCTGCCAGCAGCAGCTTGCCGTTGACCTTCAGCTTCCAGGCCCACTCCCCGGACGGCATATAGCCCTCGACTTCACCGATGCCCCGGCCGTTCTCGTCCAGGTTCACGGCACCGCTATGAAGGAGCAGGCTGCGAACCGTCATCTCTTCCGCATACGGGTACACGTAGCTGTGGCTAAGCTCCTGACGCTCCCTGCCGCCGCTGACGGAGAGCAGCACGTACTGCCCGGTAGAACCGGAGTTCTCCGGTTCGGCAGACAGCGTCAGGTGATCGCCCGGCGCCAGCTTGCGGTCCCAATCGTCCGCTTTCAGCGGGTCGCCGTTCAGCTTGAGGCGCCAGGAGAGGCCGGGAACCAGAGTGATTTTGCTGACCCCCGCAATGCTTCGGCCGTCATTCGAGAAATGGGCAACCCCGCTCTCGGACAGCAGGTCGCGAACCGTCATGCCTTCCCGGTACAAGTCGCCCGGCCGCAGGCTCCCGCTCTCTTTCAGTGTGCTTCCGTTCACTTCGTAAGAGAGGGTCGGGCGGATATTTCCCGCCGAGCCCGTCCCTTCGTTCTTGTTCGTATCGTTCAACGAGCAGCCGGCTGCCCCCAGCAGCAGAAGCACCAAAAGGCAGAGGCCGGCAGTCTTCCGTATCGGGTTCATCTCTGGTCACCTTCCTACAAAGACCGGATCCAGATAAATCCGCTCTCCTCCCGAAGGCTTCAGGTAGGCGCCAAGAGCGATGAAATCCAGTCTGCGCACGTATACTCCCGTCATCCATCTGACCTGCACGCTCCCTCCCTCCGATTCATAGCGAACCGTAGGCGCCGGGAGCCATTGCTGAAAAATCCCAATTCCGCGCGTACTCCGCGGACGGCACTCATAGGGACGGTCATGGAGTCCGCTTCTACTCCAATAAGTCGGAACCAAATAAGCGGCGATATCGGCCAGTTCCTCCCCGTTCCAGAACAATTCGTCCCGCAGGAGCGGGTGAAGCAGCATCGTCTTCTCGAACTGCGACCACACGGAAGCCTGAAGCGCCAGGCTGCACAGCTCTACCGGGCTGGAGAGCGGGTCTCTCTCAGGAACGCCGGCTCCGTCAGGGCCGATGGGCGGTGCGGCGATCCCGCAGCCGATGCATTTCCAGCCCAGGCTGCTCTTGATCCACTTCTGAAGCAGTGTTCCGGGTTCTTCACTCCCCGCTCCGTACAGACGCCGGATGTCTTCGAGCCCAAGACCGGTAGAGGCCTGCCACCAGCCGTCGGGGTAATACCCGCTCAGAAGCGCGAACGCTTTGCTGTATATGCGCTGCACCCGAACGGAGGCAGTCCGAAGCTCTAAGATGTCCTTCTCGGCATAGCGGATATCGGCTGCTGTCAACAGGGTATTCATACGGCATCGCCTCCCAGTGTCGTTGTTACGGCAGGGACCAATTTTTGGTAAGCGCTTCCACGTTTAGTTGTACTTTTAACTATCTCATGATTTGAACACGGGCGCAACTGCCCGGCTGAAGAAACGACGCAACTCCGCAATCTTCATTCTCCAACCGAGCACACCCCCGCCCCTATTTAATCCACTCTTCCGCCCAAAGCTGAATCTGACTCATGACCGGCTTCAGAGCACGGCCCTTGTCCGTCAATTCGTATTCGATCCTTACCGGCGTCTCGGGATAGACGTGCCGAACCAGAATGCCCTCGCACTCCAGGTCCTTCATCCGCTCGGAGAGCATCTTGTCGCTCATCGAGGGAATCAGACCGGATATATCCTTGAACCGTTTCGGGCCATCCATCAGCGACTGAATAATCAGCCCGTTCCAACGTTTGCCCAGAAAGGAAAAAGCCGTCTCGAACCGGGGACACATCTTCGTCATATGCGGTTCTGCCATTCCATTTCACTCCTCTTGTCCATCCAAAACTTACGTTTAGTTAGTATATATAATTTTAACATATTTTGGCCCTGCTGAAAACGGCTTGCGCAAAAAAAGGCGATTCCAGATTCAGGCCTGCTTCCCGGGGCCGGCTGCGATGGCTTCGCTGACGACAAACGCCAGATCGTCATTTCCGAACAGCGACAGCACGCCCAGCACGGTATCGTTGGAAATATCCCCCGCCTCGTCCGCCGGAACCGTCAGCGCCAGAGCCCTGTCCAAAGCGGGATTCTCCCCTTGATTGGGATAGGCGCGCAAGTAGAGCTCCTTCGGGTCCAATCCCCGATTGACGCACCACTGGGCAAAAACCAGAATCATCATCTCTTCTTCCTGCCGGTACGTCTCAATGATCCGCTCTTCTACAGCTTTGCGGGTCTCGTCTTCCATCTGCCGATTCCTCCTGAAGTTCATTATCCGCGGGACAGCCGGTCCGCCAGCTTATGCGCTGTCAGCACACGGCCCGCCCCGATGCTGCAGCCCGAGGGCTGCCCGATGTGATCCAGAAAATGCGCAACCGCACCGCTGAAGCCCCGTCGGTCCAAAAGGGTATCCCAGCTGCCGCAGCCCAGCGTGCGGGCCGGACGGCTCTTCTCCTGAAGAATAGCCTGTTCCATATCCTGAACGATCGCCGAACGGCCCTCTCCGTGCAGCTCCAGCCGCTCGGCATCGGCTCCGCTGTCGCGGGCCATCCCGAATTGTCCAAGCGCTCCCTGCCATTCCAGCGAACCCGAAACCCGGAGCAGCCGTCCTTCCCCGTCGCGGAGCAGCCGGGCGCCTTCCAGCGCCGCCTCGTCGCCGCCCAGCCACAGCAGCAGATCCAGCATGTGGATCAGGTCGTCATGTACCGTCTCTCTGGCCGTGAGCGGCTGCAATCCCGTGCGGTGCTTGTAAGCGGTCAGGAAGCCGGGACGGCCCGCCTGTTCCACCCACTCTCGGGCCTGGAGGTACAGAGGGGCGAATCTGCGGTTGAAGCCGACGGCAAGCAGCAGGCCCTTCTCTTCGGCGCTCTGCGCCATTTCGGCTGACTCTTCGAGCCGGTAGGACAGCGGCTTGTCCACATACACGGCTTTGCCCCGTTCCAGACATTTCATAACCATATCATAATGGACAGGCGTCGGGCTGTGAATAAATACGGCGTCAATCTCCCAATCCAGCATTTCTTCCAGCGATACGGTTCCCCGGGGAAGCCGGTACTGCTGCACCGTCCGCTCCACGGTGGCCGGCGAAGAACTGAGCACGCCCGCGATCTCGACACGGCGAAGCTGCGACAGGAGCGGCAGGTATACTTTGCGGGCGATATCGCCCAGGCCTGCGATTGCAATGCGTATAGGTTGATCCGGTACCATTCTTATCGACCTCCGGCTGATGCGCCTCTTTCTTACCAGCATAGTATAAGAAAGCCCCTTCTGTACACCTGAACCGCTTCAAAAAGCAGGCGGCGTCCGGTATGATGAGGGAATGAGAACCCTTAAGAACGAGTCTTCGATGAGACCATGGCTCGCTGTCCTTGTTTATGTTATGGTGCTGGGCGCGGCGTTTATGTACAGACATCCGATTTTGGACTGGCTGGAGCGGGGGCATCCTCCGCTGCTCGGGCTGGCCGCGGCGATTGCCCTGGCGCTGTTTCCGATAATGCCCTATAAAGCGGTTATCGCCCTGTTCGGCTATGCGTACGGCAGTCTCGTCGGCGGACTGCTCTGCTGGCTGGCGACCACCGTATCGTCGACCGCGTTCTACGCCTTTGCCCGCTGGCTGCTACGCAGCCGGGCGGAGGCGTGGCTGGAGAAGCGGCCGCGGGTGCAGCGGTGGTCGGACGCGGCGCGCCGGCGTCCCTTTGCCTCCCTGGTTGCTGCCAGGCTATTGCCTTTTATTCCCCAAATTGCCGTCAATGTCAGCGCCGGGGCGGCGGGCATCCCGTTCGTTACTTTTCTCGTCGCCTCCGGCATCGGCAAGCTTCCGGCCATTGCCGCATTCGCCCTGCTCGGCGGAACTGCCCGCCAGCATCCCGGCACGGCGGCTGCGGTGCTGGCCTTGTATGCGGCTGCGGCAGGAGCGGTGATTCTGTCACTCCGGCGGCAATGAGAGTTGGAAATTCGCAATTTAATGGTCTACAATTAATTCTGACAATGTGATACACTTCATTGACTACAGAGCTTGGAGGGATTAGCAATGAGCGAGAAAGCGACATTCGCGGGCGGCTGCTTCTGGTGCATGGTGTCTCCGTTCGAGGAGCTGCCGGGTATTCTGGACGTGGTGTCCGGCTATACCGGCGGGCATACATCCAACCCGACCTATGAAGAGGTCTGCTCGGAGACCACAGGACATGTAGAAGCGGTTCAGATTACGTTTGATCCTGCGATTTTCCCATACCGGAAGCTGCTCGAGCTGTTCTGGCAGCAGATTGATCCGACCGACGCCGGCGGGCAGTTCCATGACCGCGGTTCTTCTTATCAGACGGCTATCTTCGTCCACAGCGACGAGCAGCGGCGGGAAGCCGAGGCATCGAAGGCGGAGCTGGAGAAGAGCGGGCGGTTCGACAAGCCGATCGTAACGCCGATTCTTGAGGCGGCGCCTTTCTATCCGGCCGAGGACTACCATCAGGGCTATCACCGCAAAAATGCCGGCCACTATAAGCGCTACCGCAAGGCCTCCGGCCGCGAAGCCTTCATTGAGACCCACTGGGGGCACAAGGAAGATCCGGAGAGCCTCCGGAACCGGCTGACGCCGCTCCAGTATGAAGTCACGCAGAACAGCGCGACCGAATCCCCGTTCCGCAATGAATTCTGGGACCACCACGGCGAAGGAATTTATGTGGATATTGTATCGGGCGAACCGCTGTTCAGCTCCCGGGACAAATACGACTCGGGCTGCGGATGGCCAAGCTTCACCCGGCCGATCCGCGATTACTCCGTCAAGGAGAAGACCGATCTCAGCCATATGATGATCCGGACCGAGGTGCGCAGCCGGGAAGCCGACTCTCATCTGGGGCATGTCTTCCCCGACGGGCCGGGACCGGAAGGCCTGCGGTACTGCATCAACTCCGCCGCCCTCCGCTTCATTCCGAAGGAAGAACTGGAGAAGGAAGGCTACGGCGAGTACAGCGTGTTGTTCCAGGACTAAGCTGTTCCAGAACTATGGCGTTCCACGCCTACCTTCCGTCAAAATCAACGGCAGTCCCCGATCCGCCTCAGGCGAACCGGGGACTGCCGTTTTGCCGTGAACGAGCCGCGCACCGGCAGCAGCCGGCCAATTCGCGTCCGCCCGGCCCCTGCCTAGCGCTGACCGTCCTCTTCGGAGCTTCCTTCCGGAAGATCGTCTTCTCCGGAAGGAAGAGGCGGATTGGACAGCGGAATAGCTGCTGCGCCGTTATCCGGGTCCGGGCGCCGGGACCGCTGTTGACCCCGCCGTCTTAGAAGCAGGAAGACCGCCAGAGCCGCTCCGGCAAGAAGAAGAACCGGCAGCGCTGCTGCGAAGAAGACGAACAGCCACTGGGCGAATGCCGACAGTCCGCTCAGTGTTCCGGACAGAGCATCTCCGGCCCGGCCGACCAGTGACGGGCTCTCCTTCTTCTCCAAGCCGCCGGCCCCGCCGCTCTGATAAAGATGCATTTCAATCGTGGAATACCGGACGTTCTGATCAATATAGCGCATCCGTCCCTTGATCCGTTCGATCTCTTCCTGAACTTTGTTCAATTCATTGGCGAACGCCACCAGATCGGAAGCCTTGGTCGCCTTCTTCATGAAAGCCGCGTACTGCGTCTCCAGCAGTTCTTTGGCCCCGAGTCTCGCTTCCAGATCGACGTATTCCTCCGTGACATCGAAGCCTTTCAGGCTGCGCTCCATGGAGGCATGCGGAATCTTCTCCAGCTTGGCGAGCAGGGAGGAGAACCCTTGGGCCGGCACCTTGAAGGTGAAGGTTCCGCCTCTGGCTTCTTTCGAAGCGCTCTCCGAGAACTGGACGATGTAGCCTCCGGCCGCGCGGACCGTGTCCTCCACCTTAGAGGAGGCCGACTCATAATCCTCCACTTCCATCTCGAAGGAAGCATGATAGACCAGCTTCTTGCTAACTGCATCCGCTTCCCCCGGACCTGCTGCCATCTCTTGGGCCCCCGTGTTCCCGCCCTCCGCTCCAAGTCCGGCTTCGTCCACATCCATCTTGCTTGCCGAATTTCCTACTTCTGCGCTTGCGGCTTTCGCTTCAGGGGCCGCTTCTGTAACCGCCGCCTGGTTGTTGACACCGCCTCCCGCTCCGTCGCCCGAAGCAGCCGAATGGGACCGGGTGTCCGCATCATTGCCCGAGCCGCAGCCCCCGAGCGCCAGGACCAGCATCAGCAATCCTGCCTGTAATCCGTTCCTTAGACCCCGCTTTGTCATTGTAACGCCTCCGCCTCATCCGCGGTCTGTCCGCGTTTAGTCGAACCGGCGATCTCCCGTCGTTCCGTTCTTTGTCTGCAGGCGGAAGAAGAGCTCCGGTTGATCCCTAGACGTTTCCAGCGTCTGGAAGGTTGCGGACCGTCCTCTGATTTTTGCGCCTGGCCGCGGACCTTTCTTCTTGATATAATGGAAGCGTTACCGCGAGGTCAACAAGAAAAAGCCCTTGCATGCTCGGCATGAGGGCGTCCGGGTCTCCCGGGAGTCAAGCTCCACCTTGCTCCCGCAGGGACCGCTGCTATGAATAAGAACAGGAGGTGAAAGACATGGCACAAGGCGTCGTGTGCGAGGTGAACACTTGCACTCACTGGGCAGAAGAGAACAAGTGCAGCGCAGAATCCATCTTCGTTGCGTTCAACGCTCACAAGGAAGCGGCCAACCGCGCGGAGGAGACAGACTGCAAAACCTTTGAAAGCAAATAAGCTATACCTAAGCCATACTTCCGGCCAAGAAGGGACCCTCCACGGTTCCTTCTTTTCATTTTTATTTTAGCAGCAATGAGAATGATTATCAAGATCATTTTGTTGCCGGACCAGCTCGGCCCGGGCCCTGCGGGCAGCCTCCACCATGTGCCGGAGCGAGGCCTCGGTCTCGGCCCAGCCGCGCGTTTTGAGACCGCAGTCGGGATTGATCCAGAACTGTCCGGGGGCCAGCACCCGAAGGGCCCGTTCGATGCCGGACAGCATGCTCTCCGTATCCGGCACTTGGGGACTGTGGATATCATAGACGCCCAGGCCGATACCCTTGCGGTAGCGGTTGCCTTCAAAGGCCGAGACCAGTTCTCCGTGGCTCCGCGAGGATTCGATCGAGATAACGTCGGCATCCAGAGCGTCGATCGCATCGATCATGTCGCTGAACTCGCAGTAGCACATATGGGTATGAATCTGGGTAGCCGGCCGGACCGGGCTTGTGGCGATGCGGAAAGCCCGGACCGCCCAACGGAGATAATCCTCCCGCTTATCCGGCTTCAGCGGCATTCCTTCCCGCAGAGCGGGCTCATCCACCTGAATCAGGCCGATCCCCGCTTCCTCCAGCGCGAGCACTTCCTGCCGCAGCGCCAGCGCAATCTGGCCGGCGATCCGCTCGCGGCTGATGTCGTCGCGAAGGAAGGACCAGGCCAGTATCGTAACCGGACCGGTGAGCATCCCTTTGACGGGAGAGGACGTCAGCGACTGGGCATAAGCGGTCTCCTCCACAGTCATCGGGCCTCCCCAGGCCACGTCCCCGTAGATAATCGGCGGCTTCACGCAGCGGGAGCCGTAGGACTGTACCCATCCCCCGCGGGTGAAGAGGAACCCGTCCAGCTTCTCCCCGAAGAATTCCACCATATCGGTTCGTTCAAACTCCCCGTGGACCAGGACATCCAGGCCGATATCCTCCTGTCTGCCGATCGCTTCCCGGATCTGTCCGCGGATGAACGATTGATAGCGTTCGTTCTCCCAATCGCCTCGCCGCCACTTGAGGCGGGCCTGCCGGACGTCCGCCGTCTGCGGGAAGCTGCCGATCGTCGTGGTCGGCAGAACCGGGAGCTTCCAGCGAAGACGCTGCAGCTCGGCCCGCCGCTCGAAGGATTCGCTTCGGCGCTCCGAGGCTTCGGTCAGCCCCGCTTCGAGAGCCGCCACATCGGCCCGGTTCCGTTCAGGCAGCGCCCGCAGAACCGCCAGCGCCGCCCGGCTCTTCCCCTGTTCCGCCGCCTCCCCTCCCCCGGCCGCTTCGCCCAGCTGCCGGAGCTCCTCCAGCTTCTCGTCGGCAAAAGCCAGCGCAGCCCTTACCTCCGGCTTCAGCTCCGTCTCGGTCCGGACGGTGACCGGCACATGCAGCAGGCTGCACGACGGCTGCAGGAGCAGCCTTTCGGCAGGAACCGCCGCCAGCAGCCGCTCCGCGATTGCCGACAGCGCCTCCGGGTCGGCGCGCCAAATTCCTCTCCCGTCAATCACCCCTGCAGCCAATGTTTTGTCTTCCGGCCAGCCGCTGCGCTCTATGAAGCGGAGAGTCGCCCCGCCGTCATGGACCAAGTCCAGGCCCAGACCGGCTACAGGCAGCTTCAGAAGCTCCTCCAGCGGCTCTGCCGCCTCAAAATAGGTCTGAATCAGCAGCTTCAGACCCGGGGCCTCAGCCGCAAGACTGCCGTATATCCTCTGCAGAAGGCGGAGGTCGCCGGGTGCCAGTCCGGTTACAATCGCCGGCTCGTCGATCTGCACCCATTCCGCTCCTTCTGCCTCCAGTTCCTTCAGTATCCGGGCATACACCGGGAGGAATCGTTCCGCTTGGCTCCCGATTCCTTCCGGCCCGCAGCCCTTGGAGAGCTTCAGGAAGGTATAGAGCCCGACCAATACCGGACGGCCGTGGATGCCGGCCCGCTCCCGGGCGGCGCGGAACGCTTCCAGCGGCTTGTTCCAGAGCAGTTCCGGCTGCGCGTCTCCGAGCTCCGGAACGATGTAATGATAATTCGTGTTGAACCATTTCGTCATTTCGCAGGCAGCCGCTCCTTCGCGTCCGCGGGCCATGGCATAATACAGTTCCCGGCTGACCGGTCTCCCGGGAACAGCGCCGAAGCGCTTGGGGATAACGCCCATCATGACGGCCATATCAAGCATGTGGTCGTAATAAGTGAACTCGCCGACCGGGATCACATCCAGACCTGCCGCCTTCTGCTTCAGCCAATTCTCCGTCTCTCTGGCCTGAAGCCGCTTGTCCAGTTCCGCCTCCCCTATGTCTCCGCGCCAATAGGCTTCCAGCGCCGTCTTCCACTCGCGGTTCTCTCCAATCCGCGGATATCCCAGATTGCCTGTCCTGATCCGGCTTCCCATCTCTCCCACACTCCTCTTGAGAATTGATACAGTACCTGTTGATTGACTCACAAACTCGTTGTTATAAGAATCGGACTCTTCATACTTCGAGCCTCGCCTTCCTTCCTATCCGAAAACCGGAAGCGCCCGGGCAGCTCCGCAGCAGGCTTGCTTCCAAGCTTAACGCCGAAGAAGGCCTCCGCGCAAGAGCGCAGAGGCCTTCCAGGTTATACCCGTTCCTTATAGTCGGTTATAGGAAAAAGATATAGACCACGCCCGCCAGCACGATCCGGTAGACCGCGAAGGGGACCAGCTTGATGCGGTTAATGAGCTTCAGGAAGAACCGGATGGACAGCAGCGCGAACACGAAGGCGCTGATGAAGCCGGCGATGAAGAACGGCAGCGAATCGGCTGTGACGTACTGCCAGTTCTTGGCGATGGACAGCGCGCTCGCGCCAAGCATGATCGGCACCGCCATGATGAACGTGAAGTCCGAAGCGGCCCTGTGGCTCATCCCGAGCAGCACGCCGCCCGAGATCGTGGAGCCGGACCGCGAGAAGCCGGGCCACAGCGAGAAACACTGCACGAGGCCGATCAGCAGCGCCCGGCCGTAGGTCATTTGGTCCACGCTCTCGATCCGGGGCTTCTTCGGAGCGAACCGGTCGGCGGCAATCATCAGCAGCGCGCCCAGAACCAGTCCGACCAGCACGGTGCGGGTCGAGAACAGGTGCTCGTCTATGTAGTCTTCCAGCAGCAGTCCCAGCACACCGGCCGGCAGCAGACCGACAATGACCTGGGACAGCCGCAGCCGCCCCCCGGCCTCGACCCGGGAAGCCGCAGTCAGCGCAGCCTCTCCGGTCGGACGGCTCAAGCGTCCCAGACCGAGAAGGTCCAGGAAGCGGTTCTTGAAGATGATTACCACCGCCAGTATAGAACCGAGCTGGATCACTACTTTGAATGTATTTGCCGGATATTTGCCGAGAAATTCCTGCGAACGCAGCCACATGTCGTCCACGAGAATCATATGTCCCGTGGACGAGACCGGTGCAAATTCGGTCAGACCCTCCACAAGGCCGAGAATGATCGCTTTTAGAATATCAAGAATCGCCATGGTCAGCCTCCCAGGTAGGTAATGGATAAATAAAGTGTGATCGATTGCAAGAAGTTATCAACGCGTCTGTCCGGCACGGCGTCTGCGCAGGAACCAATATCCGACCAGCAGGATCGCGCCGGCAATGGCGGCATAGACGATTCCGGAGTAGATTTCCATGAAACCCGACACATGATGCCAGGATTCTCCAAGCGCGGCGCCGATCAGAACCAGAATCAAGTTCCAGATCAGGCTTCCCGCCGCCGTTAACAGCATGAATGGTGCGAACTTCATCCCCGACATTCCCGCAGGCACCGAAATCAGGCTCCGAACCAGCGGAATTACCCGGCAGAACAGGACGGTCCAGTAGCCGTAGCGGTCAAACCACGCCTGGGCCTTGCCGATGTCTTCCTTCCGGATGCGGAGCACCCGTCCGTATTTCTCCACCAGCCGTTCCAGCCGATGGCGGTCGAGCAGCCGTCCGACGCCATACAGAATGGCCGCGCCCAGCAGAGATCCCGCCGTTGCGGCAGCCGTAACTCCCGCGATGCTGAGTCCCGATTCGATCGTCATGAAGCCGCCGAACGGCAGAATGACTTCCGACGGAATGGGCGGAAACACATTTTCAAGCGCCAGCATCAGGAAGATGCCGAGATAGCCGAACTGTTCCATGAAGTCCGTAATCCATGACCTCATCCGATCCCTCCCAGTCAAGTTTTTTTCAATTATACCTAGCATAAACCGCTGCCGCAAATTCCTGAAACAAGCAAGCGCTTTCTTGAAAACACAAAAAACAGCCGCTCTTAGAGCGGCTGTCTCATAAGGTCTCCCGCTAATGCGCCGGCAGGGAACGTTCAAGCTTCTCCCGCCGCCGTCTCCGGCAGACCGGGCAAATTGCCCTGCGGCTGTGAAGACGCCCGCTTGGACTGCGGCTTGCGCCGGACACCGAGCGAGGTGATCCATGTAATCATCTGGCCGGCGACAACGACCGCCATGGCCGTGTACAGCGTTTCTCTCAGCGGCATGTACAGCAGGGAGAGAAGAAGAACGCAGACATCCATCAGGATAAATACCGTTCCCACCTTCAGTCCTTTCCATTCGCTGATCAGCACGGCAAAGATATCGTCGCCTCCGCTGGCTCCGCCCGCACGCAGCACCATACCCGCTCCGAGACCCGTGAGCAGTCCCGAGAGCAGCGCCGCCAGCGGCAGGTTGCCGTTCAGGTCAATGACGAGCGTCGAGTAACGCTCCATCCATCCGTAGAATACGGTGAATGCTCCGGCCGACAGCACGGTGCTTCCGACGAATCCTTTTCCCTTAAGCGCCATGGCAATCAACAATACCGGCAGGTCCAGAAGCAACGTGCTGAGGGACGGAGACAGCCCGAAGATATATTTGCCGAGCAGAGAAAGACCGACAAATCCGCCTTCCGTCAAATGATTCCTGTAGTTGATGTGAAAATACGTAAAGGCCAACAAAAATGTTCCGAACAAAATAACCGTTAACCGAAGCGGATGCCATCCGCTGTGTTGCTTTCTCATACATACTCCCCTTGTCGTGAATGCGGCTGAACGTCAGCAGCTTCTACGGCGCCGGGAAGAACGTCTAATTATGCGCCTTCGCATGTTGTTCCCTTCCTTTGCCGTGGCCGCTGACGTCTGTAGACGGTACGCACCTTCAGGCAAGGAAGCTAAGTATAAGAGAGATCATAACGTTTCCAAATCGTCCTTGGGGATTTTGTCCTTCGGGGACACATGGTATCCTGATCCTTTCCTGGTTGGGATTTGCTTCTCTTCTCATTATACCACGGCGAAGCCGGCGGCTAAACACCCGGGTCAGGCTTTCCAGCAAAATAATCACGGGCCCGCATCTACGTGACGCCGTGCCCCCGGAGCAGCCGGTTGACCGTCTCGCGCCGGACGCCGATCAGCTGGCCGATCTCTTCCTGCGTCAGCAGCTCGGTAATGGCTACGCCGTGCGAATAATCATTGAGCCACTTGCTCAAAAGCTCCAGCCGTTCGGCGGGAGAGCCAACGGTGAGATGATCCAGCCGGGTCTGCATGAACCGCACCTTCTCCTGCAGCAGCAGCGCAATCTCCATCGCCTTGCCCGGCTCTTCGTTGACTTCGCGGTACCAGTCGGCTGCCGCCACCGGCTCCACCTCGCTCCGCATCAGCGCCACGGCTGTACCATGCGCTTCCTTGGGCGTGATCAGCGAATGGTGGGGGACGGTCTCTCCCGGATAGAGAATGTTGAACAGCACGGCATTGCCGTTCTCATGAATACGGGTAACCTTGAACAGACCGCTCCGAATGTGGAACAACTGGCTGCATTCATCTCCCTGGCGGAACAGGATCTCGCCTTTATGCAGTATCACGGGCTTTTGCCCCCTTTGTTCAAAAATAAGTTCGTTCGCCTAATTCCTGCGGCCGGAACCGGCATAAATTGAATCATAGCCTTCTGGAAGTACGGCCCTATAGCCATATCCTGAAATGCAAAGCGGGTGGGAGAACGGTGCCTAAGAATAACGGGAACAACGGCAATCAGAAAGGACGGTCCTCAGAAGAACTGACCCCCGAGGAGTATGCCATCATCGCAGCCGCGCTTACCGCGCTTGCCGACTTCTTCGCCTTCCTCTCTCTGATCAAGGCAAGGGAGAATACCAGCAACGATAATGCCACTTCCTCAACGTCGCAGATCACCGGTTCAAGCGGCGGACGGAGGCGCTGACTGCCCCTTCCGGCCGCAAGGGACCTCCTCTAGACTGCATGGAGCGGTATAGCTTCATGCCGGTCCAGAATTTCACGCACGCCCTTCTCGTCCGATTCCGCTTCTTCGCCCTGCAGAAGGACGAGCACCAGAATGCGCTTCAGGTCTACATGCCGCTCGTACAACTCCGCGTCCTCTGCCGGTATGCCCATGCTCATCAGTGAGACGACCAGCCCGTCTTCGCCGGGATCGTCTCCGAACTCGGCCCCCGCCGCCTTTGCCGCCGCCCCGGACGCTACTGCCGTATCGGGCAGCAGATCAAGCCCGATGGCCAGGTTTCTGGCCGTGCCGAACAGCCCTTCGCTTCCGGGTCCCTCCTGCGGCTTGCGAAGGCCCGTATCCTGGCTGATGATGTCGGCCTCCTGCTTCTCCCTGGCAATCATCGAGATCCTGGCGGACTTGACTCCCTGTTCTCCCAGTTCTTCTATGGCAAGCGACGCGTCGCTCCGATGCCCGAATATGCCGATAATCAGTTTCGTCATCGCGCTTAGGCCCTCCTTCAAAGTGGTTTCCTCTCATTACCCTTTGCGGGAAATGATTGAACCCCGCGATACACCGGGTCGGCCGGGGCCTTTTGTGGTTATATAAGCTTGTACATAGCCCAGCTAATAACCGGAGGTGCCGTCATTGCTCCAACATAAATATTACCGCACATGCATTGCCATCATTCTGTTCCTGCTGATCGTCTACCTCGGCTCCAAGGTATCCTTCCTGCTGGCGCCCGTCGGCGCCATTATCAGCCTGCTGCTCGTTCCCATGATGTTGTCGGGCTTCATGTACTATCTGCTCCGCCCGCTCGTCAATTATCTGGAACGGCGGAAGATCAAACGGCCGCTGGCCATTCTGCTGATCTATCTGGTCTTCATCGGACTGTTCGCCATCTTCTGGGTCGCCGTCTGGCCGACGCTGCAGGACCAGGGCAACAATTTTATCAAGAACGCCCCGAATCTGGTCCAGGATCTGCAGAACCAGTTCAACCAGCTGCGCGAGAATCCGACCACGGCCCGCTTCTTCAAGGGAGAATCGGATCTGACTACCCGGCTGTATGAATACCTGAACAACGGCGTGACCTGGGTGACCGACTCCATGAGCAACCTGATCGGCATTGTCTCCAGCATTGTCGTAGTCATCGCTACGCTGCCGATCCTTCTGTATTACATGCTGAAGGACAGCCACAAGCTGCCGGGCATCCTGCTAAGCCTGCTGCCGCGCAAATACCGCAAGGAAGGCCAGGAGACGCTCAACGACATTGACTCCGCGCTCAGCAGCTTCATTGTAACGCGGGTCATTCTGAATGTGATTCTCGGCATCATGTTCTATGTCGGCTTTCTGTTCATCGGACTGCCTTACTCGCTGCTGCTCGCGATCGTGTCCATCCCGCTGAACTTCATTCCGTATGTCGGAGCCATTCTCTCCGCGGTTCCCGTCCTGATTGTCGGGTTCATCGACTCCCCGATGACCGCGGTCTGGTCGCTGGTCATCATCATAGTCGCCCAGCAGATTCAGGACAATCTGCTCACTCCGATTATCTACGGCAAATCGCTCGACATCCATCCGCTGACGACCGTTGTGCTGGTGCTGGTCGGCGGAGATTTCAACGGCATAATCGGCGTCCTGATCGCCCTCCCGCTGTACATGGTCGCCAAAATTGTCTTCCTGCGCGTCTATGGGATCATCCTTGCGGGACGCAGCGAGGACAGGCCCGCTTCGGAAGAGATCAAGTAGACGGACACATTGCCCGCAAGAGCAGAGCCAGGAAATGGAACCGGGCAGACGAACAAAGGGGACTTGCAGCTTAGCCGGATAACCGGCGGCGCAAATCCCTGTCTTGTGTAGCCCTCTTCCCGGCGCTTATCCCGGTTATCCGCGGAGCGACCGGACTACGAATTGATGGTTGCCCTTGATCAGCGTTCGCCCGTCTTCCAGCGTAACCGAGCCCTTCGTGTGGGAGGCCAGCGTCGTATTCAGGGCGATCAGGCGATCTCCCTTCCAGACGGTTACCGCCGACTTGAAATAGACGGCGTTGTCGAACTGCTGGCGCTCGCGCATGCAGTAGCCGACCGGGTTCAGAGCAGGCGGAAGCGCCCGCTCCTTGGGCGCCAGAGCCTTAATCATGACGATCTCCCGCAGGGGAACGCCCGTCTCCTGATGACCGACGACGATGCGGCCCGCCGCGGCGTCCCATTTACGCAGCACGCCCCGGAAGGTGACATACGGCGGTTCGCCGCAGTAGAGAATGACCGGCTTGCCGATCCATTGCCTCATGTCCGCTTCCTCCTTTCTTCCCATCCGTCAGTTGTGTCTCTGCGATTACTGCGGCTGTTGATCCGGTATGCTCCAGTCAATCGGCCTAAGGCCGTGTTCCTTCAGAAAAGCATTGGCCCGCGAGAAGGGCCGGCTCCCCAGAAAGCCCCGGTGCGCCGAGAACGGGCTCGGATGCGGGGACTGGATCACCAGATGGCGGCTCTTGTCGATGAACGAGCCCTTCTGCTGGGCATGACTGCCCCAGAGAATGAAGACCATCGGGTCAGGCCTGTCATTCAGCTTGTCCATTATGGCATCGGTGAACCGCTCCCAGCCCAGTCCTTTATGCGAGTTCGGCTGCCCCTCCCGAACGGTCAGGACGGCATTCAGCAGAAGCACGCCTTCCTTCGCCCAAGAGGCGAGCGAGCCGTGGTTCGGTACCGGAACACCCAGGTCATCGTGCAGCTCCGTATAGATATTGCGCAGCGACGGAGGGACCCGTACCCCAGGCTTCACCGAGAAGCTGAGCCCTTCCGCCTGCCCGGGTCCATGATAAGGGTCCTGCCCCAGAATGACGGCCCGCGTCTCTGCGTAAGGCGTCAGCCGCAGCGCCGTGAACAACAGCTCTTTGGGCGGATACACCTGATACTGCTTGTATTCCCGCGCCAGCGTATAGCGCAGTTCCTGAAAGTAAGGCTGCTGCGTCTCCTCGCGCAGCACCTCGTCCCAGTCGTTCCCGAACATGCTTCTTCCCCCTTCGGAGCGCTTACTTGCGCCCGTAATCCGCCTTGATCTCTCCCCATTCCCGGGTCTGCCATTTCAGTACCCGGTTCGGATAATCATGCGTGCGCAGCCAGTGCTCCGCGCGGTCGACCAGATTCCAGATTTCTTCGGTGGTTCGGTCCCGGGGCAGCGTGGTCGCCACCTTCTTCTGCTTGACCCATTTGATCGCGTTAAGGGAATCGCTGTAGACCGTCTTGGAGCTGCCCTCCCGGTGCAGCAGCGCCAGCGCATGGACGATGGCCAGGAACTCGCCAAGATTATTGGTTCCCTTCGAGATCGGCCCGCAGGCAAAAATCACGTCGCCCGTTCCGGTATCGACGCCCTTGTATTCCACCGGCCCCGGGTTCCCCCGGGTGCCGACATCGACCGAGATGCTGTCGTAGTCGATGCGCTCCGCCGGTTCTCCTCCGGCGGCTCCCGCCCGAGCCGTGCGCCCCGTCCGGGATTTGGCGGCCGCGCCCGAGCCGGACGAGCCCTGGCCCCAGCGGCCTTTCCACCCGCCCCGGTAAGCTTCCTCGGCTTCCTGGCGGGACTCATAGGATTTGTATTTTGCCCCTGTAAATTGATCCGTCTGCCGCCGGCATTCCGCCCACGAACCGTAGATACCCGGTTCCCGGCCCACCCAAACGACGTAGTATTTGGTCTTGGCCATCCTTGTCCACTCCTTGTTTCTGCGGCAAATCCTCATAAACTTCTGATTATGGTTCATACTAACCGACACAACCGCAACTTACAACCGTCAACCGCCGCTCCATACGGCTTCCACCAACCAAGGAGGGTTCCTGAATGATGAACAAATATGCCTTGACCGCCGGTCTGCTCGGCCTCGTCCTGCTGGCAGGCTGCGGCAACAACAACAATGACAATGGCAATGGCAATAATAGCGCCGGGTCGCCGGCTCCATCCGGTTCTCCTGCGGCGAGCGCATCGCCCAGTCCGAGCGCCGGCGCAGGCGCTTCCGCTTCTCCCGCCGCTTCGGCCGACGCAGTCACCTCCGCCTCTGTCGTAGACAATGAAGAAGCCTTCAAGCACGCTATCGGCAAGGAGGGCACCTGGATCGCCGCTACCCTGAAAGACCTGACCTTCACCGAGGATCTGGTGCTGGAAGGGAAGTTCGTCCATAAAGACGAGACGATCCGCAAAATCGCCCTCTACACCCAGGACGCGGATCACAACATTACGAATTCGTTCCGCCTGACCGCTCCGAAGCTGACCATCCGCAGCGAGAACGCCCGCATTCAGGGCGGCACTTTTGTCGGGGATGTCTATGTGGAAGCCAACGGCTTCAGCCTGGTCAATGCCACGGTTGAAGGCAATGTGCATTTTGCCAAAGAGGAGTATAAGAAGAGCTTCAGCACAGCCGACCAGGGCAAGGTTACCGGCCAGACCGAAGTCATGGCCCATTAGAATTGCTCGGCTTCCGGCGGGAGAACCCGGATTCGCCCTCACGCTCTTGGGATATAACTCGCATCTTCCCTCTGCCCTGTTTCAACACAACGGAGCAGAGGGTTATTTATAGATGCAGGACGTTATAGACCAAGAGGAGGAACCATCATGAGCCCAATGACCCCATCCGCCAAAGCGGACAAAATAGAACGTCTATCCCGTGATATTCAAGATATGCAGGAGGAAGCCCGGCGCATTTCCTACGAACTCTCCGCCGTCCGCAACCGTACCGAGAACGGCTGGGAGTGGGAAGTGACTTTCTATGGCAAGAAGGTCCACATCCGCACAGACGACTTTCTCCGGTTGGCGCAAGTCAAAGAGAACGCCAGCTCCAGAGAGCTGTTCAAAGAACTGGTCGCCTGGAAGATCCGTTCCCTGTCCATTTAATTCAACCCCCATTGCCCGCGAGAGGAGAATTCCCATGGAAGAACCGCGCAAGGATTTGCTCGACGAGAAACGAGGCAGCGGCGTTGATCCGATTCCGGAGCCCGACAGCCGGAAAGCCGATGCGGAAGGCTCCACCGCCGCTGTCGACGATGCTGTAAGCGGAATGATGGACAAGCTGGAGGAGAGTTTCTTCGGCAAGCCGGAAGAACGCAGCGATTCCGGCCGGAAAACGAAATAAACGGGGCTAATGACGCCCCGCGGATTGACGCTTCTCCTATACCCTCCTATAATACGAAGAAAACTAATGAAACTAACGATCCTTGGAGGAGCCGTCTATGCCGCAAACGTTGGAAAAGAATGTTGATTTTCTGGTAGCCGCTCTGTCCCAGACGTTCATCACTGCTCTGAAACTCGGAGAAGACGGGATGTATGAACGCGTCGGCTTCGGACGGGTAGAGAAATACTCCGGCGATCTGGTCCGTCTCCGCGGAATCGACGGTACTGTGAATCATTTCGAGCGCGGAGCCGTCCGGTTCCAGCGCCGGTAATTCCGCCAGAAATCGGCCGCGTCCTAGACGCGGCCGATTTCGATTGGAACGGTGAAGCGGAAGACGGAACCGCTCTGCTCGGCCGACGAGGCCGAAATCGTTCCGCCCATCAATTCCACTAACATTTTGCAGATTGACAGTCCGAGTCCGGTGCCGCCTGTGTGAGAACGGCTGCCCGCTCCAAGCTGAGTGAACGGCTGGAACAAGAGGCTCTGCTGTTCCTCGGAAATACCGATGCCGGTATCTTCCACGATGCAACGCAGGTCCATCCATTCCCCCCGCTGCGCCGCCTTCTCCATCCTGACAACGACCCCGCCCCGTTCGGTGAACTTGACGGCGTTGCCGATCAGATTTGCCAGAACCTGCCGCAGCCGGTTGGGATCCCCCAGCAGCAGCGCGGGAACGCCCGGATCGAACTCCAGATTCAATCCGATTCCTTTCTCCCTGGCCATCTCCCGGAACAGATCGGCCGTCTCGCCAACGGTCGCGTGCAGATCGAACAGCACACGGTCCAACTCCATTCTGCCGGCTTCCATCTTGGTGAAATCCAGAATGTCGTTGACGACCGACAGCAGCGCCTGTCCGCTTGTATGGATAATGTTCGCGAGGCGCTCCTCTTCTTCTCCCAGCTTGCCGGTTCGGAGCTGCTCGGACATCGCCAGAATTCCGTTCAGCGGGGTCCGGACTTCATGGCTCATCATAGCAAGAAAGCCGCTCTTGACGCGCAGCGCCGCTTCGGCCTTCTCTTTGAGCTGCTCCAGCACCCGGTTGGTCTCTTCCAGTTCCTCGGTCTTGAGCTGCAGCTCCTTGCGAACCTGATACAGCCGGACGAAGCCCTCGATCTTGCTCTTGAGAATGTCCGGCTGAAACGGCTTCGAGATATAATCAATCGCTCCCGCCGAATAGGCCAGCCGGTTATTCTCCAGCTCCGAAGTCAGCGAAGTCAGGAAGATGATCGGAACATCTTGCGATTTCCGGCGCATCTTAATTCGTCTGGCCGTCTCAAAACCATCCATTTCCGGCATCATGACATCCATAATAATCAAGGCGTACTCTTCTTCCAGCAGGTACCGCAGCGCCTCCATGCCGGAGGCCGCACCCACCAGCTCATACGGCGTATCCGTGAGCAGCGCCTCTATCGAGGTATATTCATCCGGGCGGTCATCCACCAATAAAATGCGAATAGGATACTCCATAAATCCCCCTCTATCGAATCAGCCAGGCTTTCAGCACGGTTACAAGCTGCGTGGTATTGATCGGCTTGGAAATATAGTCGGAGGCTCCGGCCTTCAGACACTTGAGCCGGTCTTCCTCCATAGCTCTCGCCGTCAGCGCAATCATGACGAGACCGTCGTATTCCGACATCTGCCGGATTCGCTGCATGGTCTCATAACCGTCCATCTCCGGCATCATAATATCCATGAACATCAGCTCTACCGGCCCCTCGCTCTCCAGCAGCGCCAGCGCTTCCTTCCCGTTCTGGGCGAAGCGAATGTCCATATTGTAGCCCTCCAGCACACTGGAGAGAGCAAAAATATTGCGCATATCGTCATCGACGAGCATAATCCGCTTCCCGGCAAACGCCGCTTCGGGATTATGCAGCTTCTCGATCAGCTGCTGCTTGTCCGGCGGCAGATCGCGCAGTCTGCGGTGCAGATAGAGCGCCGTCTCGTCATAGAGACGCTCAATCGACTTGACGTTCTTGATGACAATGTTCTCCGCATAGTGGCGGATCCGCTGCTCATCCGTCTTGGTCAGTTCCTTGCCGGTATAGATAATGACAGGCAGCGTCTGCAGCTTGCGGTTGGTCTTGATCTGTTCCAGCAGATCAAAGCCCGAGATATCGGCCAGTCCGAGATCCAGCACCATGCAGTCAAAATGCAGCGCTCCGAGCCGCTCCAGCGCTTCCCGGCCGGTACCGGCCGCAATCACGCGCACATCGGGACTCTCGATGAATTCGACCAGGCTTTTGCGCAGATCGGCATTGTCTTCAACAATTAGCAGATTCTTCACCCGCCGGCGGATATAGGTCTCAATCTGGAGGAAGGCGGCCTCCAGCTCGTTCTGATCCCCCGGTTTCTTCCAGAATCCGAGGGCGCCCATGGCCAGACTCTGCTGATTCTCATCCGTGGTCGAGATGACATGGACCGGAATATGCCGCAGATCCGGCCGGCTCTTCAGCCGGCTGATGATGGACCAGCCGTCAAGAACCGGCAGATGAAGGTCCAGCACAATCGAGTCCGGCTTATAGGCATGGGCCAGAGCCAGCCCCTGGTCGCCCTGGAACGCCACAATGGCCTTGAAGCCGCGTTGTCGGGCCAGCCGGAGCAGAATCCCGGCGAACTCCGAATCATCTTCGATAATCAGCAGCACATGATCCCCCGGCTCCAGGTCGTTCCGATCATCGTCCAGATCGGAGTATTGCAGTAGCTTCGGATTGGCGATGGAGATATCCGGCACGAACGACTCCCGGAAGCCGGGATTTGCGCGTTCGTCTGCCGGCCCGGCTTCGGGCAGCGGCGGCAGCTCCGAAGCTGCGGCCACCAGGGAGACGCCTTCCGGCGGCTCGGCCGCAGGCAGATGCAGCGAGAAGGTGCTTCCCTTGCCCTCTGCCGTCTCCACTTCGATGCGTCCGCCAAGCAGCGAAGCCAGCTCGCGGCAGATCGTCAGGCCAAGACCCGTTCCGCCGTATCGGCGGCTGGTCGTGCCGTCCGCCTGCTGGAACGCTTCAAAGATATGGCCCAGCTTGTCCGCCGGGATGCCGATGCCGGTATCGCTGACGGCGAAGATCACTTCTTCTCCGCTCAGACGAACGGAGAGCGTAACGGCCCCCTGCTCGGTGAACTTCAGCGCATTGGTCAGCAGATTGTTCAGAATCTGCTGAAGCCGGTGGCCGTCGGTCATGAGCCATTCGGGCAGACGGCTGTCGCTCTGCGCCTCGAAGCGCAGGCCCTTCTTCTTGGCCTGCTGTTCAAAGTGCCGGAGCATCTGCAGGCGCACATCGGACAGGCGGACCGGCTCCAGGACCGCTGCCATTTTGCCGACCTCCAGCTTGGCCAGGTCCAGAATCTCGTCGATCAGCTGCAGCAAGTCTTTGCCTGCCGAGAATATGGTATGCACATATTCCAACTGCTTGGTTCCCAGGTTCCCTTCGCGGTTCTCTGCCAGAATCTGCGAGAGAATCAGCAGACTGTTCAGCGGCGTCCGAAGTTCATGGGATACATTCGCCAGAAACTCGGATTTGTACTGGGCGGCCATCCGGATCTCTTCCGCCTGGGCCTGAATCTCCAGCTTCTGCGCCTCGGTATGCTCCTTCTCATGCTTCAGCTTCCGGTTCGATTCCAGCAGCTCCTCGGATTGGGCCCTAAGCTCCTCGGTCTGTGCGGCCAGTTCATCGGCCTGGGCGGCAATCTCGAACTTCTGCGCTTCCGTCTGTTCCTTCTCGCGCTTGAGCCCCTCATTGGATTCCAGCAGCTTCTCCGCCTGCAATTTCAATTCTTCCGCCTGAACCCGCAGTTCCTCCGCTTGCGTCTCGATCTCCCGCTTCTGCGCTTCCGTCCGCTCCTGCTCGCGCTTAAGCTCCAGATTCGATTCGAGCAATTCCTCCGTCTGTGCTCTCAGCTCTTCGGCCTGGGCTTCAATCTCTTCCTTCTGCGCTTCCAGCTCTTCCGTCTGCGCCCGAAGCTCTTGCGTCTGGGCCTGGAGTTCCTCCGTCTGGGCTTCAAGCTCCTCCTTCTGAAGAGACGTCTCCTTCAGCAGCGAATCGATCCGGGCGACATCGGACAGCGTATTGATCAACGTTCCCATATTGGCGCCCGCCCGTTCGGCGAACCGGCGCTCCCTCTCGCGCAGCGAGCCGGTCAGCGCCAGCTCGGCCACCGCCATGATCCGGTCCTCATGCCGAATCGGCATCAGAAGCAGCGCCTTCGGCAGCGTCTCTCCGAGGCCGGAACGAATTCTGAAATAGTCGGAGGGGAGCCCCTCCAGATAGACCGGCTGGCCATCCAGCGCGCATTGGCCGACCAGGCCGGATCCGAGTCTGAAAGCCTGGCCGGAGAGAGCCTCTTCATCATACGCGTAGCCCGCGCTGAACCGGGCCGCTCCGCCTTCCAGCACGTACAGCGCGCCGAAGCTTGCCCCGACCGCCGAAGCCAGACCGGCCACGAACAGCCGGGAGGCTTCCTGCAAATGCACCGTTCCCTGCATCCGGAGGGCCAGCTCCGATACCCGGTCGTTGATCCAGGCCTGCTCCTCCGCCTTCAGCCGAAGCAGCCTCTCTTCCTCGGTCTTATGGTATAAATCGGCGGCAATGGACTGAAAGGACCGCGCCAGGCCGGCGAATTCTCCCCGGCCTCCATTCAGGCCGTCCAGGCCGTCCGCCGGAGAGAGCGACCCTTCGGCCACATCCCGGGCGATTCCGCCGAGCCGTGTTATTCCCGCTTGAATCGACCCGGCCAGCTTCCCGAGCAGCAGGACTCCCGCCGCGGTCCCGCAGGCCCCGGCAATGACTGCGGCCACCCGCGGCCCCCCCGTTAGATAGAAGATCGAAACGGCAATCAGAACAGCGCCCAAAGCCATGAAAACGGCCGTCGCCAGCCGAATTTGAATTTTAAGATTCATTATGCCCATCCTTGTTGGTCGATTGTACAGAACACTTCCAATTATACTGTTCCCGCCTCGACAATGATAGCCAGCAGCCGGGAAGAAATTGAGGGGGCTCTTGCCTCTCCGGAATTCTGTCTGTGTCGCCTAAGCTTCTTGGCCGCATAAAAAAACCGGCGCTCGTTCAAGCGCCGGCCTGCCGGTCCTCCGCTGCTTCCGCTCTGCGTGCGGCCTTGCTTGCGGCCAGCAGCTTCTCCATGCAAAGACTGGATGGACAATCCACATATTCTCCGTAGCGGTCAATAGGCAAGTATCCATGCTTCCGGTAGAAGCCCACTGCCTCCGTCTGAGGCTCCCCGGTCTCGAGGCGCATCACGGAGCAGCCGCTCCCCAGCGCCGCCTGCTCCAGACGCTCCAGCAGCGCCCGGGCGATCCCCTGATTCCGGTGCCCCGGCTCCACATAGAAGCGTTTCAGTTCACCGCAGCCGTCGTCCAGACGCTTGAACGCGCCGCAGCCGACCGGTTCATTCCCCAGATAGGCGACCAGAAAGAACATCCGCTGCACGGACGGATTCTGAAAATCGACGGCAAATATCTCCTCCGGCGGATACAGACCGGACAAGTAGACATCCAGCCGGGCAATAAGCCGTGATAAATCCGGATGTTCCGGCGGCACCGGCTCCAGCCGCAGCGTTCGTTCCATGTTCCGGCTCCCCCTTGTCAGCAATTTCAGGTTATTGTACAACCGATGCAGCGGTTCGTCCAGAGGGAGCGGCACAGCTTCGGCTGCGCAGAGCCCCCTCACTCCGCCTTATTCGTTGCAAGCCCCGGCGCGCAGGGAGCGGACGTACTCCGTGGGCGTCATATGCTTGATCCGGCGGAATACCCGGCCAAAATAGGTCAGGCTGGAATAGCCCACCTGCAGGGCAACCTCCTGCACGGTCATCCGGCGAAGCCGCAGCAGCCGGCTGGCTTCATGAATCCGAAGCATATTGATATATTCCACCATGGTGCTGCCGGTGGCGCGTTTGAACAAATTGCACAGATAATTCGGCGTCACACAGCAGATGCGGGCCGCTTGAGCAATGCTGATCGGCTCGCGGTAATGCTCGCTGAGATAGACCAGCAGCGGCTGAACGGCCCCTTCCGGCCGCTCAGGCTGCCGGGGTCGTCTTCGGCCGGCCTGCTGGCTGGCCAGTCCGAGCGAAGAGAGCAGATTCCCTCTTACCAGCTTCTCGTAGCCGGCAGGCCGGCTCTGGCAGCTCTGGATGATCCGGTCCAGACATTCCCGGACCTGGCGCGTCGCTTCCTGCCCCTCCTCGTAGAAGACCGGCAGCTCCGCTTCACTGTCTGGCAGCAGACGCAGCCGAAGCTCCTGCGCTTCAACTGCGCCCGCCGCCGTCCCGCTTCCCAGCAATTCCTTGCCGAAGACTACCGCGTAGAGCTCGCTGTCCTCTTCTTCAGGCAGAGCGGCGTGCAGCTGGCCGGAGGGCACGAACGCCGCTTCCCCCGCCCCAAGCTCGCGGGAAGACGCGCCGATCTGCACGCGGAAACGCCCTTTGGCAACGGCGATCCATTCCATCTGCTCCTCCCTCTGGTGGGGCATCAGCACAGGTTCGGGAGGATGGACATGAATCAGCCGGATCGGGAAGACCCGCTCCGAAGTCCCGGCGCGTTCTGCCCCGCAGAGACAGCAGCCGCCATTCTTAGAGTGTTCCATGTGAATTCTCCTTCCAAATATCGTAAAATCGTTCGAGTTCATGGATAGCGAGAGGGCCGCCAGGCAGCCATAAGGCTGACCGCAGCGGCCCTGCTTATTAAGGTGCAGGTTCACGGACAAGGGAGACGTATTTATCGGGCAGCGAAGCAGCCGGCCGGCCCTGCCGGAGCCGGGCAGGGCCGGCTAATGCGCAGCTCAAGACCCCGCAGATACATTCCCGGACGGCACCCGGACGCGCCAGGCGCCGCCGCCGGGCAGCGGGCAGGCCCTCTCCTTCAGCCAGGCGACCACAGGAATGATGCAGCCGCAGGCCCGGCAGGTGACGCCGTTCTCCAGCTTGGGACAGGCCGAGCAGATCTGCAGCCGTTCCCGGTATTCCTCCTCTGCGACCCGCTTGTCGGGTGCGAACATGGAGGTCTTCAGCAGCCGCTCCATCTGGGCATCCGTTACCCGGTAATCTTCGCGGCAGGCCTTGCAGCTCGTATCCGCCATTTTCTATGCCCGTGCCAGCTCCAGCGCAGCGATGGACATGGCCGGCAGCGTTACGGTCAGCCCGCCGCCTTCAAGCCGGAACGACTCGAAGGTCTTCGGAACTACGCGGTCCGGCTGGTCGAACGTGTTATGCGCGTCAATCGCATCCCCGGCCAGCACCGTGCCGCGAACCGTCAAGCCTTCGGTCTTCAGTCCCCGCAGGTCAATGGCCACCTCCGCTTCCGAGCCGTGCTGCAGATTGCAGAGGCTCAGGTGAATCCGGCCTTCCCGGTCGCGGGAAGCGGTGCCGCTTACGGCCGGAATTTCGGTCTTGCCGTCCAGCGTGTAGACGCCCGCTTCCAGATCAAGCGGCAGCCGCTCGGCGTCCTGGTGAACTTTGTAGAGATCGAACGCATGGTAAGTCGGAGTCAACAGCAGCTTCTCGCCTTCGGTCAGAATGACGGCCTGGAGAACGTTCACCGTCTGGGCAATGTTCGCCATCCGGACCCGCTCGCTGTGTTTATGGAAGATGTTGAACGTAAGCCCCGCGACCAGCGCGTCGCGGATGCTGTTCTGCTGGTACAGGAATCCGGGGTTCGTGCCGGGTTCGACATTGTACCAGGTTCCCCATTCGTCCACGATAAGACCCACCCGGCGCTCCGGATCATACTTATCCATAATGGTGCTGTGCCGTGCGATCAATTCATCCATATGAAGCGCCCGCCGAAGCGTATGGAACCAGGCCTCTTCGCCGAAGCCCGTCGCATCTCCTTTATCGGCCCACTCGCCGGTCGGCAGCGTATAGTAATGAAGCGTGATGGAATCCATGAAGCGTCCGGCCTCGCGCATCAGCACTTCCATCCAGTTGTAATCGTCCGCATTGGGGCCGCATGCGATCCGGTGAATAACGTTGCCGTCATAGTTGCGGACATAGGTCTGATAGCGCCGGTAGAGGTCGGCGTAGTATTCGGGACGCATGTTGCCGCCGCAGCCCCAGTTCTCGTTGCCCACGCCGAAGTAGCTCACCTTCCACGCTTCATCCTGCCCGTTCCCGCGGCGCAGTTCCGCCATTGGCGAGACGCCTCCGAAGGTCAGGTATTCCACCCATTCGGACATCTCCTGGACGGTTCCGCTGCCGACATTGCCGTTGATGTACGGCTCGCATTCCAGCTGGCGGCACAGCTCCATGAATTCATGTGTCCCGAAATGATTGTTCTCTACCACTCCGCCCCAGTGGGTGTTGACCATCCGCTTGCGGGTCTCCCGCGGACCGATGCCGTCCTTCCAGTGATATTCATCGGCAAAACAGCCTCCCGGCCAGCGAAGCACCGGAACCCGGATTTGGCGAAGCGCTTTCACAACGTCGCTGCGGATGCCGTTCGTATGAGGAATCTCCGAATCCTCTCCGACCCAGATCCCTTCATAGATACAACGGCCAAGATGTTCGGAGAAATGTCCGTACAGGTTGCGGTTAAGGATTCCTCCGGGAAGATCCGCATTGAGTACGCCACGATAAGCCATGCGTTAATCACTCCTTAATTAATATATATATTAATTATTTCGCATTTGTATTAACAGTATAGTTCAATATGCGCGCCATCGTCAATTCATTCGCTCTTATTTCTTCTCATACAAGCCGAAAATGCCGCTTCGCGAGAAAACGGCTTGTCAAAGGGAGGGGATTTAGATAATATAAACATTAATCAAATGCAAAGAGGCGAACGATAATGAAGCTGGACCTGACGGAACACTCCCTTCCCGTATATGAAGCGCTGGCAAGCCCCGTTCGGCTGCGGGTACTGCGCCTGCTGGCCGAACGGCCGATGAATATCAAGGAGCTGGCGGGTGCGGTCGGCCTCTCCAGCGCCATTATGACCATGCACGTGCGCAAGCTTGCCGAGGCCGGATTGATCGCTACCCAGATGGCGCCCGGGAAGAGCGGGCTGCAGAAGATCTGCTCCCTTGCCGTCTCCCAGGCGGAGATTCGTCTCTCCGGCAGTTCCCCCGGCCGCAAGAGCCACCGGGTGGAGATCCCTGTCGGGCACTATTCCGACTTCCGGATTGAGCCGACCTGCGGGCTGGCTACGCCCGACAAGATTATCGGCAACTTCGACGATCCCCGCTACTTCTGGGAACCGGAGCGCATCAATGCCGGAGTGCTCTGGCTCGGCAAAGGCTTCATCGAATACAAAGCCCCGAATTACCTATTGTCCAGCCAGCAGCCGCGCGAACTGGTGCTGACCATGGAGATTGCTTCGGAGGCGCCGGCTACGAACAACAACTATCCGTCCGACATCACGTTTACCTTCAATGGGGTTGTGGTGGGCGTCTGGACCAGTCCCGGCGATTACGGCGACCGCAAAGGCAAATATACACCGGAGTGGTGGCCGGCCTATACGAACCAGTACGGTCTGCTGAAGCAGCTGCGGATTACGGACGAAGGCACCTTTATGGACGGCCAGAAGCTGTCGGATATCGCGCTGGGCGATGTGGATATCCGGCGCAAGCAGTGGACTTTCCGTCTGTCCGTTGAAGAAGAGGCGCGCCATCAGGGCGGTCTGACCCTGTTCGGCAAAGGCTTCGGCAATTACAACGAGCACCTCTCGGCCGAGCTGTTCTACGACGAGGCGCACTGACCGACGGTCAGACGCCCGGCTGCTCTTCCTTATCCGAAGAGCAGCCAGAAACGGCAGCAAGGCAGCTCCTTCGGGTCGGACGCCGATCCCCGGGGAGCTGCCTTGCTGCCTGCTTTTATCCAAGAGTGCGTGTTATGTTCCCTATATTCCCCTGACGGACCGCTACTCTTCCTTCATGCGGTGATATCCCCGCTCTCCGTAAGGCTGAAGCTTCTCCAGCCAGGCCTTCTCCATCTGCTTGACTTCCCATTTGATGTCCTGGACCCCTTCCGTATCCTTCTGCTCCAGCACTTCATAGGTAAAGCCCTCCGCCCCGGTCAGCTTCCAGTCCGCCTGGAGGCCGGCATTCGGATGCCGCCCGTCGTTCAGATGCATTTGCAGTGTATGCCAGCGATTCTTCAGATTGGGAAAACCGGTCAGGAATCTCTTGCCATTGGCCTTGTTGGTTAGGCATATGACTCCCATATACGTCTTGATCTCTTTGAATTCATCGACCAGATGCTTGCGGCGCTGCTTATCCATTCTTCTTCCTCCCCGCCGGATTTCGGTCCTTCGTTTAGTAATTTACTAAATTACTGAAAAAGCTACCATGCCTCCGTTCCGAAGTCAAGGACTCTGGATAAATCAGACCGCCGCACATCGCTTACCTAGGCGCTTATTACTTAGACTCTCCCCGCATTCGCTTCATCAGTTCGTCCACGTAGCGTCCGAACCGGACCCCGATCTGGGCCCGCGTCTCTTCTCGCGTAATGTCGAAGCTTCCTGTATAGCCTCTGCATTTATACATATATTTGATGACGATGTCATCCTGCTCCCCGCTTCCCACCCGAATGCTTCGCCTGCTTAGCTCACGCCGCAGTTCATACAGATCTTGGCTGATCCGCTGGGCGACATATTCTCCCGCTGCCGTGTAGAAGTCTCTCAGCACCCCTTTGTAGAATCTGAGATCATCCAGGTTCTTCTGGATGATCGTGAGCATATGCGGCAGGAGCGTATAATCCCGCATGAGAATCAGCTCCTCCACGGCAGGCTGTCCGGCGGCGGGCGGATCATTTCTTCTTCCGTACTCTTCAGCGTGCTCCTTCAGCACAAAACGCGTCGCCCAAGGGTCGCTCTTGGCCTGATGACTCATATCCAGTGCCCCCCAATCTGTCCGGCCCGCTCCCTCGCCACTCCGGCTTCCAGCAGCGAAGAGGCCCGGAGAATGGCGTCGCTGCCGAACCGGTCCTTGATCCCGTCCAGCGTCCGTTCCATGGAGTAGGCCCGGGGCCGATCCTCAAACAGCGTGAGCTGATACGTCTCATCCGAAGTCAACTGATCGAGCGAGATATGAAGCCGGGCCACCGGCAGCCCGCTCCAATGCTTGCGGAACAGCCGCCCGGCCGCCTCCGCCACCTCATGGGTAAGCGATGTCGGCTGAGACAGCGTGACCTGACGGCCGAAGCTTCTGGATTTCTCCCCGTCCGTCTCGGCTGCGCTCACACTGATCACCTGCCCCATGACTCCGTAGGAGCGGGCCCGCCGGCATACCTCAATGACCAGCTCCAGCAGCACGACCTCGATATCCTCCAGACTGCGGTACAGACTGGCGCGGAGCGTCTTGCCGTGGCTGATGGATTGCTGCGGCTTCATCCGGATGCCGGGCTTGATCGCGCTGGGGTCAATACCCCGCGCCACCTGCCAGTAGTATTCGGCCTTCAGGTCGCTCTGCTTGCCCATCTCCCGGCGCATCTTCTGTTTGAAGTCGCCCAGCTCCAGCCGGGCCACGTCCCCGATGGTCGGAAGCCCCATCCGCATAAAGTGATCGGTCATTCGGCCTGCGACCATATACATCTTGCTCACCGGCAACGGCCACAGCTCTTGCTCGATATTGCTGTAATTCAGCTTGAAAATGCCGTCGGGCCGCTGCTTCGCAAAGTTGTCGGTGGCCGTCTTCGCCAGAATCTTGCTTGGGCCCACTCCCACCCGGGTCCAGATTCCCGTGGAGAGCTGCACCCGGGTCTGAATATTCCGCGCCAGTTCTTCTACGGAACCGTAATGACGGAGGCTGCCGGTGACATCGAGAAATTGCTCGTCTATGGAGAAAGGCTCCACCTGATCCGTATACGACTCATAAATCTTCGTAATCAGCAGGGATATCCGAATGTACATCCGCATCCGCGGACGAATGACCACGAGATCCGGGCATTTGACCCGCGCTTCGTTGATCCGCTGCGCAGTGGTCACTCCATAGGCTTTGGCCAACGGGCAGGCGGCCAGAATAATGCCCGCAGGGCGCTCCGGATCTCCGATGGCCACCGGCCGGTTCTTGAGCTCCGGACGGGCCGCTTTTTCGACAGAGGCATAGAACGACTGGCAGTCGATTAAAAACAGGGTCCGTTCTTTCATTCTCCCACCTCTAAGCGAACGTATATTCTCATCGTTACTCTATTATATGCACGAACACCTGTTTGTATGCAAGGATCAAAAACTGGATTTCCGGCTAGGGAAATCCTAAAAAGGGCGCTCGCAGTCGTCTTTCGCCGTTAATATTGCCGAATATTACTTGCAACATGCAAGTTATTGAGGTATAACTGGTGGCAGGAGGTGAGAGGAATGGAAAATGCGCGCGAACTCTTTCAGATTCTGACCCGGCGCTTCGGCCTGCTGAACCGGAACTGCTGCACGATTGAAGGAAAGAGCATCACGCCGGTACAGAGCCACATTCTGTATGAAGTTGAACGCCGGCATCAGCCTTCCATGCAGCAAATCGCCGAGACGCTGGGAACCGACATTACTACGTTCAGCCGCCAGGTGCAGTCGCTGGTGCGCATGGAGTTGCTCCGCAAGACACCCGATCCCTCGGACCGCCGGATTTCCATTCTTGCGCTTACGGCAAAGGGGCAGGAAGCCGCAACGGCCATTGACCTGCAAATGAACAGCTACCTGGAGGAAGTCTTCTCTTATATGAGCGAGTCCGATCGGGAAATGGTCATCCGTTCCGTTCAATTGATGAACGAGGCTATGGCCAGGTCGAACCGCTGCTGCCGTCCGGTCCAAATCGATTAATCTATCAGCCTAAAACAGGAGTGAATCTTATGAACGAGACCCATCCGGATCAAATCCGCCGCACGGTTCGCAGCCGATACCAGCCAATTGCAGCGGCAGCTATTCAAGCGTCAGGGCCCGCCAAGAACGTCGGCTCCTGCTGCGGAGCCCCCACGGACTTCAACGAGATATCGGCCCGTCTCGGATACGCGAGCGATGAACTGCAGGCCGTGCCCGAAGGAGCGAATTTGGGACTCGGCTGCGGAAATCCACAGGCCATTGCCGGGCTGCAGCCAGGCGAATGCGTGCTGGATCTGGGAAGAGCAATCGGGCGCTTTTCTCAAAGACTGGGTACCGGCAAGAAACATTGAAGACTATATCGTCTCGGCCGTCATTCAGGCCGTCAAGCCTTAAGCCAGAGGAGCTGGAGAGCATGGAGGAACTTGCAGTCCGGCGGGCAGCAGCCGGGGATATCGAAGATCTGTTGCACATTTATAATCAGGGGATTGAAGACCGGATTGCCACGCTGGAAGAAGAGATCAAAGATCTGGCCTATATGAAGCGGTGGATGGAAGAACATCAGGGCAGACATGCGGTGCTGGTTGCGGAGAGGAACGGCCTCCCGGTCGGCTGGGCATCGCTGAACCCTTACTCCCACCGCTGCGCGTACCGCGGCGTAGCCGATCTGTCGGTCTACATCCGCAGGGAGTACCGCGGACAGGGCGTCGGATCCCTCCTGCTACAGGCGCTGGAAGAAGAGGCAAGGTTGAGCGGGTTCCGCAAAATCATCCTGTTCACTTTCCCCTTCAATAACCAGGGCCAGGGCCTGTACCGGAAAATGAAATACCGCGAGGTCGGCATCTTCGAGAACCAGGGCCTTCTGGACGGAGCGCCGATCGATGTAATGATTATGGAGAAACTGCTGTAGTCTCGGCGAACTGCCGGATACGAACGCCGATCTCATCCCGTACCCGCTGGAACACGGCCCATTTCTCCTCGTCGTTGCCTTCCGCTCTGGCCGGATCGTCAAATCCCCAATGCTCGCGTCTTACGCCCGGAGGAGTCACCGGGCACTTGTCCGCCGCGTCGGCGCAGAGCGTCACGACGAGCGTGGCCCGGTTCAGCAGATCCGGATCAATCAGATCCGAGGTGTGGCCGGAGATATCGATGCCGACTTCGTTCATCGCCTTCACCGCATTCGGATTGAGCCCATGCGTCTCGATGCCTGCGCTGTACACCTCCCATTCTTTCGGGAGCCACTTCTTGGCCCAGCCTTCGGCCATCTGGCTGCGGCAGGAGTTCCCGGTGCAGAGAAAATAAATCATAGGGTTGGACATTGAAATTCCTCCTTGGATACAAAAAACACCACATCCTCAAAATAAAAGATGCGGTGTTCTACAATAATGCCGAAGACCGGACTCGAACCGGTACGGGGTTGCCCCCGACAGATTTTAAGTCTGTTGTGTCTGCCATTCCACCACTCCGGCACAAAGAAAAGCAACAAAAATTATGATAGCACGCTTCCCCGGGAGGCGCAATATTTCTTTTGTAAAATAGAAGAGCCTCCCGCCCCCGCGCAAAGCGGAAGCAAGAGGCCCATCCGTGAGGCAGGCGGCGCCTAGCGGCGCTGCTCTCCGCTGTTGCGGCTGCGCATGCCGGCCAGGCCGAGAAGCCCGATCAGCCCCAGCCAACCCCAGTTGGAGTTGTTGTTGTCGTTGTTGCCTGTGCTTGCCGCGCGGTAACGGCCGCGTTCGTTGTTCGTGTTCAGCGGCGTAATGCTGTCGCGCGTTCCTGTTCCCATGCCCCGGTATGTGCCGGTGCCGGTTCCGGTCCCCATTCCGTTGCCGGTCCGGTCCGAACTCATCGGGGTAATCCGTCCGCCGGAGTTGTTCCCGCTGGTTCCGTGATAATTGCCGTTCAGGTCGGTGACACCCTGACCGCGCATATGCGTGTCCTTGTGCGGCATTTCACTCATCAAAGGCGCGATGCCTCTGTCGGCGGTCACCGTGGCATCGGAAGCGAATGCCGCGCCGGTAAGGCTCATCGACAACGCAACGCTGCCGACCACACTTGCCATCAGCTTGTTCAAAAGCCATTCCTCCTTGGCTGGATTTGAATTTCGCCGATAGCATCCCCGGAGGCGGGCAGGTCTATTCGGCGGCTCGCGCGGCCGGACTAAACCTGATTTTGCCGGAATGAATAAGGCCGCTCCGAAGCAACCTAGGAAGCAGACCAGCTATAAGGAGGACAAATTCCATGGATATTCACAGCGATTCCTACCAGGTAGCCGCTCTGGACCGCGGGGAAGCCGCCGTCCTGCTCATCCGGGAAGCGGAGCAGGAAGTATCCCGGCTTGCCGGCCGTCCCGTCACCTTGATTGCCTACGAGCCGGCGCCCGGAGAACCGGCGGCCCCCGAAGAGCTGAACCCTGCACCGCAGCGTTCTACTTCATAAGTCCGACGGCCTGGCGGGCCTCATTCAGCTTGGAAATGCCGTACAGCATCGTAATATCGGCGTTCTTGTTCAATTGGTCGAACTGTTCGGCCGTGACGTCGCTGGACGCGGCGCTTTTGGAAGCTTCCTCTTTCATGGAATAGGCTTCTTCAAAAGACGTCTTCGATTCTTTCAGCAGATTGGCGACAGCGTCCGGCAGGCCCTTGGGGACCCGGACCTTATGAACGTCTTCCGCAATGTCGGAAGCCTCGTCCTGAAAAGAATCCAGCGCCTTCTCCAGCTCCGGAGCCTCTGCCTTTCCCGCCGAATAATCGGCCAGCTTCTCGTTGAAGGCCGCCAGGGAATCCTTGGATTCCTGGTCGAGCTTGGCCAGTTTCTCATAGAAGTTCTGAACTTCCTGCCGGGTCTCCTGCTCCGACAAGGGCGCGCTCTTTCCGCCGCCGCAGCCGCCAAGCAGCAGCAGCGCCGCCGCCGAGACGGCCAGTATGATCGTTCTCATCCTCTCTCTCCCTCCCGCTAAACAGCATAGGAGAGTTCACTGAAATTGGCAACTGGTAATCTTGCAAAAGCCTGGATCAGCTGATGGAGATTCCCGAGAATGCCACCGGCCCGGTGATGCTGGCCAGGTTGAGGGCCACGTTCGTGCTGTTGTTGGAGACAATCAGGGTATAGGCATGGTAACCGGCCGGGACCGACAGATCCAGGAAAGAGATTGTGATCGGTTGAATGGCAAGCACGGACAGCCCGCTGGCGCCGACATTGAAGACCGGGTTGCCGTCCCGCAGAATCGTAAATATGACGTTCGGCACGCCGAGCGTCGTCTGAATTCCGATGGTCGCCCCCAGCTGAACGGCTCCGATTCCCGATACCGCCAGACCGAATTCGGCGAGTGTATTGGCGTTCGGAGCGCTGAGAATCGGAAGATTGAGCGTGCCCGTACTCGTAGAAGCCACACTTCTGCTCACATCTGCTATAATTGCCATTTGCGTCATTCCCCCTTAGCTTTTGATTCAGGGTTAGTCTATGTACAACCTTTCCGGCCCGTCTGGATTCCCCGAGAATCCCGCGAATGGCCTGAGAAGACATCCGGCAGCCTGAATACGCGCCGGAGCGGCAAGCGCAAAGAACCGCGGGCTCTGGACCCGCGGCGTTTACACTGGAGAATCGCTTCGTTAGATCAGGAACGAGCGGGTAATGATAACCAGCAGAATGAACAGCACCAGAATGGCGCCGGTCGACGTCCAACCGCCGTATCCGACAGATTCACCCATGCATAACCCCTCCTTTGTCAAGCGAATAACGGCTCACAGGGACTGAGGTCTGGTCTAGAACAGACAGGCTTTTGTGATAATAACAAGCAGAATGAAGAGCACGAGGATGGCGCCAGTCGAAGTCCAAGGACCCACTACTGTTCCACCGTTACCGTTGTTTCCTACATCGCCGCAACCGCAAGTCATGATCGCATTACCTCCTAGAGAAAATTGACTACACCATACCATATGTGTACGGGGTATAGGAGGCATGGGCTGTTCGGCAAAAAGCTCCTCGCGGCTTCGGGAAACTCTCCGCCCTCAGGGCAGAGGAACGATCCGGCCGGCGATCGGGTTACGGGGCTTCGGCTGCGGAATCTCGGCCGGATAGCCGATTCCGATGAGACCGACGACGTCGTAGCCGTCGGGAACGCCCAGAATTTCGCGGCTGCGCGGCTGCGCGCCGAGCGAGGACCAGAAGGTGCCTGCGCCGGCTTCATGGGCGGCCAGCAGCAGATTTTGCACCCAGCAGGAGACCGCCATCAGATTCTCATCGCGCTCAAACGGCGTAGCGGCCGGCTTGGAGAGGACAGCAAGCACCACCGGAGCACCGCCGAAATCCGTCTTGTGGCCCAGCTTCGCCCGCGTCTCGGGCCCCGCATGCCGCACTTCCCACGGCTCGGTCATGCGGTGGTTCGGCGCGGAGCAGGCAGCCTCCAGCCAGGAGAGCAGCAGCGCCTCGTCAATCGGGTCCGGCTTGAAAGATTTGATCGTTCGCCGGGTACGGATCGTCTTCAGGATGTCAGTCATTTGGTGTCTCCCCTTCCACAGCTTCGCGAAGCTCAAATGTATGAATAAATTCCTGGATAATGGCGTCCACTGCCTTCAGTTCTCCGCTGATGACCGGACGAATGGACTCCAGCTCGGGCTGGGCCAGCTGTCTCAGGAGCGTGGAGCGTTTGACATTCAGTTTCTCCAGAAAAGCAAGCGCCCGCCCCCGCCGGAACGTCTGGGCGCTGTGGAAGCGCTGCTCCGGCAGCTCCTTGTGCCGCCCTTCTTCTCCGCGATGGTCGCGGTGCCGTCTATGTTCAGTTCCGCCTTCCCGCATACCGGTTCTCCTCCTTGTCACACTGTCAATTTGAATACAAATGTATACAAATCTCCACCGGTTGTCAAGAAGGCTTCCGCGTATCGAAATCGGCCACAATCAGCATATCCATGTGTCGGCCGTTCCGCAGCAGATAATGGACAAGGCTCTCCTTCAGCCACCCGTTCCATCGGCGGCGCTTCGGTTGTCCGATAATGAGCTGTGTGGTATGCAGCTCGTTCATCCGCTCCAGCAGATGACGGTGCGCCTTGGCTCCGCCGGCCGCTTCGCTCACTTCCAGTCTGCCGCCGAGCCGACCAGTCAGCAGCCGGAGCGTCTCCAGCCGTTTCTCTTCCTCCGCTGTCCGGCAGGAGCCGCACTGTACATAATGCACTACCCACTGCGCTTTCAGCCGGTGAGCGAGGCGGAACCCCCGGCGGATCAGCCGTTCCGCCTGCGGGCCCAGATCGACACAGACGAAGATCGCCTCCTGCCGGCCCCAGGAGCCGCGCCGGGCGGCGTCCCGGTCCCAAGCCTCCAGCCGCTCGTCGACATCGTCGGCAATCTCCCGCAGAGCCAATTCCCGCAGGGCGATCAGATTGCCCAGCTTGAAGAAGGATCCCAGCGCCTGGTTCACTTTGTCGGGCGCGTAGATTTTGCCTTCCCGCATCCGTTCCTGCAGCATCTGGGGCGTCACATCGATCAGCTCCACTTCGTTCGCCCGCTTCAATAGGGCGTCGGGGACCGTCTCCCGCACCCGCACGCCGGTGAGCTGGGCGACCGCATCGTTCAGGCTCTCCAGGTGCTGGACATTGACGGTCGTAATGACCGAGATCCCGTTCTCCAGGAGCCGCATCACATCCTCATAGCGTTTGCGGTTGCGGCTGCCGGGCACATTCGTATGGGCCAGCTCGTCGACCAGCACGACCTCGGGATGCCGCTTGATAATGGCGTCGGTATCCATCTCCTCCAGTACAGTGGATTGATAGGGAATCCGGGCCCTGGGGATGATATCCAGAGCGCCGATCTGCTCCCGGGTCTCTCTGCGCCCGTGGGTCTCCAGCAGGCCGACTACCGCGTCGATGCCTTTGTGCAGCAGCAGGTTGCCCTCCTGGAGCATTTTGTATGTCTTGCCGACGCCCGGAGCGGCTCCGATGTAGACTTTCAGCGTGCCCTGGCGGATACGGTCGATCTTCCGCTGCAATTCCTGGCTGCTCGGCCGGTGGAACGGGTCCTCCGGCTGCTTGCCGCCCGCCGCCTTGATCGGCAGAATCCGCTCTCCTTCCCGCTCGGCCCGGTCCGCCATCAGGAACAGATCCATGCTCCGCGTCCGGCGCAGGACGCGGATGGCGCTCCCGCCCTGCCACCGTTCCTGGCGGCGGTTCTTCTTGGAGTGCCCCATGACGATGCGGGTCACGTTATGCTGTTCGGCATAGCGGACCAGCCCCGGCGCGAATTGGCGCGGGTGCGTCAGCTCCAGCTCTTCATAGTGCGCGCCGACACGCTGGACCAGCTTCGTAATCGACTGTTTGAACGTCTGCTGTTCCCGGGTCAGCGCCTTGCCGCGGACCAGAAAGGTCGCCACCATCAGCTCGCCGTTCAGCCGCTTGGCGATCTGCTGGCCTCTGCGGACATAGAGGGAGCCGTTCCAGTGATACTGCGCCGATACCAGAATCCGCTCCACCGCGCCCGACGGCCCCGACAGGCCGTTCTCTTCGCGGTGCTTCTCCAGCGAATCGTTGACGCCTTCGGCGACCAGCCGCAGCGCCGCTTCACGCAGCACCGCCAGATTGCCCCGCCGGGACAGCGCCGGATGCGTCTCGCCTCCGAGCAATCCTTCCTCGACCCGCTTGAGAATCGTCTCCGGCGAGACGTCGATCAGACGCACCTCGTCGGCCAGCTCCAGCGTATCCAGCGGCACGGTCTCTTCTGCACGGATGCCGGTCATCTGAAAGATGGGTTCCTGCATCCCTTCCAGCTCATAGACATTGACTGTCGTGATCACGCTGATTCCGTTGTCCATCAGATAGCGGATATCCTCCAGCCGGGTCGCATGGCGGGCTCCCTCGCGGTTGCGGTGCGCCAGACCGTCGACCAGCACGACTTCGGGATTGCGCTCGATCAGCGTCTCCAGCGGCAGATCCTTCTTCTCCCTGCCGCTTCTGTTCATCCAGTGGATGCTCGGAATCCGCTCCAGCTCTTCCATCTGCTGCACGGTCTCCGCCCGCTGCATCGTCGATACCGCACAGCAGACGACATCAATGCCCCGCTTGCGGAGGAGCTTGCCTTCCTCCAGCATGTGATAGGTCTTGCCCGAACCGCTGACGGAGCCGATGATGATCTTCAGCCGTCCCCGGTGCAGCCGGTAGATCGAATAGAGAATTTCTTCAGGCGTCTTGCGCTTATAAGGGGGCATTGCGGCTTCTCTCCTTCCTCGTTAACGCCAAAATCCCCGTCCGCTTTCAGAGCGGACAGGGAGGGTTAGATTTTACCGCTTCACCAGCTTAGACAGCGCCAGGTTCAGTTCCAGCACGTTAACGTGCTTCTCGCCGAACAGCCCCAGCTGGCGGCCGGCCGTATGCTCCTTGACCAGCGTTCGGAGCGCATCCTCTGCTACGCCGGATGCCTGGCTTACCCGGGGAATCTGCGCCTCTGCGGCTTCCGGCGATATGTCCGGGTCAAGACCCGAGCCGGAATTAGTAATCAGATCAACCGGCAGCCGGTCAACCGGGACCTCCGGATTCTCCTTCTTCCACTGCTTCACCGACTCGCTCACCCGTGCCAGATAATCGGGATTGGACGGTGCGTAGTTCGGCGTACCCGAAGAGGCGGCATTGTACTCAATGCTAGACACGCGGCCGTGAAAGTAACCCGGCGAGGCAAAGCCCTGGCCAATCAGCGCAGAGCCGACCGGCTGGCCGTTGTCTCCGTAGACGATGCTTCCGCTCGCCCTGTCCTTGAAAGCGATCTGGGCAATGCCCGTTACCGCCAGTTGATAAATTATGAAAAGAGCCATAAGCGCCAGGCTTGTTCGGATCGTTATCATTAGCGTCTTCATCTGCAACGCATCCTTCCTACACCATAAATTGGACAATCAGGTCAATCAGCTTGATGCCGATGAACGGCACGATTACACCGCCCACTCCGAAGATCAGCAGATTGCGTCCGAGCAGCCGCGAAGAGCTCATCGGCTTGTAGGCTACGCCGCGCATCGCCAGCGGAATCAGCAGCGGAATAATGACGGCATTGAAGATCAGCGCCGAGAGAATGGCGGAGAGCGGCGAATGCAGACGCATGATATTGAGCGCATCCATCTCGGGAATGGCAACCATGAACATGGCGGGAATGATGGCAAAATACTTGGCAATATCGTTCGCAATGCTGAAGGTCGTCAGCGCGCCGCGCGTCATCAGAAGCTGCTTGCCGATCGACACCACCTCGATAATCTTCGACGGGTCCGAATCCAGATCGACCATATTGGCCGCTTCCTTCGCGGCCACGGTTCCGCTGTTCATCGCGATGCCGACATCGGCCTGCGCCAGCGCCGGCGCGTCGTTCGTACCGTCGCCCGTCATCGCCACGAGCTTGCCTTCGGCCTGTTCCCGCCGGATGACCGCAATCTTATCTTCCGGCTTGCTCTCGGCAATGAAGGCGTCCACGCCCGCCTCCGCTGCAATCGTCGCCGCGGTCAGCGGATTGTCGCCGGTGCACATGATGGTCTTGATGCCCATCTTCCGCATCTGGTCAAACCGTTCCCTCATGCCCGGCTTCACGGTATCCTTGAGATAGATCAGGCCATAGATGGTCTGGTCGACCGCGACGGCCAGCGGCGTGCCGCCTGCCGAGGCAATCGCATCGCTTTTCTCCTGCAATCCCTCGGGAATAACGCCTCCCTGGGCGGCCACCCACTCCTTCACGGCATCAACCGCTCCCTTGCGCACCCGGCGTCCGTCCGGAAGATCGACGCCGCTCATCCGGGTCTCGGCCTTGAATTCAATAAATTCGGCCCCTGCGGCAATCTTGTCGGGCACCGACAGACCCAGCTTGCTTAGCAGCTCCAGCACCGACCGGCCTTCCGGCGTCTCATCCTGGATCGAAGCCGCCGCCGACCAGGACGCAACCTCCTGTACGCTGTACGTACCGACCGGAACGAACTCGCTCGCCATCCGGTTGCCGTAAGTAATCGTTCCGGTTTTATCCAGAATGATGGTGTTGATGTCCCCGGAAGCTTCCACCGCTTTGCCGGACATGGCCAGCACGTTGAACTGGGTCACCCGGTCCATTCCGGCAATCCCGATGGCTGAGAGCAAGCCGCCGATTGTCGTAGGAATGAGACAGACCAGAAGGGCGATCAGAATCGGAATATCGAGCGTAATGTCAAGATAATTAGCAAATACAGGAAGCGTAATCACGACAATCAGGAAGATCAGCGTCAGGCTGACCAGCACGGTGTTCAGCGCAATTTCGTTCGGCGTCTTCTGGCGCTTGGCGCCTTCGACCAGCGAGATCATGCGGTCCAGGAAGGACTCGCCGGGATCGCTCGTAATTCGCACCTTGATCCGGTCGCTGATAACCTTGGTCCCGCCGGTTACGGAACTGAAGTCCCCGCCCGCTTCCTTGATGACAGGCGCGGATTCCCCCGTAATAGCCGATTCATCGACCGATGCCAGGCCCTCGATGACTTCGCCGTCCCCCGGGATCATCTCTCCCTGGGAGACCACGACGACGTCGCCCTTGCGTAGCTCCGTAGAAGGAACCGTCTTGATCGTCTGCCCGCTCACTTTGTTCGCGGTAATTTCGCGTTTCGTCCGCTTGAGCGAGTCGGCCTGGGCCTTGCCCCGGCCTTCCGCCAGCGCTTCGGCGAAGTTGGCGAACAGAACCGTGAAGAGCAGGATCAGGGCAACAGACAGATTGAAGCCCCAGGAGACCGCCCCGCCAAAAGCATCCGGCTTAACCACCAGAACCAAGGTTACAATAAATCCAAGCTCCACCACGAACATGACCGGATTGCGGAGCATGATCCGCGGATCGAGCTTAATAAATGACTGTTTGATCGCCTCCAGGGCGATATCGCGCGAAATGGCGCTTTTTCGGTTGCTCATTCTCTATTCCTCCATCCGGTTGGCGGTTAAGGCTTCAGGGTCAGAAATTCGGCGATCGGTCCGAGCGCGACGGCCGGGAAGAAGGTCAGCGCGCCCACAATCAGCGCAGCGCCGATGAAGACTGCGCCGAACAAGGCTGTATCGGTGCGGAAAGTGCCGCTTGTCTCGGGAACGCTCTGCTTGGCAGACAGGGACCCGGCTACGGCCAGCAGCGTAATCATGGAGAAGAAACGCCCCAGATACATGACAATTGCCGTGGACACATTCCAGAACGGCGTTGCGTCGCCCAATCCTTCAAATCCCGAACCGTTGTTGGCCGCCGACGAGGTATACTCGTACAGCGCCTGGGACAGACCGTGGAAGCCGGGATTGGACAGTGTTCCCGGATGGGCGTACAGCGCCAGCGCCGTCGGCAGCAGAATCAGCAGCGGACTGACAATGAGCGTGACCGCAATCAGCTTCATCTCCTTGCCTTCCAGCTTCTTGCCCAGAAACTCCGGCGTCCGTCCGACCATCAGACCGGAGAGGAAGACCGCGATCATCGCGTACATCAGCACGTTCATCAGACCGACGCCCGATCCCCCGAACACGGTATTCAGCATCATGTTCGTCATCGGAACAAGACCGCCGAGCGGCGTCAGCGTATCATGCATCGTGTTGACCGCTCCCGTCTCCGAGGCGGTCGTCACCACGGAATAGAACGAAGACTGAACCGTGCCGAGGCGCACCTCTTTGCCTTCCATTGACCCCTGCGAATGATCAATGCCGAGTGCATTGACCACCGGATTGCCCGCCCGTTCGCTGGTCAACGATATGGACAGCATAACCAGGAACAGCACCAGCATGGAGACGAACAGCACCCGGCCCTGCTTCTTGTTCCCGACCATTTTGCCATAGGTGAACGGCAGCGACATCGGGACCAGCAGCATCAGCAGAATCTGCAGCGCGTTGCTGATTCCGCCCGGATTCTCGAACGGATGGGCAGAGTTGACCCCGAAGAAGCCGCCGCCGTTGTTGCCGAGCTGCTTGATCGACAGGAAGCTGGCTACCGGTCCGCGCATAATCTCCTGCGCCGCGCCTTCCAGCGTCTGTACCATGGCCGATCCCTGGAGCGTCTGCGGAACCTTCAAGATAACGAAGATCAGCGCGGCGATGAATGACAGCGGCAGCAGAATCCGGGTTACGGCCCGGATCAGATCGACGAAGAAATTGCCGAGCGGCTTGCCTGTAAGCGCCCGGATCAGAGCCATCGCCCCGGCAATCCCGGTAGCGGGAGAGACGAACAGCAGGAAGACGATGCCGAGCATCTGCGACAGGTACGACAGGCCGCTCTCTCCGCTGTAATGCTGCAGATCCGTATTGGCCATGAAGCTGACCGCCGTATTAAAGGCAAGCGTCGGCTCCATGGACGGCACGCCGGCCGGATTGAGCGGCAGCGAGCCTTGAATACGGAAGATCAGATAGACCATGGCAATCATTACGGTATTGCTTAGAAGCAGAGCCATGGCGTACTGCTTCCAGGTCTGCTGTTCCTTGCGGATTCCCCCGATGGCGTAAAGAGGCTTCTCCAGCGGGCCGAACCAGCGGTCCAGCCGGCTTGCCTCGTAATCAAAAACTCTGGCGATGTACAGCCCCGCGGGGCGCGCCAGCAGCAGAGCAACAATAATCGTTGCCGCTACGGCGATAAGCGAAATCATGGTCACGGGGAATCCCTCCTGAATAATTAAGAAGATCGGTTAAAATTTCTCCGGATTGATGAGCGCATACGTCAAATACAGAAAAAGCGCCGCCACCAGGACGGCCAGCACTACCATCATGTCCGCTCACTTCCTTCATCGACTGTCTTGGAAGCCCACTTCCACAGCCCGGCCATCAGGGCGCCAAGCAGCAGCAGCAGAGCAATCATGTACACATCCAGCATCGCGATTTCCTCCTCCGACTCTCTTAAGCTTCTCTTGTTATGGACACTCTAAAGCGTAGCATTTCCCCCGTTAATTCAGGATTAGAACCTGCCGGGAACAGATTAAGATCGCGTTAAGATCGGCTGCGGTATACCTCTTCCCCAAGCGTCCGGTTGACTGCCCGGATAAAAGCGCCATAGCCGCCGTCCGCGTCTGCCCGGCCGGGCAGCGCCCGCCGGAGCGTCTCTTCGATCCGCAGCCGGTCGAACTGATAGCTCCCGTTCAACAGCGCTGCCATTTCGGCGCGGGAAGCGCCCTCGGCGAACCGGGCGGCCGCCCGGTAGACCTGCATATCCTCATACATCGGTTCCCCTTCTGCGGTTCCCTTCAGTTCCCGGAGCCGAACCGCCCGGCCTGCGGCGGCTGCCGCCGCAAGAAAGGCTGCCCCCATTCCGGCCCATCCCCATGCTTCGTGCATCTTGACCCTCGACCTCTCTTTAGTAGAATCGATTCAAGCGTACCACCGGCGCCGTTAGCGTGAGATTAGAGTCCCGGACCGCGAATAAAGATGGCATTAAAAAAACGCCCCCATCCGCTGTATCGCGGATGGAGGGCGTCAGGAGACACGGTATGGCGGGGGTCAGGATTCTTCCCCGACCTGAAGCATCCGGTAGCCGATGCCGATATGAGTCTGAATCAGCTTGGGCTGGCCGGAGCCTTTCTCAATCTTCTTGCGGAGCGTCGCCATGAACACGCGAAGCGCCGGCACATCATAAGGGTGGTTGCCCCAGATGGCGCGCAGGATATAATTGTGCGTCAGCACCTTGCCGGAATTCTTCGCCAGCAGGCACAGCAGCTTGTATTCGCTCGGCGTCAGGTGGATCTCCTCCTCGTCCACCCACACGCAGCCCGCCGAATAGTCAATCCGCAGCGGTCCGTTGACGAACCGGGACGCATCCCGTTGAAGCTTGTCGCTGTCGTTGCGGATGCGCCGCAGACTGACCCGGAGCCTGGCCAGCAGCTCCTCGACGCTGAAGGGCTTGGTCAGATAATCGTCGGCGCCGGCATCCAGCGCCTCGATCTTGTCGCGGTCCTCGCTGCGGGCGCTGACGACGATAATCGGCAGATTGGACCAGGCCCGCACCTTGCGAATAATGTCCACTCCGTCCATATCCGGCAGCCCGAGGTCCAGGACCATCAGGTCCGGCTGCCGGGACACCGCTTCGATAATGGATGCCTCGCCCGTCTCCGCCGTCTGATAACGGTAGCCCTGGGTCTCCAGCGTCGTCGTGATGAGCTTGCGGATCGGCCGGTCATCCTCCACCACCAAAATAAAAGGCTTATTCATAACGGTTCACCTCCGCTGCCTGCAGGGTTAAATAAAACACCGTTCCTCGGGGCATCCGGTCCCGGACGCCGATAATGCCCCCATGAGCGTTCACAATCGACTTGCACAGGGACAGACCCAGGCCGAGCCCGCGCCGTCCGTCGCCCCGGACATTGTCCGCCGTGTAGAACATTTCGAACAGGCGCAGCTTCGCTTCGTCGGGGACGCCGGGGCCGTCGTCCGCCACCTCGATCTCGACCATCGCACCCTGCCGCCGGGCCGACAGGGTAATGTGCGAGCCTTCCTGCGTATACTTGATCGCATTGTCCAGCAGGTTGATCAGCACCTGGACAATCAGCCGCGAATCCATCCGGGCCAGCAGCAGATCGCCCTCGATCTCCGTGCGGATCACATGCTTATCCCGGTTCCGGCTGAGGTGAAGCAGGGCTTCGGCCGCCACTTCCTCCACCAACTCGGCCTGCAGGTTCAGATTAAGGCTGCCGTTCTCGATCCGGCTGATGGAGAGCAGGTTCTCCACGAGGCTGATAAGCCACATGGAATCGTCATAAATATCCGTGTAGAGACTCTGCTTCTGTTCTTCGGTCAGCACGCGGGAATTGCCGACCAGAATGCCGGCATTGCCCGAAATACTCGTAAGCGGAGTGCGCAGGTCATGCGAAATTCCGCGCAGCAGGTTCGCGCGAAGCTGCTCCTGGCGAATCTGCATGACAATCTCCCGCTGGCGTTCATTCAGCCGCTCCTTCTCGAGCGCAAGGGCGCTCTCCCCGAGCAGCGCGGTCATCAGGCTGCGCTCGAATACGCCCAGAGGCTCTTCTCCGTCCATCACCACCGCAGCTACGGCCATGACCTGGCCGCCGCCGCGCACGGCATGATACAGCCCGCGCGCTCCGAAGAAGGTGTCGGTCGTCGCTCCGGCGCGCTTGTCGTTCTTGTAGACCCAATCGGCGACGGCCCGCTCGTTCTCGTCCGTATAGCCCCCCGGCAGAGGGCCGCCGTCCGGCTTCGTGAAGATCATCGGCTCGGACAGCCCTTTCTCCCCGGCGGCATAGAGAATGACCGTTCGGTCCAGCAGCTTCACAAGCTGGCGGGCCGTCTCCTCCAGAATGCCGGGGATGTCCCCGGCCTGCTGAAGCTTGCGGCTCGTCTCCAGCAGCACTTCCGTCCGGTACGCCTTCTGCGCCGACTGGCGGGCCTGCTGCCGGACCCGCGTCGTCAGCGTGCTGGTCAGGAACGAGGAGACCAGCATGACCGCAAACGTGACCGGATAGCCCGAATCATACGCCCGGAGCGAGAAGTACGGCGCCGTGAAGAAATAATTGAATACCAGGACGCTGAGCACCGACGACGCTACGCTGTAGAGCCGGCCCTTGGTTACCATGGCATTCAGCAGAACGCCGAGAATATAGACCGTTATAATGTTGGCGTCCTTCATCTCCCAATGCTGAAACACGAAGCCGATTCCGGTGCAGACCGCCAGGATGGCGGCGGTCCGGGCCAGGTCGGCCGGGGACAGCTTCGGCCCGGTCCGCCGCCGGAGATTCCGGCGCGGCGCAGTGTTCGTATAGGGAATGACGTAGGTTTCGACCGCCGGTACAAGGGCGGTCAGCCGGTCTACGACGCTTCCCTTGGCCCATTTCCGTCTGCCGGGGGAACGGCCAAGCACGATTTTGGAAACCCCGCCCGCCTTGACATATTCGGCAATCTGTCCGGAAATGTCTTCTCCGTATACCGTGGCCACCTGCGCGCCGAGCTGCTCGGCCAGCCGCAGATTGCTGCGGAGCAGCTCCTTGTCCCGGGCCGAAGCCGCCACGGTGGCCGGCGTCTCCACATAGAGCGCGGTGAAGCGTCCGTGAAAAGCCTCCGCCATCCGCGCGGCTGTACGGATGACCTTCTGGTTCGAGGCTGCGGAAGACAGCCCGACCAGAATATGCTCCTTGGTGCCGTAATCGCTCTTGCGGGCCTGGTCGCTGATCTGGATGGCAATCCGGTTCAGCTGCCGGGCCGTACAGCGAAGCGCAATCTCCCGGAGGGCCGTCAGCCGCTCCCGGGTATACAGGCCCGATCCGTCCGCCGCTTCCGCTCGGGAGGAGCCAAGCTTCCCCTGCCGCAGCCGTTCAATCAGGTCGCCCGGGTCCAGATCGACCAGCTTGATCTGGTCCGCGCTCTCCAGCACATGGTCGGGAACCCGTTCCTGCGCGGCTGCTCCCGAGATGGAGGCGACGATATCAGTCAGGCTCTCGATCTGCCGGACATCAACGGTCGTATAGACGTCAATCCCGGCGCGGAGCAGCTCCTCCACATCCTGATACCGCTTCTTGTGGCGGACGCCGGGACGGTTCGCGTGGGCCAGGTCGTCCACCAGAATCAGCTCCGGCCTGCACTGCAGTGCCAGATCCAGATGCAGCTCGCCTGCCCCCTCCTTCGCTTCGCCCAGCCCCAACGCCGGAATACGCTTCAGCCCGGCCAGAAGCGCCTCCGTCTCGGGCCGGCCCCGTCCGTCGGCAACGCCGACGGCCACATCGGCTCCGCCTTTGCCCTCCTCCAGCCCGGCGCTGAGCATCGCATAGGTAGTGCCGACGCCCGGCGCGTAGCCAAGAAAGATCTTCAGTTTCCCGCGGGCGCGCGGCGCCGCGTCCCGTCTGCCGGATTCCATCAGTTCAAGCCCGCTTTCTTCTGTCAATTTACAGATACGCTTATATGCTCATTTCATTATCTGATAGTATAGCATGCGGCGGATCAGCGTCGTATTATGACTTCCGGCTGCGCATTAAGATTGCATTAAGATGAGCTGTTCTGCGCCTACCTTGATCCGCTACTATGACGCCGCTTGCGTTCCGGGAGCGCCACCGCCTCTAGGGGGGGCGCTAGGGAAGGTGAGCTTTCAGCTATTTTTCAACCTTAGTGTGTAGACTGGGCCTTATGCTGAAAGAAAGGAGATCTGCCATGCTGCACCGATCCGTTAACCGGACGCTCTATGGGCTGCTCGCCCTGTTCATGGGACTCTTCGTCGTCTCGTCGCTGTTCCTGCGGGCCAAATACAATTACGGGGTCTACGGCGATACCCCGATTCTGGAACGCCAGAAGCCCTTGATTCTGCTTGCGCTGTCGCTGCTCGTCCTTCTGGGCGCAGCCGGCCTGTACCGCTTATCCCGCTGGTTGGAGAAATATCCCCGGCGCGCCGTAATTCCGGGTGTTCTGCTGCTCTCCTTCGCCGTACAAGCGGCCATTGTTCTGCTGTTCCCGCGCGTGCCGACCGATGACTCCCAGACCGTGCTGTCGCTCGCCCTGGATATGCTCTACGATCATGACTACTCCTCCTTCCAGTCCGGCGGGTATCTGTATATGTTCCCGTTCAATTTCTCGGTCGTGCTGTACCTGCGGACCCTTCTTGCCCTGTTCCCGGACAACTATTTGACCATTAAGCTGTTCAGCATCCTGTTCACGCTGGCGACCGCCTGGCTCATCTATCGGATCGACCGGGAGCTGAACCCCAAGGAAGAGCGCCGGGGGTACGGCGTGCTGTTAGCGGCTGCGTTTTTTCTGCCGGCGCTGTTCATGAACAATCTGATCTATAACGACGTTATCGCCACCGCCCTTCTGACCGGCTCGGTGTACGCCTGCATCCGGTTCGTCCGGCGCGGCGGGCCGCTTGGCTGGATTGCACTGTCGGCTGCGCTGCTGGCGGCCGGGAATTATTTTCGCAGCATCGGCGCCCTCTTTCTGATTGCCGCCATTCTGTATATTCTGCTGTCTCTGCGGTCGGTGGGCGTCAAAAAGGCGCTGCTGGCTCTCGTTCTCCTCGCGGGCCTCTTCAACGTTCCGTCCTGGACGCAGAACGCCGTTCTTCAGGCGTCGGGCATTACGAACGAGCCGGTGACGAAGAACTCCGCCCCCGTCTACATGTGGCTGAACATGGGACTTAACACGGATACCTGGGGGTTCTGGGACGAGCGGGAGAGCTACAGCATTTACCAGAACGAGGCCGGGTACAACCAAGCCGCCAGCTCCGTGCTGTTCAAGCAGGAGATCAGGCGCAAGCTGTCCGAAGCTTCTCCCGGCGAACTCGTCGGCATGTATTACCGCAAATTGATCTGGACCTGGACGGAAGGAACGTACCAGCTTGACCGGTACGGCATAGGCAATCAAAGCGAGGGCGGGAGAGGAATGGGCAGAGGCAGCCTGATGGGCGGCTACAGCTACCAGACCGCCGCGACCCGCACGTTCACCAGCGATTCCGCCTTACGTTCAGGGCTGCTCTGGATTGCCTATACAGCCAACTTCCTGCTCTATGTCTGCACGCTGGCGGGACTGGTTCTGAGCATCCGGCGCCGCCGGTTCGACGAAGCGCTTCCGGTGTTGATTCTTCTCGGCTTCATTGCGTTCTACCTCGTCTGGGAGATCAAATCGCGCTATATTTATCCGACGTACCCGCTGCTGATTCTGCTGGCCTGCATGGGCTTCAGAGCGATTCGGGGCCTCCGTCCGGCCAGGGAGGGGGATTAACATGCGAAGAGCGATACGGCGGATGCTTCTCCTTCTGCTTGCGGCAAGCTGCCTGCTTCTGACCGCCTGCCATGTTATATCCGACCAGAGAATCACCCGGTCCGGCTCGTTCCCCGGAATGGGCGGCGGCATGCGGGGCGGAACCCCGCAGAGGGAATGGCCGCGGCCGGACGGCGGCGGCCGGACGGACCAGAATCAGGCCCCGGACGGCGGCGGGGGCCAAGCCCGGCGGGAGGCTCCGGGCGGCAGCACGGGACAAAATCCGTAGAAGCATCCGGTATCCGGGTCCGATTTCCCGCCCGGCTGTTACAAACGCCCACCTAGAGGGTAATAGATTCATGTAACCAAGCCTGGCATTTTTGGGATTGCATTCCGGGAATGCGGAAGGTATACTGAAGTTACGCTTAATTTTCAGCCTTGTGCTGAGAAGCGGGGGAACCAGTTAATTGGGGCGAATCATTCCGTGACAGGAATGTAGGGTACCATCTTACCCGAGTCCGTCAGCTAACCTCGTCAGCAGTGGATGGGTCTATTTATTTGCGAATACGCAGAGGCCCTGTTCCGGGGCCTCTTTTTTGTCCCCTTCGCTGGCGCAGGCTGTACAATTTCACGGGTTGCCTCCTTCATCCATTATGAGATCAAAGGAGTGTTGGATGTGAATACAGTCAACAATATGGGACAATTGCCGATGCTCTACGATGCCGGAGCGAAGCTGAAGGGAACAGCGGACCGCTTCAGCGATTATTGCCGCACCCTGATGGATTGGGAAGAACCGCTGGACCTTCTGCAAAAGCTTGTGAATCCCGATGACGGGGATTTGATGGACTGACTCGGCCGCGGGGCTCTGCAGCCGGCATGACGGCTTGCCCTTTTACTGAATGCACATCCTAAACGGCAGCCAAGAAGACTCCTTGAGCTGCCGTTTTGTTGTGCCAAACGCCATTCGTTAGGCCCGTGCTGAACGTTCTTCGGAGAGAGGCGGCTGCTTGTTTATCCCCTGCCCTTCTTTCTTTCTGTCCCGGTAGAGCAGAACCAGCATTAGCAGCGAATAGAGCAGACTTAAGGCGAGTATCAGAAGCCATAGCCGACCCAGGCTTATTTGTTTCAGAAGCACCCCTGTCAGAGGCGGGCACAGCGTGTAGCCGAGACATCCGACAAACAGCAGGATTCCATTCATTCGTCCTTGATGCGTGTCGGGGACGCGGGACGCCGTGAACAAATTAATATTGGTTTGAATTAAGATTTCTCCCAGGGTCCAAATCACGGTCGAAGCAGCTACCAAGCCGAGATAAGGATGGGCACTTAATAAGGACAATCCCCCAAAACCGGCTCCATACAATACCGCTCCTACCGCTATCGCAACCAGCGGATTCATCCATCGCGTAACATTCAATAGAACCGTCGTCGCCAGAATGACAGTGATTGCATTAACGGTCATTACGTATCCGAAGTAAGTCGCCCCTCTGTCCCCGAAGCTTGTGTTCATCTGCAGCGGAATGCTAAATGAAGCCTGCATGTATATGAAATAATTCAGGAAGGAAATCACGACAAACCAGGCCACCAGCGGTCTTAACCGGAGAACCCAGTACCATCCCGCCGCAGGTTCCGAAGCCTGGACGCCGGCTCCCGGGGCTTGGCGGTGCGCTGTTCCGGCATTCGACTTTGTGGAAATATTCACTTTGTATTGAATGATGGCCGTGGACACCAGAAAAATAACGCCGATTCCGCCAAAAACATAATCCATATGGTGTCGGATAAATAAGCCCGCAAGCAATGGTCCCAGCGCGATGCCCAGATTGACGCCAAGATACATCAGAGAGAAGATCGTCTTTCTTTCTTTCTCTTCGGAAGACAGCTGAATGACAAGCGCATTGTAAGCCGGACGCGTTATGCTGAGAAAGAACATAACCGCAATAAGAAGATAAGCCACCAGGTAAGAACCCGGCACCAACGCGCATCCTGCAACAATAAGGCCCGCTGCAAGCTGGCCCAGGACAATAACCATCTTCTTGCCGATCCGGTCACTAAGATAGCCGCCGAGCAGCACACCGGGACCGCTGGTCAGAGCTGCCATGGACACGAAGGTTCCGGCGGTCAAAGCGCTCAGTCCCAATTGAATGGTTAAGAAGAGCGTAATTAAGGAGAACACGAAATCGCCCATACTGTTGATGGTCCGCGCCAGACAAAGATAATAGACTTCTTTACTCAAGCCGTGGTACGTTTTGAGCCATTTCAATAGTCTTCGCTCCTTGATAGATAGTCATCAGACCGGTTCGGGGGCCATCACTTGGATTTCAAAACGATGGTACATATCTAACAGCGTTTCACGAAGAGTTTCAAAATCACGGCCTTCGACGATGGCATATCCTGAACGGGTCATCGTGTCTCTCACATCGCCCGCCTCCTGGCCGATCCGATAGGAAACATTGAAGTCAAGAAGCCCCTCTACATCGGCATAGTCCTCTTTTTGCGAAATTTTTTGAATGATGCCGGAACGGGACGGAAAGCAAACCATGCCGGTAAATTGATCAGAAGGCGTTCTTCGTTTTGGCTCATAAAGCCCTAGCTCCAGCTCGCTAATTGCATCGAACAGATCAATGCCGTGCGTATTTCGGATGCATGGCGGCATGACCTGGGCTCCGCCGATTCTGGCGCCAATCTCCCCAAAGACAACCTCACCCTCGGCTGTCAGAAACAGCTCGGCATGAGTTACGGAATTATTGATTCCAAGCGCAGAGATTGCACGGCGATTAATGTCCCGGATAAGATCCACGTGCTCCAGACCCGATCCGTCGGGAATCGTGATACTGGCAGGAGGCTTCCCTTGGGTGGCAATATCAAGGCAGTTAAAAAGATACTGGGAGACCGAGGAGAAAACCACTTCTCCCGCGGAAACGATGGAATCACAGTGAAACTCTCTGCCCGTAATGAATTCCTCCAATAGGTCCCTTTGTCCGTTACGGCGGAAATCGCGGATATAGTTCCGCAGTTCTTGCGCATCCGATATTTTGAACGTGTTAATCGTGCCGAACCCGCTGAGGGGCTTTACAATGACAGGAAATCCGTTCTTCTCTATAAAATCCTCATAGTCTCCGATATTCATGGCAACAACCGCCCGGGCGGTGCGAATTCCGCGCTGCTGCAGCATCTGCTTCATGATCCATTTGTTCCTTACGGCGAGCGCCTGATTCTTCTGAAGCCCGGGAATCCCATAAGCGGAACGGATCTCCCCGCCAATCTCAATCGCATTCTCTCCGGGCGTCAGAAGCGCCGCAATGCTGTGCGTCTGCCGGATTTCCTCAACATGATGGGCGATCTGATCCCTCGCTTCCAGTCGGTCTATAAACCGGATTTCATCGAAATAAGGCTCCAGAACCTCTTCCTGCTGCAAATTTTCGCGTTCAATGACAAGGATCTTCCGGTACTGCGGAAATCGTTTCAGTGGCCGGATGAAATTCAAAACAAACGGCAATCTGAAATCCGATATGTAGACCAATGCCTCCATCGCCGTTCTCTCCCCCTTTAAAAGAATTGTATAAATGGATAAAAATTGAATTTGAATAAAATATATATCAGTTTTTAAAGTAAATCAATTCCGGATTGCGGTTTATTAAAACATTAAAGCATAAATACGTCAATTCTTTGATGTATTAAATTGTTAATTGACAAAATCGATTAGCCCCCCCTTAGAATCATCCTTGATTTTAAATTTAAGGGAGGAAATGGAAGTGATTACTTCAACCAGTTCTTATTCCGTTCTTGGAACACTGGGAGATTCGGAAGGATTTCTTACGTGCAGCATGCATGTCGCTAAAGAATGGGATCACGCCGATCAAATCAGGGCTTATCCTTTATTCGAGACGGCCGCCGAGGATTTGCGTTCCGAGAAAATCGACTGTCTGTTGGTGCCCGCTGCCTATCCCCACTTGGGCCGCTTTATAATGGACCGGGATCTGAAAGCGGCCGAAAGCTTTATCCGCCAAATTCCGGCGCTTGTTCTCGGGGGAATGGAATCCGTGCCGTCCTTCAGCACTGAACAGGTCTACCATCATCCGGCAACAACTCACCTGCTGTCCGAAATTGATACGGAGTATCAGGAAACCGTCGGCGTTGCTTCCAACTCGGAAGCCTGCAGAAGGGTTCTGGAGAACCCTCAAAGCTCTGTATGTATTACCAACCAGCTCTGTGCGGATTACTACGGACTATCAACCTATAAGATTCTACGTGAAGGGATCCGAATGCCATGGATTTGTTTTACCAAAATGACGGACAGCCGATTACGCCCATGAACCGTATTGCCATTCTTGTGGACAAGAACCTGGAATCCGGCGCTGCCGCGAACGCAGCGGCTCTGTTGATGGGGCAAGCCGTCCGGATGACACCGGACCTCTATGCCGAAGCGCCAGTCCTTGACCGGAACGGAGTATGCCATGCCGGTATCCGGTACAGCACGATTATTCTGAAAGCCGGTATCAATCAGCTTCTGAATTTGATCCAAAGCTTAAATACCAGCGACACCTCCCTGCAATTCGCCGTCTTCTCGAGAACCGGACAAGCGATGAACAATGCCTTTGAACAGTATGCCCTCCGGATCGCTTCAATGCCCACGGAAGAGACCGGTCTCTCCGGCATGGTCCTGTGGGGAAGCGACGAGAAGGTCCGGGCGGCTACCAAGAAATTCAGCGTGTTCGGCTAGACAGCCAAAAACCCTTGCAGCAGCGCAAGGGTTTCGGGTAGTGGGCCCTACAGCGGCAGGCAAGATTCCCTTGCCTGCCGCTTTTACGTGAATGACCTGTCCGGATCTTCAATCATCTGAACTCGTGCTACTCCCTGCGCCGCTTCCTCCGCCCCTCCATAACCGGGTGCACCTTCCCTGTCAGCGGTTCCGCGAACTTCACGCCTTCAAAAGCCCGCCGCTCATCCTGCTTCCGCTTCAACCGCTCCGAGGAAGGCAGGCTCTTCAGCTTCTGCAGCGTCGAACCCGTTCCATCCGCAAGCTCTGCCGTCAGTTCACACTCTGTCCGTGTAATCGACAGCTTGGAACCCGCCGTTACGCCTACGCGCAGCACCTCAAAAGGCGCGATATCAATAACCGCCGTGATGCCGACTCCGTTAAAGGAGTAGGTATAAATCTGTGCTTCTTCCCCAGGCTCGTATACGAGGCCAATGCTTCCATCGCTTACTTTAACCCGTGTCTGCAAACCTTCGATCTCACGGGGAAGCCGGGGCGCCAGCGTCAGCACGCGGTTAATCATGTCCGGCCGGATTCCGAGGAAATACTGCACCCATACCCGCAGCTGCTCGGCATTTGACCAAGCCTGGAGGTACGCGCCCGTCAGCTTGGCCCAGCTCTGGCCCTCGCGCGGGTAAGCGTCCATATTCTCGCACAGTCCGCCGACCACGCCCAGGTTCAGCGCCTGATGGTTCATATTCTTGAACAGCTCGAATGCGGTTTCTTCCTGCCCGGCTTCGATCATCCGCTGCATCGCAATGCCGTTCAGCCAGAGCCAGACCGCGCCGTTGTGGTAGGCTTCATCCTTGTGATAGTCCTCGGTCAGATGGTACGGATGGAAATTCGGATGATGCCGGTCCAGGGAAGCCGTCCCCCACGGGTATACCAGCTCCTCCCAGGCCGTCCGGACGGAACGATCCACAAAATCGCGGTCCCCGATCATATCGAGCGCGAACAGCTGATTCGGACGAATCGAGAATTCCGGCTGATCGTTCCTGTCGAGGCGGTCGGCCAGATAATCATGCTCCGCATCCCGATAATCGTGTTCAAAATACCGCTTGAGCCTGTCGGCTATGCCGCTCCAACGGGCTGCGGACCCTGAATCGTTCATGTACTCCGCAAAGTAGACGCCTGCCAGCAATTGATGATACCATAGCGCCTGAATATCATTGGCCCGGGTATCGCGAGGCGAAAGGGACTTCAGTTCGGCGTCGCGGGCGTCCATCCAGGTCTCGTTGTCGTCATGAAGCAGATACCCCTTATCGTCCGTCCAGTTCCGGATTGCCCCCTCAATGCTGTTCATCACCGCGGGGTACAGCTCTGGAATGACGGCCGTGTCCCCTGAATATTTAACATACTCCTGAAGCTGGATAATAAAGCGCGGCGTCCCGTCGGTCGTATGGTAATCAATATTTTCCGGCGCGAGAATGTTGGGAACCCGGCCGAAGTAACGGGAGGTCTCGTCGGTGTTCTGGTATTTGGCAAAAGACAGCAAAATATTGCGGGCCGTCTCGAACTGCCCCGTTACAAGCACCGCTCCCGGAAGAGAGATGAACTGGTCCCGGCCCCAATACTCATTGAACCAGGGAAGCCCCGCATAGATTCCGTCCCCCTGCTGCCGGGTCACCAACTGATCCATGGTGATATGCAGCCAGTTCAAAGCCAGGGCAAAGGAATCCCCGCCGCCTTCCAAATAGGCATTTTCGCTCAAAAAAGTTTCCATGCGCTGCATCCGTTCTTTTCTCCTGGCATCGCCGGTTCTCCGAATATCCTGAATCCGTCCTGCCGCTTCCTCTGCGGTCTTGGCTGCCGCGATATAGAATCCGCCCGCCGCGCCGCCGGAGCTCACGATTCCCTGCTGAACCTTCACCGGCAGACCGCTTGCCGAACCGACAGCAAGGGTCCATTCCTCTGCCGCCGCCGTGAACACAGCAAGTCCGTCCGCTTCCTTCGTCAAACGGACCTGTTCGCCCTTCAGCCGGATTCCGATGCTCTCCTGTGCGCCTGCAAGGCGAATCTCCAGAACGTTGGCATAATCGAACATCCATAATTCCTCTGTCAGCGCTCCATGCTTGCGCTCCAGCTTGTAGGGATATACCCACACCTCGGCCTGCCGATTGTCCAGCTTCTGCCCATCCGCCCACAGCTCATAGCCGCCGAAGATTTGGCGCTTGTACAGATGGAGGCCCTCGAACTCCGCATGCTCCGCATGATCGTTCACATGAGATTGCGTGTAATAATAGGCCGCTTCCTTGTTGGTAAAGGAAACACCGCGATTGGCCTCCGCCGGTACAAACCGCTTCATTTCGTCCAAGATGTGCCGGTTCGCTGATTTAGGTTCCGTACTCATCATTTCCCTCCGTCTATATTCGGATTTTTGGCTAAGTCCTCCTTCAGACCAGGCAGCCCCCATTAAGGCAAACGCTTGCACAAAGCCATCTCCCATTGTAGCAAAAGAATCAAAAACTTGCAGGTACAAGAAACGGTTCCTTCTCTATAGGACCCACAGACAACAAAAACCCCTTGCTGCGCAAGGGGTCTGAAAAGTGGGCCCTACAGGACTCGAACCTGTGACCAATCGGTTATGAGCCGACCGCTCTAACCAACTGAGCTAAGGGCCCTAATGAATGACGTGAGTGCCAGTGTGCCTGAAGTCCGGAATTCATTAATTGCGGGGGCAGGATTTGAACCTGCGGCCTTCGGGTTATGAGCCCGACGAGCTACCGAGCTGCTCCACCCCGCGTCATTTGTAAGTCGGACAGCGACAATAACTAATATACATGATTGGCCTGCCGATAGTCAAGGCCGCCTCCTAAGTTTCTCCGGCGGCCTCTTATGTCAGATCCCCTTCTCGATCCACTCCTTATGCTTGGCGGCGAACTGCTCGGGCGTTATCGCCATCCCGAACAGCGCCTGAATCATATCCAGATGGGCCTGAGCTGCCCCCGGCTTCATCTGCACGTCGGCGAACAGCGTCAGGCTGCTCGCCCGGTTCAGCTCATTCAGCAGATCGACGTACAATTCAGGCAGGCCGGCGCTTCCGGTGTCCACTTTGGTGGCGGGAATGACGCCCGCCGTGGCGACGGCCTCTTCTCCCCACTTGGAGATGAAATATTGGACAAATGCCTTGGCCTCTTCCTTCACCGTCGACTCCTCGGCCACGAACAGTCCGACGCCGGGGCCTCCGACCCAGCTGTCTATGCTTCCTTTGCCGCCGCTGTAGGTCGGGAATTTGAAGAATCCGACTTTATCCCGGAAGGACTGCGGAATCTCCGGGTTGGTTGTAAAGTTCGGAAGTTCCCATGTTCCGGTCAGGTACATGGCCGCTTTTTCGCTGACGAATACGGATTTGCCCTCTTCGTTGGACAGCCCGTTGAATTCTTTGTAGAAGGCGTTCATCTTAACCAGGTTCTGCACTTCCTTCGCCGCCTTGACGAACGCAGGGTCCTGAAAAGAAGCCTTGCCGCTGATGGCCTGCTTCAGCGCCTCGCTTCCGGCAATCCGGTCCGCCAAATACATGTACCAGAGCGACCCGGTCCAGCGGTCCTTGTTGCCGAGGGCGATCGGCGCGACCCCGTTGTCCGTCAGCGTCCGGACGATGCTCTTGAGTTCATCGTAGGTGGTCGGAACCTTCAGTCCATACCTGGCGAACAACTCCTTGTTGTAGTAGACCGGGGAGATATTGAGCTCCAGCGGCAGCGCGTACGTACTGCCGTCAACCGCGAACGCCTCCGTAGTACCCGGCACGAACTGGTCGCCGAGCTCCGGTCCGATCAGCAGATCATCCAGCGGCGCGAACAAATTCGCCTTGACAAAAGGCTCCATTGAACCGGCCGCCCAGGTGATTCCGACATCCGGCAGCTCGTTGGAGGCCGACAGAATCTTCAGCTTGTTCTTGTACTGCTCGTTCTCCAGCACTTCCTGCTCAATCCGGATACCGGGATGCTCGGTCTCATACTCCCCAATAATCTGCGAGACCAGCTTATACTGCTGCGCCGAGCTCTCCGCCGGCCATAAATGCATCATGTGAATGGTCACTTTCGGCGTGGCGGTAGCGGCTGCCGGCTCCTTGGAACCGGAATCCGCGCCCGCGCCTCCCAGGCTGCAGCCTGCCATCGCTGCCGTACTTATCACCACGGCGGACAGAGCGCCGATGATTCTCGTTGTTCGGGACATGCTTTCAACCCCCACGGTCCGTGCCGTCTCTTTAAGTAAACGCTAACCTTGTACACTGGATTTCCGTCCGGATCGCTTCGTCTCACCCGAACGGTACGCTGAAACCCCCCTGCCGCAGCAGCGTCAGGCGATCTCGTCCGGCTGCCCGCTCATCTTCTTCCGGTAACGGCTGGGGCTGACTCCCTCCATGTCCTTGAACACTTTGATAAAATATTTGTCGGTCTTGTACCCGACCCGCTCGCCGATCTCGCAGATCGGAAGCTGGGTTCCGACGAGCATCTCCTTGGCCCGCTGAATCCGCAGGCGGGAGACATATTCGCTGAACGGCAGCCCGGTCCGCTCCTTGAACAGAACGCTGAAGTAGCTGACGTTCAGATGCAGCCGGGCTGCAATCTCGGCCATCGTCAGCGGATCGGCAAGCTGCTCTTCCACCAGCCGCATCGCCTCGCGCACCGGTTCGCCGACAGCGCTCCTGTCCGCTTCCAGCAGCTTCGGATCGACCAGATGGGTCAGCCGCTCCAGCCGCTCCTCCTCCGTCTCCCGTTCCAGCGCGGTCTGGACCACATCCAGCAGCTCGGCTTTATCCAGCGGCTTCAGCAGATAGTTCATCGCGCCAAGACGAAGCGCCTGCTGGGCGTATTCAAAATCGGCATAGCCGGAGACGACGACAATCATCGGACGCCGCTGAAGCTTCGAAGCAGCGGCCATGACATCCAGCCCGCTGACTTCCGGCATCCGCACATCGGTGATAAGCAGATGGACGGGCTCCTGCCGGAGACATTCCAGGGCTTCCACTCCGTTGTTGGCGGTCATAATCCGGTGCTGGCCGGCCGACCAGGCTTCCAGCGACAGCTTGATCCCCTGCCGCGTTCTAGGCTCGTCATCCACGATCAGTATGGTCTTGATCGGCTTGATGGTCTTGACGGTACTTTTTATCATAGGTAGGCTCCTCCGTCATTGGGAATTTCAAACCAAACCTTCGTGCCCTTTCCGGGCGCGCTCTCCACCTGCAGTCCCGATTCCATTCCTTCCCGGAAAGAGCGTCCATAATACAGCTTCAAGCGCTGCTGGACGTTGACCAGCCCAACTCCCGTTCCTTTGGCGGCGTGCGCCGGACCGCCGTTCAGGCTGTCCTGCAGAGCCCGCAGAGCCGGCTCATCCATACCGGAGCCGTTATCGGTCACCGTAATTCGCGTCCAGCCGCTGCATTCCGCCGCCTTGACCTCGATGGCAATTCTTCCGCGGCCGATGCGTCCCTCCACCCCGTGCAGGATCGCATTCTCCACAATGGGCTGAATCATCAGCTTCGGCACCGGGATCGAGCCCGTGTCCGTCTCCATGGCGATCTCCCACTCCAGGCGGTCGCCAAGCCGCATCTCCATAATCTGCATATACCGCTCGACATGCTCGCATTCCTCGCGCAGGGTCACCCACTCTTCCAGCCCGGCAGCCCCCGGCCGGCCGATGTTATACCGGAACAGCCGCGACATGGTAACCACGAATCCGGCAAGTTCTGTCTCCCCCCTGTCCTCCAGCGCCCAATTGAATGCCTCCAGCGTGTTGAACAGAAAATGGGGATTGATCTGCGCCTGAAGCGCCTTCAGTTCCGTACGGCTCTGAAGCAGTTCCTTCTCATAGACAACCCGGATCAGTTCGTCGATATGGGCCACCATGCTGTTGTAGGAATGGTTCAGCTCCCTCAGCTCCATCATCGACGTCTTGTCGGGATTGGGCGTCAGCTGTCCGAGCCGGGATTTGCGCATCGCGCGGATCAGCTTCATAATCGGGCGGGTAATCAGCGTGGATAAGAGAAAAGACATAATCAGGAACAACAGCGTTCCAATCGCGCCAGAGAGGAACATCGCCGTTCTCAGCGCGGTAATTCCCTCCGTCGCATAGCGGACCGGTGTCAGAACAATCAGGGTCCAGCGGGTCTTCTCGGAATACTGTCTGACAATGACCTGTTCCTCTCCCTCGTACTGGACCGTCTGCCCCGCGGCCAGAAGCTCCGAAAGATCGGCGCCCTGGCCCTTGCCGCCAAGCTGGACACCCTCGTCATTGGCCAGCAGAATCGTCTCTCTTCCCGCGGGCTGCGCCGGGTCGCTCAGCTGGAAGTAGCTGCGCTGCATCCGGGCCACGAGGTAGCCGCCGTTCGAGAACCAGCGGTCCAGCAGACTGATCCGCTTGACGGCAAGCAGGCTCTGATTGTCCTGGGGATCGACTCCGATCCAGACAACCCGGCCTTTGGCAAGGTTGGCTTGCCGGATGGCGCTCTGACTCATCCGCATCGTCAGGCTGCCGTCCCGGATCGGGAACATCAGCTGATAATCGGCGGTATAGAGCTCGAAGGAGCCGACGCCCGGAAGATAGGACTGGTAGGTCGAGAGAACCTGAAGCAGCGACTGGCGCTGATTAAAGGTTACCGGCTTGCCGTTCGCTTCATCCAGAAGGAGGTTCTGCACCGTGGACTGGTTGGAGGCCTGGGACATCAGGCTCTCAATTTGGCCGATCAGCGCATCCATTCGCCCGCTTGCCTGAACGGCGGTCTGCTGAATATGCCGCTCGGCGCTGTTCTTGAGCAGGGCGGACGCTTTCTCGTAGACCATGCTGCCCGCGACCGCGACCATAATAATCATGACGAAGACAAAGCCGATAAATATCTGGTTGCGCAGGGTATTATAGGGGCGAAGTCTTTGCAGCATAAGGGGTTTCCTTCTCTGTTCATGTATTCGTTTACACCTCTAATTTCGCCAATAATCGGGGGTATTGTCAAGGTTGAAAATCTTCCTGGACCGGACCGGAAAATATTCACCCCTTCCAAAATACGCCAAAAAGCCCTTTCCGAAAGCGCTCGAAAAGGGCTTGGCTCGCTTCTGCAGAGTCCGTTGACGTTGGCCGGACCGGCCTCCTTCAGGGAAGAAACCGGACTCCGTACCGTCCGCGGCGGGAACGATAAATTTCGACAAGCCGCGGGTCCTGATAGCCATAGATCCAGCCATCCTGCTCCAGCCGTTTCGCCAGGCAGCCGGCCTGGAATTTGGTTCGGAACAGCTTGGCAAAATAAATCCAGTTCATCGGGAACGCTCCTTTATGCCATGAGTACAAGGCTTATGCACTTATAGGGTTCCCGGCCCGGATTCCAAACTATGCGGCGGTCCGGCTGGAAGATCCCGCATATTCGGCTGGAACCGTCCATTATGCGCCGAAGCTCGAAGGGTCCTGTCTCCAGGAGCGGAGCAGCTCCACATCGCTCTGGGCAATCTTGCCATGCGACAGGGCAACCCCGATCAAGGTGCCATAATCCGACAGACTGTGCAAGGGCAGGTTCGCTTCGGCAAAAGCAGAGACGGCCCGGTCCAGCTGATAGCTGAAGATCGCGAGCACCGCAAGCGGCTCCGCTCCGGCCTCCCGGACCGCTTCTGCGGCCTTGATCGAGCTCCCGCCGGTAGAGATCAGGTCCTCGATGACCACGACCTTCTGCCCCGGAGCCACGCGCCCTTCAATCTGATTCTGCTTGCCGTGTCCTTTCGCCTTGTCGCGGATATAGGCCATCGGCAGGTTCAGCTTGTCCGCCACCCAGGCGGCATGGGGAATGCCGGCCGTCGCCGTCCCGGCGATCACTTCCGCTTCCGGATACTCGGAACGGACGTGTTCGGCGAATGTTTCTGCGATATAAGACCGAATCTCCGGATAGGAGAGTGTGAGGCGGTTGTCGCAGTAAATGGGCGATTTGATCCCGGACGTCCAGGTAAAAGGCTCCTGCGGCCGCAGCGCGACCGCTCCGATCTCCAGCAGGTAAGACGCGATCCGCTCGCGGCTTGTCAGCGATGTATTCATGCTTGCACCATCTCCTCTATAATATTCAGCGCGGCCTGCCGGGGATCGGCGGCGGCGGTTATCGGTCTTCCCACGACGATGTAGTGGCTTCCGGAGGCAATCGCCTGCCCGGGCGTCATCGTCCGGGACTGATCGCCAAGCTCGGCGCCCGCAGGCCGTATTCCGGGCGTGACGCTCACGAATCCGGGGCCGCAGGCCGCCGCGATCGCCTTCGATTCCTGCGGCGAGGCGACGACGCCGGAGAGCCCCGCTTCCTGCGCCAGCCTGGCGTAGCGCAGCACGGTATCCGCCACGCTGCCGTCGATTCCGATCTCGCCGTTCATAACGGCCTGATCGGTGCTGGTAAGCTGCGTGACGGCGATGATCAGCGGCTGGCGCAGGCTGCCGCTTGAGGCCAGGGCCGCCTCGGCGCCCTCGCGGGCGGCCTTCATCATCGCCGTTCCGCCGGCGGCGTGCACGTTGAACATATCGGCGCCGAGCGCCGTCAGGCTCGCCGCGCCGCCGCGGACCGTATTCGGTATGTCATGCATCTTCAGATCGACGAATACGGAGTAGCCGCGCGCCTTCAGCTCCCGGACAAACTCCGGTCCGGCGGCGTAGAACAGCTGCATGCCCACCTTCATATAGCAGGGGATGCCGTCCAGCTTGTCCAGCAGCGCCCGCGCCGATTCCGCATCCGGATAGTCAAGCGCAACCATCAGCCGGTTCGCCATTGCCGCCTGCCGCGTATTCAAGGACGACCTTGTTTGCTCCGCTTCACGGTTCATCTGTGTCATCACGATTCTCCTAATCTTAAGGATGGATTCCGGTATCATCTCCGGCCGAACCCCGGGACGGCCAGTCCTCGCGGTTCCCGGTCGCAGCGGAACGGTCTGCGGACCTGCCGCAAACCGTTCCTTTCATGCGCCCCTGCAAGCGGGCGGTATTCAATTGGCTGCGCTCCGGGCCGGCTCAGGCCTGGCCGGCGAAGGCCGGCATCGACTGGGACGAGAAGTTGATCGTCTCCAGCATGCGCAGCAGCGCGGCGACGGTGTCGAGCGAAGTCATGCAGACCACGCCGTTCTCGACCGCTTCGCGGCGGATGCGGAAGCCGTCGCGCTCCGGCGTCTTGCCCTTCGTCAGCGTATTGAAGACGAAGTTCGCCTGGCCGCCGCGGATCAGGTCCAGAATGTTCGGCTCGCCTTCGCCGAGCTTGTTGACGTTCATAACGTTCAGGCCCGCTTCCTCCAGCGCCGCCAGAGTGCCGCCGGTGGCGATGATTTTGTAGCCGAGCTTGTGGAAGCCCTTCATGAGGTCAACCGCTTCGGCCTTGTCTTTGTCGGCTACGGTGACAATGATGGCCCCGGTCGCCGGAATCTTCATCCCCGCGCCGATCAGTCCCTTGTACAGCGCCTTCGCGTACAGACGGTCGCGTCCCATCACCTCGCCGGTGGACTTCATCTCCGGCCCCAGCGTCGGCTCGACGCGGCGCAGCTTGGCGAAGGAGAACACCGGAACCTTGACGGAGACGTACTCGCTCTCCGGCCACATGCCTTCCTCATAGCCTTCGTCCTTCAGCTTCCCGCCCAGGATCACCTTGGTCGCCAGATGCGCCATCGGAATTCCCGTGACTTTGCTAAGGAACGGAACCGTACGCGAAGAGCGCGGATTGACCTCGATGACGTACACTTCATCCTTGTAAATGACGAACTGGATGTTCACGAGTCCGATCGTTTTCAGTTCTTTCGAGATTTTGATCGTAATGTCGCAGATCTTGCGCTTCAGTCCCTCATCGAGATGCTGCGGCGGATATACGGCAATGGAGTCGCCCGAATGGACGCCCGCACGCTCGACGTGCTCCATAATCCCCGGAATGACTACCGTGTCGCCGTCGCAGATGGCGTCCACTTCCACTTCCTTGCCGAGCATATAGCGGTCGATCAGAACGGGATGCTCCGGATTGATCTTCACCGCTTCCTTCATGTAGGCCAGCAGCTCCGTATCGTTGTAGACAATCTCCATTGCCCGGCCGCCGAGCACGTACGACGGGCGCACGAGCACCGGATAGCCGAGCGACTGGGCCGTGCCAACCGCTTCGTCCACGTTCGTCACCGTGCTGCCTTTCGGCTGCGCGATGTCGAGTCGGGAGAGCAGAGCTTCGAATTTCTTGCGGTTCTCGGCCTCGTCGATGCTGGCAAGGCTCGTTCCGAGAATGTTCACCCCGGCTGCGCTGAGCGGCGCCGCAAGGTTGATGGCTGTCTGGCCGCCGAACTGGACGATAACGCCGATCGGCTGCTCCTGTTCGATTACGTTCATGACATCCTCGAAGAAGAGCGGTTCAAAGTACAGGCGGTCCGAGGTGTTGAAGTCGGTCGAGACCGTCTCCGGGTTGTTGTTGATAATTACCGCTTCGTAACCGGCCTTCTGGATCGCCCAGACGGCATGGACCGTCGAGTAGTCGAACTCGATGCCCTGGCCGATCCGGATCGGGCCGGAACCGAGGACAACCACCTTCTTCTTGTCGGACGGCGTCACTTCATTCTCGGTCTCGTAGGTCGAGTAGTAATACGGTGTGGTCGCTTCAAATTCGGCGGCGCAGGTATCGACCATCTTGTAGACCGGCTTCAGTCCCTGGCGGAGACGCAGCTCCCGGATGTCGTTCTCCTTGGTCATGCCGCTCTGGCCGCCTTCGGCGCGCAGTTCGGCAATCGCACGGTCCGTGAAGCCCAGCCGCTTCGCCTGGTAGAGCGTCTCCTGCGTCAGCTCCGCTTCCTCGCGGATGCGGCTCTCGAAGCCGATGAGGCCTTCGATCTTGTCGAGGAACCACCAGTCGATGCTTGTAATGTCCTGCACCTCTTGCAGACCGTAACCCCGGCGGAAGGCTTCGGCAACCAGGAACAGCCGCTCGTCGTCCGCTTTGGCGAGACGCTCCTTCAGCACTTCGTCGCTCAAGCCGACGGCGTCCTTCAGATACAGGCGGTGCACGCCGATCTCAAGCGACCGGACCGCCTTGTGAATCGACTCTTCGAACGTGCGGCCGATGGCCATCACTTCGCCGGTCGCCTTCATCTGTGTGCCGAGCCTGCGGTTGGCCTGGGTGAACTTGTCGAACGGCCAGCGCGGGATTTTGCTGACGATATAGTCGAGCGTCGGCTCGAAGCAGGCGTACGTCTGCCCCGTAACCGGGTTCACAATCTCGTCGAGCGTATAGCCGAGCGCAATCTTGGCGGCCATCTTGGCGATCGGATAGCCCGTTGCCTTGGAGGCCAGCGCCGACGAGCGGCTGACGCGCGGGTTCACTTCGATGACGTAGTATTGATAGCTCTGCGGATCAAGCGCGAACTGCACGTTGCAGCCGCCCTCGATGTTGAGCGCGCGGATAATCTTCAGGGAGGCGGAGCGCAGCATCTGATACTCGCGGTCCGACAGTGTCTGGCTTGGCGCTACGACGATGCTGTCGCCGGTATGTACGCCGACCGGATCGAAGTTCTCCATGTTGCAGACCACGATGCAGTTATCGTTCGCATCGCGCATGACTTCGTACTCGACTTCCTTCATGCCGGCGATGCTCTTCTCGACGAGACACTGGCCGATCGGACTGTAGCGGATGCCCGCCTTGACCGTCTCCAGCAGTTCTTCTTCGGAGTGGCAGATGCCGCCGCCGGTGCCGCCGAGCGTGTAGGCCGGGCGAACAATGACCGGATAGCCGATCTCTCCGGCAAAAGAGAGCGCCTCATCCACCGTCGTGATGATCGTGCTGTCCGGCACCGGCTGCTCCAGCTCGCGCATGAGCTCGCGGAACAGGTCGCGGTCTTCGGCCTTCTCGATGGAATGCAGCTGGGTGCCGAGCAGCTTCACGTTCTCCTGCTCCAGCACGCCCGCGCGCGCCAGCTCGACGGCCATGTTGAGACCGGTCTGGCCGCCCAGGGTCGGGAGCAGTCCGTCCGGACGCTCCTGGCGGATAATCCCGGTCACGAAGTCGAGCGTGATCGGTTCAATATAGACTTTGTCGGCCATGTTCGTGTCGGTCATGATGGTCGCCGGGTTGCTGTTGATCAGCACGACCTCGACGCCTTCTTCCTTCAGCGCCTGGCAGGCCTGGGTTCCGGCATAGTCGAATTCGGCGGCCTGGCCGATGACGATCGGACCGGAGCCGATGACAAGGATTTTCTTGAGCTTCTCGTTCTTAGGCATTCTCTAGTATGCTCCTTTCACGGCTTCGAGCTGCTGCTTCGGTGCAGGCGCCGCAATGCGCGCATTGGCGGCAAGCTGGGCCTGGCGGGAGACCGCCGGGGTATTGCGCTTGTGTTCGGCAATCATATCCAGGAACCGGTCGAACAGATAACTGCTGTCATGCGGACCCGGAGCCGCTTCCGGATGGTACTGCACCGAGAAGGCGGGGTAGCGGCTATGCTTAAGACCTTCGATGGTCTTATCGTTGTTGTTGATATGGGTGACTTCCAGCTCAGTTCCCCGGACGGATTCCTCTGTCACGGTGTAGCCGTGGTTCTGGGAAGTGATGTAGCAGCGTCCGCTCTCCAGTTCCTTCACCGGATGGTTGCCGCCGCGGTGGCCGAATTTCAGCTTCTCCGTGTTGGCGCCGCACGCCAGCGCGAACAGCTGGTGGCCGAGGCAGATGCCGAAGATCGGATATTCGCCCAGCAGATCGGCGATGGTCTGCACCGCATACGGCACGTCCTTCGGGTCCCCGGGGCCGTTCGAGAGCTGAATGCCGTCCGGATTGATCCGGCGGATCTCTTCGGCGGTTACATTGTGGGGAACGACGATGACGTCGCAGCCGCGCTTGTTCAGCTCGCGCAGAATGCCCGTCTTGGCGCCGTAGTCGATCAGGACGATCTTCTCCTTCGTGCCAGGACTGCTGTATGCGCTCTGGGTTGACGTCCGGGCCACCTGGTTGCGCAGCTCTTCGATCGTAGTATCTTCCATCATCTCCATCAGCTCTTCCACACGCTTGTTGGAGGTGGTGAGGATGGCCTTCATCGTGCCGTAGTGGCGGATGATTCGGGTCAGCATCCGGGTGTCGATGTCGCTGATGCCCGGAATTCCGTATTCCTTCAGCAGATCGTCGACGCTGTACTCGGCCCGCCAGTTGCTGGGCACCGTCTCATGCCGGCGGACGACGAAGCCGTGCACGAACGGCCGCACGGATTCAAAATCATCGCGGGTAATGCCGTAGTTGCCGATCAGCGGATACGTCATCGTAACGATCTGTCCGCAGTACGAAGGGTCCGACAATACCTCCTGGTAGCCTGTAATTCCTGTATTGAATACGACTTCCCCCGTCTTCTCGCCCTCCGCGCCGAACGCGGTGCCGGTGAACAGCGTTCCATCCTGCAGCAGCAATCTCGCCTGCATTCTCCCCACTCCTTCTAAGTTAACGTTAGTCTGCTTATTGATTCATGCCCTCCGGAGTGCGCTCGGATCTGCGGCCGCTTTTAGTCGGCGGACAGCCCGGCTTCGTCCTTCTTGCTCTCCATATCGCCTGCGCTCCATACCTGTCTGCCGTCCACCCAGGTTGCAACCGGCCAGCCCTTGAGCTTCCAGCCGGCGAACGGAGTGTTTCTGCCCTTGGTGGCAAAATCGTCCGGATTCACTTCGCGCTCCGTATCCAGGTCGATCAGGGTCAGGTCGGCGGGCGCCCCCGCCTTCAGCACCCCGGCGTTCAGTCCGAACACCCGGGCCGGGTCCTCCGTCATCCGCTTGACGAGCAGCGGCAGCTCCCATTGGCCTGTGGCCACGAAGGCCGTATAGAGCAGCGGAAACGCCGTCTCGAAGCCGACGATGCCGAACGGCGAGAGCAGCATGCCCTTCGCCTTCTCTTCGGCGCTGTGCGGCGCGTGATCGGTGACGATCATGTCGATTGTCCCGTCGAGCAAAGCCTCGATGCAGGCTTCGACGTCGCGGCGGGAGCGGAGCGGCGGGTTCATTTTCCAGTTCGTATCGGGTCCCGGAATGTCCTCTTCGCTCAGCAGCAGATGGTGCGGGCAGACCTCGGCGGTCACCTTGACGCCAATCTGCTTGCCCAGCCGAATCAGCCGGATCGACTGCTCGGTGCTGACATGGCATACGTGATAGTGAACCCCGGTCGCCTCCGCGAGCAGAATGTCGCGGCCGACGTGGATCGCTTCCGATTCGTTCGGGATGCCCTTGAGGCCGTACTTCTCGGCAAAAGCTCCCTCGGCCACCGGCGCGCCTTCAACCAGCGTGTTGTCTTCGCAGTGCGCGATGACCGGCATATTCAGCGCCGCAGCCCGCTTCATCGCGTCTTTCATCATCTGCGCGCTCTGTACGCCGACGCCGTCGTCCGTGAATCCGATCGCTCCTGCTTCCTTGAGGGCGGCAAAATCGGTCAATTCCTCTCCGAGCTCGTTCTTCGTGATGGCGGCGTACGGCAGCACCTTCACCAGGCCGGCTTCCCGCGCCTTGCCAAGCACCAGGGAGACCACTTCGGGGCTGTCGGTAACCGGCTTCGTATTCGGCATGCAGGCGATGGTCGTAAATCCGCCCTTGGCCGCCGAGCGGCTTCCCGTCTCGATCGTCTCCTTGTGCTCAAAGCCCGGCTCCCGCAGATGCACATGCATGTCGATCAGTCCGGGGATCAGCAGCTTGCCTTCCGCCTCGATCACTTCCTGTCCGGCGGCCTTCAGGCTGCCGGCCTCTGCGATACCGGCGATGATCCCGTTCTTGATCTCCACATCCATCCGTTCGGGTTGCCCTTCGCTGTTCAGTACGCTCGCGTTAGTAATGATCACGGCCAGCTCTCCTTTGGTATTATATAATAAAAATTCACCTTTGTGTATAAATATTAATCATTTCTGTGCAGCTGCCGTTCCGCTGCGGCCGGTGCCATGCCGCTTACGCCTTACAGCAGCGCCCGTTCCAGCACCGCCATCCGTACCGGCACCCCGTTCTCCATCTGGGGGAAAATCAGCGATTTCGCGCTCTCGACCACCGCGTCGTCGATCTCGACGTTCCGGTTCACCGGTGCCGGATGCATAATCACGGTCCGGCTGCCGAGCCGGGCCGCCCGCTCTTCCGTCAGCCCGAACTGCCGCCGGTATTCCTCGGCGGATTTCAGCATGCCGCTGGCATGCCGCTCCAGCTGAACGCGCAGCATCATGACGACGTCCGCCTTCAGCGCTTCGTCTATGCCGACATACCGGGCTTCGCCGTCCAGCTCGGGCGCCCGCATGTTGTCCGGCGCGCAGAAGCGAACGGTCGCGCCCATCTTGGTCAGCCCCCACAGATTCGAGCGGGCCACCCGGCTGTGCATAATGTCGCCGATGATGGATACCTGCAAGCCCTTGATCTCGCCGAAGTTCTTCTGCATGGTGTACATGTCGAGCAGCGCCTGGGTCGGATGCTCATTGTTGCCGTCGCCCGCATTGATGAGCGGCACCCGCACCTTCTCGGCCAGCTGCTGCAGCACACCCGCAGGCTTCAGACGGACTACGCCGGCGTCGATGCCCATCGATTCCAGCGTCCGGACGGTGTCGTAGATCGACTCGCCTTTCTCTACGCTTGAGGCCGCCGCAGCAAAGTTCAGCACCTGTGCGCCGAGCCGCTTCTCCGCCATCTCGAAGGAGAAACGGGTGCGCGTGCTGTTCTCGAAGAACATGTTCGAGACAAAGCGGGATTGCAGCACCGGAATGAGCTTGTACTCCTGCTTGTCCCAGTAAGACGCCCGCTGCAGAATGCTCTCGATCTCGGTCCGGCTCAGATTCTTCAGACCGAGCAGGCTGCGTTCCTGTACCCGAATGGCCGTCGCCATGTTATTTCGCCTCCCAGTTGGAAAGGATATAAACTTCGTCTTTATCGTCCACTTCGCTCATGCCGACGGCGATCTGCTCATGCCGGGAAGTCGGCACGTTCTTGCCGACATAATCCGCCCGAATCGGCAGCTCGCGGTGTCCCCGGTCGGCCAGTACGGCGAGCTGGATCATCCTTGGCCGTCCGCAGTCCATCAAGGCGTCCATCGCGGCCCGGATCGTCCGCCCGGTATACAGCACATCGTCGCAGAGAATAACCGTCTTGTCTCCGATGCCACCGTCCGGAAGCGCCGCTCCCGGCGTGCCTTTCGCCTGCTCGCCGCCGCTCAGCGCGTTCCCCGTCTTGGCCCGGTCGTCCCGGTACGGCGTCACATCCAGTTCGCCGCAGGCGACGCTGACACCCTCGATCTCGCGGATGCGCTCCGCAATCCGCCGGGCCAGGTAGACGCCGCGGGTGCGAATGCCGACCAGCACACAGTTCTCGATGCCTCGGTTCTTCTCCAGAATTTCGTGGGCGATGCGCGAGAGCGCCCGGCGGATCGCCGTCTCGTCCATAATGATATTCTTCTCTGTAATCAATTGCTTGTCGCCTCCAGCCGGTTATATACGCCCTGTATCCAGTTGCCCGAACATCAAAAAACTCCTTGCCGTAATCGGCAAGGAGTGATGTTTATCACAGGATGGAGAGTGCGCGTGCGTAAAGAGACCCCGCATGGTCATGCGGATTCCTCCTCCTACATCGCGAACCTCGATTCACGTTACCTTGCCAGCCTCACGGGACTGAATTAAAGGTGCTATTCATTTATCACTAGAATTATGACAGAACGGGCGGGCCTTGTCAACTTAAAGCCGGGTTACGGATTACTCTTCGCTTTCTCCGCCCTGTAGACCCAACAGATAAAGAGAAAGACAAAAACCTGCACAGCACCCCCTATTCCCATGACAAGCTCTCGATAAACTAAATAATTCACTCCCGTCATGAAGACAGATATCGCAGTCATCCACATAGCAAATTTAAGTGTCTTGAGCGTTCTTTCCATGCTCCCGGTTACCTCCGTTACCTTGGGAATAGAATACCGCCGCCCCGTTGAAGGCCATATGCAGCGGAATCGTCAGCAGGACCGCTTCCGTTGCATAGGCAATCCTGCCGAAGAAGAGGCCCCCGCTGAAGGCAAACGCCATAAAGACTATACTCTGCCGGTTCAACCGGTAGTACTGCAAGTGCGATACGGCGAACAGGAAGGCAGTAAGCAGAATCGCACCGTTCAGTTCGCCGATGCCGGGGATGCGGACGGTCTTCGCCAGAAACGCCGCTTCCGCAAGCAGCGGAAGTATCAGGCCGCGAAAGGCGATCTCCTCGAAGACCGGATAGACAACCGCAAAATTGAACCTATTGAGCGCACCGACCAGGCGATAGCCCGAATAGCAGGCGATCAGCAGGTTAACGGCCAGCACCGCCGAGAACAAACCGATGACGGAGCCGGTATCCTCCGGCAGCCGGAATACATAATTGCCCCGAACGGCAAATGTCAGCAGCAGCAGACCGGCCGCCCAGACATAGATGGTTGCAGGGCTCCGTTTTCCCAGAAACGGCGCCAGTCCCCGGTCCAGGAGAACGTACAGAAATGCGATTGCCACGGCCCCGATCAGCTTCAGCGCCATTTCTTCAACCTCCTCCTGTCCCCGTCCATGATCTATGTATCGTATTCTCTCAACAGACTCGGGCCTTCCTCTATGAGAGCGGTCACAACCGCTTGCCGGATTGCAAAATAAAAAACGGGCCCAGTCGCTGAGCCCGCTTCTTCTTACCCGTTCTGTTCAATTATGACCTTAGAATTCAAATTCCACGTCGCTCAGGCGGCGCTTGATTTCGCCGATGACCCGCTTCTCTTCTTCGATGCCTTTGGCGGCAAATGTAACGGAGAAACGCACATAGGCGCCCGCGTCATCCCACGGCACGGAAGAGATCAGCTTCTCGCGGATCAGATACTGCGAGAAATCTTCGCCGGACTCGAATCGGCGTCCTCCCTTGACGCCCTTCGGCGCAGCCACATAGAGGAAGAACGAGCCTTTCGGCTTCTCGGCGGAGAAACCGAGGCCGTTCAGCATCTCAACCAGCATATCATGCCGGCGGGAGTATTTGGCCGCAATCGCTTCGGTAATCTCCGGATGGGCAAGGCCGTAGGCGGCCGCCTTCTGGATGGCGATGAACTGGCCCGAATCGTTGTTGTCCTTGACATCCCCAAACGCCTTCACGATCAGCGGATTGCCGGCGACGAAGCCGATTCTCCAGCCGGTCATATTGTAGGATTTCGACAGGGAATGCAGTTCCACCCCGACATCCTTCGCGCCCGGCACGGAGAGGAAGCTCAGCGGCTTCACGCCGTCATAGGTCAAGGCCGCATACGGGGCATCGTGAACGACGACGACGTTGTACTTCTTCGCCCATTCCACCACTTCGGCGAAGAACTCCGGCGTGGCGCTTGCTCCCGTCGGGTTGTTCGGATAGTTCAGATAGAGCAGCTTCGCCTTGCGGGCGATCTCTTCCGGGATGGACTTCAGATCCGGCAGGAAGGCGTTCTCCTTCTTCAGCTCAACCGGATACACCTCGCCGCCCAGGTATTTCGTATGCGTGCCCAGTACGGGATAGCCCGGAATGGTCATAATGGTAATGTCGCCCGGGTTGATAAAAGCGGACGGCAGCATCGCCAGTGCCGGCTTGGAGCCGATGGAATGCAGCACTTCCGTGTCCGGATCGATACCGTCCACGCCAAATACGTCCTTCAGATACTGTGCGGCAGCCGCCTTGAACTCGGCGATGCCGTTGTCGGCATATCCGCGGTTCTCCTCCTTGGCCGCTTCTTCGGCCAGCTTGGCGACGATACCGGCATCGGCCATCTCGTCCGGCTCGCCGACGCCGAGGTCGATCAGCTCGATGTCCGGGAAGTCCTTCTTCGCGGACGCCTTGGCGCGTTTGATTTTCTCGAACTTGTAGATGTTCGTGTCTTTGCCATAGTTGGACCCGCCGATCCGGTCGGCGAAATTATTCTGGATATACGTGTTCTGATAGTGTTCGATGCTCACTGCTCGGTCACTCCTGACATATGGAATTCTGTTCTAACTATGCCTGAAGCGGCTTCTGTCTTCCATGGACAAATCCGCTCTTCATTTGCACTTGTGCGTCTTCCCCCGTGTCTTCCCCTTAACGGGTCCGCAGCCGGTGCAGCAGGTCTTCCATATCTTCCGGGAGCGGCGCGGTGAATTCCAGATACTCTCCGCTCGATGGGTGGATGAAGCCCAGTACGGCCGCATGCAGCGCCTGCCCGCCCTCCATGAATACGCCCTTGCTCCGGCCATAGACCGGGTCTCCGACCAGCGGGTGGCCGATGAACTTCATATGGACCCGAATCTGGTGAGTCCGGCCTGTCTCCAGCTTCAGCTCCAGCAGCGTCGAATCCCCGAAGCGCTCCACAACTTGGAAGTGGGTGACGGCTGTCTTGCTGTTCCGTTCAGTGACCGTATACAGCTTGCGGTCATGGGGATCGCGGCCGATCGGCGCGTCTACGGTGCCCTCGTCGTGAGCCATGTTGCCGTGAACGACGGCGAAATAGCGCCGCGTCACGCTGTGTTCCTTGAGCTGCCCGGCCAGGGAAGCATGGCTGGCATCGTTCTTCGCCGCCATCAGAAGTCCAGAGGTGTCCTTGTCGATCCGGTGGACAATTCCCGGGCGGATCTCGCCGTTGATGCCCGAGAGGTCCTTGCAGTGATACATCAAGGCGTTCACAAGCGTTCCCGAAGGGTGCCCCGCAGCCGGATGCACGACCATTCCTCTCGGTTTGTTGACGACGATCACGTCGGAATCCTCATAGACCACATCCAGGGGAATATCCTCCGGCGTCAATTCGGCGGCTTCCGGTTCCGGTACCCGGACGGCGATCTCGTCGCCTGCGGACAGCTTGTAATTGGCCTTGATCTGTCTGCCGTTCACCGTGATATGGCCGCCTTCGATCCAGAGCTGCACCTGGGAGCGCGAAATGTCCGCTTCCCAGGCTTCCGTGATGTATTTATCGATCCGTACCTTGGCATCTTCGGCCTGAACCGTCCAAGTGATCGCTGCTTTATCCGGTGAATCCAAGTTATTCATTCTCCTCCTTGAGTTCCTTGATCTCCTTCACTTCGTCTCCGCCTCCAAGGTCAAGCAGGGCATCGAGAATAATCAGCGCCACCCCGACTACAATGCAGGAATCGGCAAAATTAAAGATCGGGAACGTATAGCTGCCGAAATTGAATTGCAAAAAATCGACGACTTCGCCGGTCATCGCCCGGTCGAGAAAGTTGCCGATCGCTCCGCCCAGCACGAGCGCCAGCGCGGTCGGAAGCAGCTTCCGCGTCTTCCGGGTCTTGTTGAGGTACCAGACGATGCCGATTGCCACTACAACGGTCACGGCGATGAGGAACCAGCGCTGGTTCTGCAGGATGCTGAAGGCCGCTCCCGTGTTCCGGTGCGATGTGATCAGGAAGAAATTCCCGAGAACCGGAATCTGTTCATTGAGCTCCAGCCGGTGCGCAATCAAATATTTGCTCCCTTGATCCAGCAAAAAGACGATTAGGGCAATCACATAATAGACCACTACAATTGTCACTCCGTTCTGATGTCGGCTCTGCCGTTCTTTCGCGCATTCCCGTCTATTGTAGCATAGGGCTAAAGAGCCCGTCCATGAGAAGCGAAGCTTGGCGACAGATGGCGGCGGCTGGCAGCCATCCGATATTTTGGCTGAATTCCGCCTGTCTAGCGCTTCCGTCCCCCGGGCAACCTAACGCTTAGGAAATGCCAAGCCGCGATTGTCTCGAAAGGAGCAACTAGCCATGAATCATCTTACGGCCGCCCAGCTTGCCGGCCTTCGGCAGCAGCTGGAGCAACGGCAGTCCGATATCCGCCGGCGCCTTCAGGAGAACGATCATTACGGCCTCGCAGAGTCGATGCGCGACAATACCGGAGAACTGTCCGAAATCGACAACCATCCGGCCGATGCGGCGACCGATCTGTTCCAGCGGGAGATGGACATCTCGCTGCTTGAACGGGAAGAGCTTGAGCTGGCGGATGTCGATGCCGCACTTGAAGCGATGAACGACGGCACCTACGGCATCTGCCAGGCAACCGGCGAACCGATCGCGTACGAGCGTCTCCGCGCCATCCCCTGGACCCGCTACAGCAAGGATAGCAGCCCTAAGCAGGAGAAGCCGCATACCCGCCCCGTCGAGGAAGATTTCCTGATGCCGCCCTTCGGCCGCAGCAGTCTGGATGAGCATGAGTATTCGGGCTTTGACGGCGAAGACGCCTGGCAGATTGTCGAGAGCTACGGCTCCTCAACCACGCCGGCCATGGCGGAGGGCAACAATATCGACTCCTATAATGAAGTCGAAATCGAAGCCGACGAGAACGAAGGCTGGGTGGAGGCCTGGGAGAATTTTGTCGCCACCGATATTACGGGCACCGAGGTGTTCGTTGTGGAAGGCGATCCTTACCGCCGTTATCTGGACAGCGGAGAAGGGGATTATTTGCTGGACCCGAACGGTCCGCGTCCTTAGGCGCACATCCAAAGCCGGGGCTGTCCTGCGGAATATGCAGACAGCCCCGGCCGGCGTTAATACGTTTTGAGTTCAAGCTGATGCTGGACAATCCGGACAATGTCGGCAATGTAATCGCCGATGATCGGCAGATTGAGCGCTCCCAGCAGCTGAAGCAGATAGATAATCGTCGCCGCAAAGAACGTAAATCCAAGCGCGATTCCGACGCCTCGGGATACTCCGGCGAGCAGATTCCGCCAGATGAGCGACCAGGGCGACTGCAGCAGATCGGTGTACTCGGAGAGACGGGACTTCTCCATCCGCCGGCCCCAATCCGCCGCCATCCGGTAGACGGTGTTCAGCTTCTCCTCATTAGATAATTCCGGGGATAATTCCGGGGGTTCCCGCGTGCTGTCTTTCGGCACCTGTCTTCCTCCTCCTCCGATCGCCGGGCTGCAACGCGAGAGAAGGCGAACCCGCACAGTCTGGCTGGCGCGGGTTCGCCTTCTCTTTCGTCTTCCGCCGCTGTACTCCCTCGCTAGTATATGCGCGGGGCGGACGGGCCATGCAGGAAGCGGCCATTTCGCCGCCGCTCCCTCTCCTAACTGCCTGCTAGCCGATCTTGATGCCGACGTTCTTGCCGCCGAGATCGACGGATTCGAAGCCTTCGCCGGAGCCGAAGTCCACACGGGTCACCAGCACGTTATCGCGGAGCACATGCTCGAATGCGGTGACGGCGGCTTTCAGCTCTTCATCCAGATCCAGGGTCAGCTCCACCCGTTTGTCGATCGGCAGGTCCAGCCGTTTGCGGTAATCCTGAACGGCGCGGACCATTTCACGCACCCAGCCTTCCTGGACCAGTTCCGGCGTGATCTCGGTGTTCAGCGCCACGGTCAGTCCATAGCCCGAAGCCGATGCGAAGCCCGGCTTCGCCTGCTTCTCGATCAGCAGCTCGTCGGCGGTGATCTGAAGCTCCTCGCCCTCCGGAGACGTGACGTGGACGGCTCCGTTCTGCACGGCGGCGCGGGTCGCGCCGCTGTCCATTCCCTTCAGGAAGCCCTGAATGAAGCCGACATTTTTGCCGTACTTTTTGCCGGCGACCTTCAGATTCAGCTTCAGGGTAAAGTCTACGAATCCGCTGTCGCTGTCTTCCAGAATGATCGACTTGACGTTGATCTCGTCCTTGATGATCTCCTCATAGTCGGAGACGTTGAACTCCCGGTTCATGGAGACAATCAGCTCCGGCAGCGGCTGCCGGGTCTTGATGCCGGTCTCGTTGCGGACGTTGCGCGCCAGCTCGACGATGTTCCGTGCGCTCTCCATATCGCGCTCCAGTTCCAGATCGATCAGCCCTTCGTCGGCCTTCGGGTAATCGGCCAGATGCACGCTCTCGCCTCCGCCCAGATTTACGAAGATATCCTCCGCCAGCATCGGCATGAACGGAGCTACAATCTTGGATGTGGTCAGCAGCACATGCGTCAGCGTCCGGTAGGCGTCCAGCTTCTCTTCGCCCAGTCCGCTGCCCCAGAAGCGGTCGCGCGAGCGGCGGATGTACCAGTTGCTCAGCTCGTCGATGAACCCTTCGATCGCCTTCGAGGTGTTGACAAAGTCATTCACCGCAAGCCCTTTATCCACCACGAGGATGAGGCTGTTCAGCCGCGACAGAATCCAGCGGTCCAGCTTGTGGGCCGACAGACGGAACGAATGCTCAGCCGGATCGTAGCCGTCGATGCCGGCGTACAGCGTCAGGAAGGCGTGCGTATTGACCAGCGTGTCTACAACCTTCGACTTGCTCTCTCCGACCAGGCCGCGGGAGAAGCGCTTGTTGTTCCACGGCGCGCTGTCGGACAGAATTGCCCAGCGGAACGCGTCCGTCCCGTATTCGTTCATGATATCCCAGGGGTTGATGACATTGCCCTTGGATTTCGACATCTTCTGACCGTTCTCGTCCAGGATATGTCCGGTGGCGATGACGGCCTTGTACGGCGCTCTGCCTTTGAACAGCGTCGATACCGCCAGCAGGCTGTAGAACCAGCCCCGCGTCTGGTCGATCCCTTCGCAGATCATATCTGCCGGGAACTGGTCATCCAGCTTATCGGCATTCTCGAACGGATAGTGGCTCTGGGCAAAAGGCATCGAACCGCTGTCGAACCAGACGTCGATGACCTCGGACGTGCGGACCATTTCCGCTCCCTCCCGGAACGGACTCTTCAGCCGGATCGCATCCACATACGGTTTGTGCAGCTCGATGTCCTCCGGGACCTCCGTCGTCGCCATGGCCCGCAGCTCGGCGATGCTGTGGGGAGCGAATTCCTTCCCGGTCGCTTCGCAGACCCAGACGTTCAGCGGCGTTCCCCAGTAGCGGTTGCGGCTGATGTTCCAGTCTACCAGCTCATCGAGGAATTTGCCGAAGCGTCCTTCCCGGACATGCGGCGGGTACCAATCCACCGTATTGTTGTTGGCGATCAGCTGATCCTTGATGGCCGTGGTATTGATGAACCAGCTGTCTGTGGCGTAATAGAGCAGCGGAGTATCGCAGCGCCAGCAGAACGGATAGCTGTGCTCGTACTTCTCTTTGCCGTACAGCAGGCCTTTCTCGGACAGTGCCTTGACAATGTCGAGGTCGCACTCCTTGACGAACCGGCCGGCAAAATCGCGCACGGTCTCGGTATACTTGCCCGAAGCGTCCACCACATTCACGAAGCTGATGCCGTTCTCGCGGCAGGCCTTGTAGTCGTCTTCGCCGTGGGCCGGAGCCATATGAACGATACCGGTACCGCTGGCGTCGGTGACGAAGGATGCGCCGACAATGACGTTGCTGCGCTCCGCCTGAATGAAGCTGAACGGCGGCTGATAGGTTCTGCCGACAAGCTCGGCTCCCTTCAGCTCGCCCAGAAGTTCATAGTCGCCCTTGACAACCTCGTCCACCAGGTTCTTGGCGAGGATATAGACGCCGTCCTCCTGCTTCACGCACACGTAGTCCATCTCGGGATTGACGGCGAGCGCCATATGGGCCGGGAGCGTCCACGGCGTCGTGGTCCAGGCCAGCACATATTCGCCGCTGCCGTCCAGTCTGAACTTGGCCGTGGCGCTGAGATCCTTCACCGTCTTGTAACCCTGGGCGACTTCATGGGAGCTCAGCGTGGTCTGACAGCTCGGGCAGTACGGGCTGACGCGGTGGCCGCGGTAGAGCAGCCCTTTCTCATGAACGGTCGCCAGGATGTTCCATACACTCTCGATATAGCTGTTGTTCAGCGTAACATACGGATTGTCGAGATCGGTCCAATAGCCGATCGCCTCGGTGAATTCGCGCCACTGCTTCTCGTAGCCGAACACGCTGTCCTTGCACTTCTTGATGAACGCCTCGACACCGTAATTCTCAATCTCCTGCTTGCCGGAGATGCCGAGCTGCTTCTCGACGCCCAGCTCGACCGGCAGTCCGTGGGTATCCCAGCCCGCCTTGCGGACTACGCGGTAGCCCTTCATGGTCTGGTAGCGGCCGATAAAATCCTTGATGACCCGGCCCAGCACATGGCCGATATGCGGCGCGCCGTTGGCGGTCGGCGGACCTTCGTAGAAGACGTAGTTCGGCTTGCCTTCCCGGTTCTCAATTGATTGGCGGAACGTGTTCTCCTCGTTCCATTTCTTCAGGATGCGAACATCCCGGTCGCGCGCTTTCTCGCGGACGTCAACTTTGTGCATGATTCGAAATGCCTCCTTCTGCTCTGTTGGAACAACAAAAAACGCCCGCCCCTGTTAAGGGGCGAGCGCAGCTCGCGATACCACCCTAATTCTCCGCCATGCTTCCGCGCTCTTCTAGGAAGAGCCGGCTGACAGGCGAAATCTCAAGTCCGGTCCGGATCGGAACACGGGGCCGGGGTAACGACCGGCAAGGACGGCCTCTCCTACTCACGTTCCGTTGAGGAATACGCTTCGGTTCGGCTTCTCGGGGAAGATCTTCCGTCATGATCCGCACATCGGCTTGCAGCGAACGCCGACTCTCTGGGGAACGTCAACCATGCCGTACTGGTCCCGTCATCGAATGTCTTGTTAAATCATGTATCCTTTAATTATAGCCGCTTGCGCAGCAAATATCAACCGGGCATGCCTTCTCTCTAGACGACTTCCTCGCGGGCTTCGCGCGACTCCAGTGCATCCCAGTCATCCTGGGACAGCAGTTCCAGTTGGGCTTCCACCAGGGTGCGGAACCGGGTCCGGTAGATCGAAGCCTGCTTGCGGAGCTCTTCCGTCTCGATCGCGATCTTGCGCGATTTGGACAGCGCCTCGTTAATGATCCGGTCGGCGTTCTTCTCCGACTCCTTGATAATCAGCTGCGCTTCCTTCTTGGCGTTGTTCTTGACTTCATCCGCCGCTTCCTGCGCAACGATTATCGTCTTGGACAGCGTATCTTCGATATTGGTGAAGTGGTCCAGTCGTTCCTGAACGGTCAGGAGCTGGCCCTGCAGTTCCTTATTCTCGCGGATAACGGCTTCGTAATCCTTGATTACCTGATCCAGAAATTCATTGACCTCGTCCTCGTCATAACCCCGGAGCCTTCTCGCGAACTCCTTGTTATGTATATCGAGCGGCGTTAATGGCATGCTGCGCACCTCCTGGAAAATTTCGGACAACCGGCTTCAACCCGCCGGGTCCGCATCTCACTAACATGTATCGGCTGTTGGCCTTCGACATGTTACGGCCCTATAGGAATATTCCATTTCGACAATCGTCCGCCGATTCCTGCCGGGCCCTTCACACAAATTTGCCGATGCCGACCCGGTAGCGGCCTTTCTTGGTCAGATCGCCGACCTCCAGCACGCGAAAACGCCCGAATCCCTGCACCGATACGGTATCTCCTGCTTTCAGGAGGGCAGCGGGGTTCTCCTCCGCCTTCCAGTTGACCCGGACTCTTCCGGCTTTGATCGGAGCCAGGATCTTGCTGCGGCTTACCCGGCAGACATCGGAAGCGATACCATCCAGCCGGAGGGAAGCGACCGAAATCTCGAACGTCTCCATCCGGGCTTGGGCCTGACGAAGCATGCCGATCGGCAGCACAGAAGTTGTGGCAGCGGATCGGCCGACGCCGGTCAGATGAATCGACAGAAAATCCGCCATCTCCCGCGTTACCACCGCATGACAGCGGTCCTCCAGCACATGAATGTCGCCGATGGTTCCCCGCTTGACGCCAAGTCCGAGCAGCGCGCCCATATAGTCTCCATGATCCAGCCCGCCCGAATCCACGGGAACGGCTTCCAGTACGCGAAGCTCCATCTCCTCGCTGTCCAGGTCCCGGTAGTCCGGTCCGATCAGCGCCCGCCGCCGTTCCGCATCCGGGTAACCGCCGTCCAGACGAAGCGCCACATCCGGATTCCGGTTGGCCAGCGATTCTACAATAAAAGCCTGGCGGGGGTCCAAGAATTCCGTCCGCTTCAGTTCATGGTACACGGCGGCGTTCTCTACCCATTCCCAGGCCTTATCCACAAAAGGGCGCTCATCGGGATGAAAATGTCCGTAAATCTCATTCTTCATCTTCCCGGCCTCAACCAAACAGGTAGATGATGATGGCCTGAAGGCCCATCACGGCATAGCGAAGCACGAAGAAAGCGATGATCGGCGAGAAATCCATAGTGCCGAACAGCGGGGGGATCACACGGCGGAAAGGCGCCAGATACGGCTCCACCAGCTTAGCCAGCAGTTCGCCGACAAAGGAGTTGCTGATCGCCGGGAACCAGGACATCAGCACATAGAAAATAATCATCCACATGTATATCCCGTAAAGGATATTAATAATATCTAGAACTTGGGACAAAGCCCCTTCACCTCATTCTGTTGTAATCTTGTTCGTCGTTCAGGATTTCGGTAATGGATCCCTGGATTTCGACGGTATCCGGCGTACAGAGGAAGATATTGCCGCCGATCTTGGAAATCTCTCCTCCCAGCGCATAGACGGTTCCGCCGAGAAAGTCGACGATCCGCTTCGCCTGATCATGCCGCACCCGCTGCAGATTCACCACAACGGTCCGGTGCGAGCGCAGATGATCCGCGATCTGCTGGGCCTCCTCGTAGGAACGCGGCTCATACAGCACAACCTTCACGTTCTTCTGAGAGTGAATGCTGACGACATTGCCTGCGCGCTGGGGCCGGCGGGGCTCCGCCGGAACCGGCTCGAATTCTTCCTCCGTCCGGTCCTCCAGACGCTCGCGTTCCACGACTTCTTCCTGTTCCTGCAATCCCAAAAAGCTCATAAACCGGTTCATCACACCCATTGATCTCCCTCCTCATGGCCTACTAACACCGTACCCAGGCGGACCCAGGTGGCTCCTTCCTGTATCGCCACTTCGTAATCATTGGACATGCCCATCGACAGCTCGGTCATTGGCTTCGGGGTCAGGGACATGGCATTGAGCTTGTCCAGCAGCTCGCGCAGGCCCCGGAACACCGGGCGCGTCTCCTCCGGATCGCCCTCATAGGGGGCCATGGTCATGAGCCCGACGACCTCGATCCGGTTCATCCCGGCAATCTCCCGAAGAAATCCGGGAACCGCCTCCGGGCTGAGGCCATACTTGGATTCTTCGCCCGAAATGTTCACCTGAACGAACGCTTTCACCTGAAGATCGGCCGCTTCCGCCTTGCGCTGAAGCTCCCGGGCCAGCGACAGCCGGTCCAGGGAATGAATATATGCGAATTTGCCGATTACGTCCTTCACCTTATTGGTCTGCAGATGCCCGATGAAATGCCAGGTGCCCCTGCTTCCGAGGGATTCCCATTTCTCCTGTGCGCTCTGCCACCGGCTCTCCCCGATATCGGTCAGACCGGCGTCCAGTACGGCGGCGGTCTTCTCCGGCGAGATATACTTGGTTACGGCAATCACCTTGACGTCACGGGGGTCGCGTCCGGCCGCCGCGCAGGCTTCGCTTACGGCGTTCCGAACCTTGTCTATTCTGCCTTGCAAAGTCAAGGGTCAACTCTCCTTTAGGCCGATAAAGCTCGTCATTCTGCCGGTTGTTCCGTTCTCCTTCCGGTAGGAGAAGAACAGATCGGGCCGACAGCTTGTACACCAACTGGTACATTCGATACGAGTCGGCAAAATTCCTGCTTTTATCATAATCCGCCGGTTGCATTCTTTCAAGTTCAGCATCGTTCGGCCCGGCCGGTCTGCAGACGGAATGAACATCGGGTCAGCCGTTTCCGTCTGCGCCTCAAGCTCCGCCAGCACCGGCCGCGCACGGTCCATCACCGCTTCGTCCACCTCATAGCAGCAGGCCCCGATGCTGGGGCCGATCGCCGCCCGCAGATCGCCGGGACGGCTGCCGTATTCCTCCTGCATCCGCTTCACCATAACGGCGGCAATGCCGGCGACCGTTCCCTTCCAGCCGGCGTGCGCCAATCCGACCGCCCGGCGCTCCGGGTCCCAGAAGAAGAGCGGGACGCAATCGGCGTAGAAAGAGGTCAGCAGAACGCCCGGCACATCCGTCAGCAGACCGTCGGTATCCTGGAACGCCGAAGTCCGGTCCCGGCTTCCTCTCCCCCGGTCCGGCGCGGAGACTACAGCTACGGCTGCGCCATGAACCTGTTCTCCGCAGGTCCAGTCCTCCGGCTCAAAGCCCAGGCTCCGGGCCAGAATCTCACGGTTGCGCAGCACCGTCTGCGGATCATCGCCTACATGCAGTGCGGCATTCAGACTGTCATACGGCGCCTCGCCCGCCCCGCCGCTGCGTCCGGTAAATCCCGCGGCAAGGCCCGCCTCTGCGTCCATCCACTTCTTCAAAAGCAGCAGCGACGGGCTGCCGCCGGTATGTACAAATGGTTCCATCTCCCTTTCACCTCCCTGCTAGTGTAACATAGCGGATTGTCCTTTCCCAAACCGGAGGACGCAGGCCCTCTCAATAACTCCGCCGCTCGCTGCGTTCCGGGCGCTCCACCCGGTCGCCCCGCTCCAGGTAGACGGGTTCCCGTTCCTCCGCCTCCTGCGGGCGGGGTTCATCCATCTTGACGAGCACCACATCCGAGCCGATCTTGACGATATTCCGCCAGGGAATGACGAGGTCGGCTCCTCCGCCGAACAGCCCGAGAAACCGGCTGTAGCCGGGAATGATAATGGCGTCGATCACTCCCCGGCGCAGGTCCAGTTCCAGATCGCCGATCTGGCCCAGTCTTTTGCCGTCAATAATATTAATGACATCCTTCGTCTGAAAATCGGAGATCTTCATCCGCTTGCCGGCTGCGGCTGTGTCCGGATTCATGATGGCCGCCCTCCTTCGGTTGAACCTCTGCTCTCTTCGTCCAGTATATGAGCCGGAGGCCTGGCCTCATGACTTCCGATTCACCGGTCTGCGCTTCCCGCTTTCTAAAGACATGCCAAAAACCCCACCTGATACGTGGGGTTGTCCATGACGCGGCCGCACAGCGGTCACGATTTCACATGCTTTTGCATTTGCTGAATGGCCGATTTCTCCAGCCGGGAGACCTGGGCCTGGGAAATGCCGATCTCGTCGGCGACTTCCATCTGGGTCTTGCCTTCAAAAAAACGCATCGATAGAATCCGCTTCTCGCGCTGGCCGAGCCGCTGCATCGCTTCCCGAAGCGCAATCTCCTCGATCCAGGACACATCCTTGTTCCGGTCGTCGCTGATCTGGTCCATCACGTAGATCGGATCGCCGCCGTCATGGTAAATCGGCTCGAACAGCGAAACCGGGTCCTGGATGGCGTCCAGGGCGAATACCACATCCTCCTTCGGAACGCCGAGCGCCTCGGAAATCTCGAAGATCGTGGGCTCGCGCGAGTTCTGATTGGTCAGGCTGTCGCGGACCTGAAGCGCTTTGTAGGCGATGTCCCGCAGAGAACGGGATACCCGGATCGGGTTGTTGTCCCTGAGATACCGGCGAATCTCTCCGATAATCATCGGAACGGCGTAGGTGGAGAATTTGACATTCTGGGATAAATCAAAGTTGTCAATGGCTTTCATCAGCCCGATGCAGCCGACCTGGAACAGATCGTCCACGAATTCGCCGCGGTTGTTGAAACGCTGAATGACGCTGAGCACCAGCCTCAGATTGCCGTTGACCAATTTCTCTCTGGCGGATAGCTCCCCCTGCTGCTGAAGCGAAGTGAAGAGTTCGCGCATCTCCGCGTTCGTCAGAACGGGAAGCTTGCTGGTGTCCACGCCGCAAATCTCGACTTTGTTACGGGTCATGATGATTAACCTCCCAAGGAGAAACATTAATGTACATTATCTCCCCGGCAGTCCATTTTATTCCTGACTGAATTTGCGCCTTTTATTCATACCATCTTGTTAAATTCTTTGCGAAGCCGCTTGATGATCCGCTTCTCCAGCCGTGAAATATAGGATTGGGAAATCCCGAGCAGATCCGCTACATCCTTCTGCGTCTTCTCCTCTCCGCCCCTAAGCCCGAAGCGCAGCTCCATAATCATCCGCTCGCGCTCGCTCAGCTTCTCCAGCGCCTTCTCCAGCAGCTTTCGGTCCACCTGCTCTTCGATTCCCCGGTAGATGGTATCATTCTCGGTTCCCAGAACATCGGAGAGCAGCAGCTCGTTGCCGTCCCAATCAATGTTAAGCGGCTCGTCGAACGAGACCTCGCTGCGGGTCTTGCTGTTGCGCCGCAGATACATCAAAATTTCGTTCTCGATGCAGCGCGAGGCGTAGGTCGCGAGCTTGATCTTCTTCTCGGGATCAAACGTATTGACCGCCTTGATCAATCCGATCGCGCCGATGGACACCAGGTCTTCGATATTGATTCCGGTGTTCTCGAATTTGCGGGCGATGTACACGACTAGGCGCAGGTTGCGCTCAATCAGCATCGCCCGGACAGCGGCGTCCCCGCTGGGCAGACGCTGAAGCAGATAATCCTCCTCTTCGCGCGTCAGCGGCGGCGGCAGCGCCTCGCTTCCGCCGATATAATAGATTTCCTGACTCTTGAGTCCCAGCAGAAACAGCACCCGGTAATACTGGAGCTGCAGCGTCATTTTCCAATGGATCATCGTGGTACCTCCTTCAAGAAGTTCGGGCCCGTACCCGCAGGCGCCCCCGCTTCCGGCTGAGCCAGATCAGGGTGGATCACGGCCCGGTAAGCCCCTTCCGCAGACAACGTGCCGCCGTCCAGTCCAATCAGCGCTCGGGCGGTCACCCGTTCTTGACCGTCCATCGTAACGGTGACTTGGTCCGGCTTCAGCGCAAGCATGAACGAGGCGGCCCGGTTCACGCCCCGGTACGGCACCAGCCGCAGCCGGTCCCGCCAGACATAAGACTGCCCGTCCGATTCCAGCAGCAGCTGATCCGCGCCGTCCCGCGACAGACGCCCTTTCCACGAAGCGGGCAGATGCTCTTCCCACAGCGCGGCTTCCATCACCAGCACCGGCGTCCGTGTCAGCGGGTCGCACAGCCGGTTGCCGGTATCAAGCAGGCCCGGGCAGCTGATCCGCACCTCGCCGATCTCAACCGTAACCGTGCCGATATAGGATTCCAGGCGCTGTCTGTCTGTTCGGGCGGTGTGCAGACGTTTGAAGAGACCCAACACCAGCAGCAGGGTTCCCGCAGTGAACCAGAACCCGATGCGCAGCCGGAAGGAGAATCCGCCCGACGCCGTATACAGGATCCCGTTCCAGAGGTCTCCGCTGCTCTGTAGCAGATAATGAATTCCGATAATGCCCCCGGCCGCCGCAAAGTTCACGAGATAGAAGTATCCGAGCTGTCGAAGAAACCCCTGCAGGCTGCCGAAGCCAAACGCAATGCCGATCATGAACAGCGATAATGCCGCTTTGACAACAAAGGTATACATAAAGCCCAGCTCCGGCACGAACATCATCACTACATACATGGCTCCGGTGCCCGACGACAGCGCCATTCTCCACCAAGGCATCCTTCGCTTGCCGAGCCAGGCCGTCAGCCAGAGCAGGATTCCGTCGATCAGGACGTTCACCAGAAAGACCAGATCGATATAGACCGCCATGTTCCCCACCCATCCGCCGCTCTCGCCGGTTCCTGATTGCGGCTTGCATTCTCCCGTCCGGCTTGTTGGACGATATGAATAGTATAGAAAGACATCCCTTCAAAGTCTGTCTAAACCTGCGGGCGCTATCGGGCTTTTTTTGTCGAGGGTTCTTTGGCTTTCCCTTCTTCGCAATAAAAAACCCGCTTCCTCGGCTAAAGCCGAAGAGCGGGTATGCGCCATCCAGATCCGATTCGCTATTCGCTTGTCAGGGTTCCTACTCGTGGTTGCCGCCGCGCGAGCGATTGCGCAGGAAGGTCGGGATATCTAGCTGGTCCGCGCTCGGCGTGTTGCCGAACGGACGCAGGGCCGTCTTGTCTGGTTGAGCCGGTTCAGGCTGCGACGCCGCAGGACGGCGCCCCGGCATGATCGAAGCACCCTTGTGCTCAAATCCGGTGGCAATGACGGTAACCTTGATCTCGTCCTTCATGCTCTCTTCAATGATTGCACCGAAGATCATGTTGACTTCCGGATCGGAAGCCGAAGTCACAATCTCGGCGGCTTCATTGACTTCATACAGCGACAGGTTGGAGCCGCCGGTAATGTTCATGATGACGCCGCGGGCGCCTTCGATGGAAGTCTCAAGCAGGGGACTCATAATGGCCTTGCGAGCCGCTTCGGAAGCCCGGTTCTCGCCGGTCGCGATGCCGATGCCCATCAGGGCGGAACCGCGTTCGGTCATGATGGTCTTCACGTCGGCAAAGTCGAGGTTGATAAGGCCGGGGACGGCGATCAGGTCGGAAATGCCCTGAACCGCCTGACGGAGCACATTGTCCGCTTCGCGGAATGCTTCCAGCATCGGCGTCTTCTTATCTACAATCTCAAGGAGACGGTCATTCGGAATGACGATGAGAGTGTCAACCTTCTCCTTCAGCGCCTCGATGCCCAGTTCCGCCTGGGTCGACCGCTTCCGTCCTTCAAACGTGAACGGACGGGTTACGACTCCGACCGTCAATGCGCCGCATTCGCGGGCAATTTCGGCGATTACCGGAGCTGCTCCGGTACCGGTGCCGCCGCCCATGCCGGCGGTAACGAACACCATGTCCGCACCCTTCAGCGTATTGGAAATCAAATCGCGGGATTCTTCGGCGGCTTTCTTGCCCACCTCGGGGTTCGCCCCCGCGCCGAGACCGCGGGTCAGCTTGTCCCCGATCTGCAGCTTATGCTCCGATTTGGCCATATGCAGCGCCTGGGCGTCTGTGTTCACCGTAATGAACTCCACACCCTGCACGCCGTTCTCAATCATCCGGTTGACGGCGTTGCTCCCGCCGCCGCCGACGCCGATGACTTTAATCTGCGCCAAGCTCTCCATTTCAAAATCAAATTCCAACATATTGTTCCCTCTCCCCCTCGAATAGTGCTTGGATGGCCGGTCCAAGTATATCTGGACGTTTGTCTAGGCGGTTTTTGCAAGATTCTTCCCAGCCGCTCTTACGGGGCATCAGATCGACATTTGCAAAAAAGCCTTATATGAAATCGCTAAAAATGTTCTTGAGACGTTCCACAATTCCCGGTTTCTGCGGCGCGGGTTCGCCGGCCGGCGCCGGATTCGGCTTGGCTCTGCCGGCCGTCGTCTTCTTGTTCGCGCTCGTTCCGCTGTTTCTGCCCCGGAAGCTGCGCACCACATGGTGCAGAATTCCGACGCCGCTTGTAAATCCGGGGTCCCGTACTCCGATATAATCGGGTACCGCAATTCGGACGGATGCGGACAGTTCGGATTGGGCGGCTTTCAGCACGCCGGGCATGGATACCGTTCCACCCGTTAGTATATAACCTCCGGGAAGCTCGCTGTAACCAAGCCGCTTGGTCTCCTGGCGGATCAAATGGAAGATCTCCTGGACGCGGGGTTCGATGATCGCCGCCAGGTCCTCCTGGTTGAACTCCTTCTCGACGTTGCTGCCGATCCGCAGCACCTTGAATACGACATCGGAGGCCGCATCGTCCATCCAGGCGCAGCCGTATTTCAGCTTGACCTTCTCCGCCTGGTCGGTCAGCGTCCGAAGCCCGTAGGCGATGTCGTTCGTTACGAACTCGCCGCCGATCGGAATCGTCGAAGTGGCGACCAGTGCGCCTTCCTCGTACACGGCGATGGTCGTTGCGCCTGCACCGATATCCACCAGCACCGCCCCCATGGATTTCTCATCCTTGGAGAGCGCCAATCCGCCGGCGCCCAGAGACATCAGCACCAGATCCTTCACCCGCAGTCCTGATTTCTCTACGCAGCGCAGCAGATTATGTATAGGCGTCTTCGCTCCCGTAACAATCGTTGCTTCTACTTCCAGACGCACGCCGATCATGCCGCGCGGGTCCTGGATGCCCTCAAGTCCGTCAACAATGTACTGCTTGGCCACCACATCAATGACCTCGCGTTCCGGAGGAAGCGCGATCACCTCGGCCGCCTTGAGCACGCGGGCGATATCCTCGTCGCCAATCTCGCGGTCCTCGTTCTGGACGGCGACGACGCCATGGCTCGACTGCAGACCGATGTGGTTGCCGGAAATCCCGACGTATACTTCGGATATTTGAATACCGACCATCTGCTCGGCATGTTCAACAGCGCTCTTGATGGAATGGACGGTCTGGTCGATATCGACAATCGCGCCCTTGCGAATGCCTTCCGAATCGGCCGAACCGACACCGATAATATTCAAGGTTCCGTTCGTGATTTCTCCGATTATTGCCCGAACTTTGGATGTACCGATGTCCAAACTAACAATGATGTCATTGTTGCTCAACCCCTATGGCACCTCCCGTGTTATCGATATTCTTCGTTATGGTTTCCCGCCCTGGGGAAAGGTCCTTTTACATATTCCACATGCCCATTCCTTTCCCTCTTTTTTCTACAAATTTTTTGGAGACTCCAAATACGGGTCTGGATTCTAAAAATCCGAAGAAAAAAGAGGGAGTGCTCGTGCGTGTCAATAAGAATGATTGTAGCATTTTTTATACCGAGATAGTAGTGCCAGTTAAGGCGCCTGTTCTTCTGCGGAAGCGTCATCGCCTTCGGTGTAGAACGGAACGTAGGAGTCCGCCTCCAGCATCCGAATCAAACCGGGCTCTTCCGTCTCGATGACCTGATTGAGGTAGGCCACTTTCTCCTTCAGCAGCGAAACGGCCGTGATCACTTCGAAGTGCGACCTTGTGTACAGCTTGATCCGGTCCGGAAAAGAAAGCGTCGGCGACGGAACGATCTCCGATATATCGCTGGTCAGCTCATTGGGAATGCCTGCAAGGGTCTGGCAGAGCTTCGCCTTGTAGGGATCATTCGCCTTCCAGTTCGTCAGAATCGGCTTCTCCACGGCGATGCCAGCGTGGTCCACGGATACAGCCGCTCCGCTGGAGAGGATGGCCTTCAGGCTGCCCTGCCCGTCCAGTTCATAGGCCACGGCCGGGAATTCGGTGATCCGGATAACGACACGGCCCGGGAAGGACTTGTCCACTTCCGCCTTCTGAATGGTCGGGAGTTCCAGCAGCGCCTTCTCCACCTTCGAGCCGGAGACGGCGAAGAACTGGCCGTTCTGCTTCAGGCCGCTGTGCTTGAGCAGCTCCTGCCGGCTCGAATACCGGCTGCCCGTGAACTCGATATCGGTAATGCGGCTGACGGGCGACCGGAAGAAGATGACGGCCAGCAGCGCGAAAAAGAGCAGCAGCAGAATCAGGGTGACTTTTCGGCTCATTTTTTTCTTGGGCTTGTCCTCCGGGAGAACAGGCAGACGCATATTGGACATAGTTATTCTCCGTTATATCGGCCCGTCCCCCCGCCGGAAGGCTCCGGCGGAGGAACGGCAGACGATTAGTTGGCCAGATCGACGGCGCCCGGAACCTTGCGGGTAATGCGCCCGCCAAGCTTGCGGAACAGAAACTCAATGCCGTCGTATCCGCGGTCGATGTGGTGGGCCTGCTCGACTACCGTCGTGCCCTGGGCGGCCAGCCCTGCGATGACCAGCGCAGCTCCCGCCCGCAGATCGGTCGCTTCCACGGTGGCTCCGTACAAGCGGCGCACGCCGCGGATGAACGCCCGGTTCAGGTCGATGGATATATCGGCCCCCATCCGGTTCATCTCTTCCACATGCTTGAAGCGCCCCTCGAACACCGTCTCCTTGATGACGCTGAATCCGTCGGCCAGCGCCAGCAGCACCATAATCTGCGATTGCAGATCGGTCGGAAAGGACGGATACGGAGAAGTCACGATGCGGTCCACCGCTTTGGGGCGGCCCATACAGCCGATTTCAATTATATCATTGCAGACTGCGATTTGAACACCGGCGCGCCGCAGAACGTGGATCAGCGAGCTCAGATGACCCGCGTTCGTCCCGCTCAGAACTACATTTCCCCTGGTAGCCGCAGCCGCAATCATCACGGTTCCGGCCACGATCCGGTCGGGAATGACCTCATACTCGCACGGCGTCAGCCGATCGACGCCCTGGATCGTAATCGTGTCTGTCCCCGCTCCGATAATTCGTGCGCCCATTCGGTTGAGGTAGTTCTGGAGATCCTGAATTTCCGGCTCGCGGGCAGCGCCCGTGATCACCGTCGTGCCCTCTGCCGTTGCGGCGGCCATCATCAGATTCTCCGTTGCGCCGACGCTCGGATAATCCAGGTGAATGTCGCAGCCGACCAGCCGGCCTGCCCGGCAAGAGATCTGCTCCCCCGTCTCCGTAATCTCTGCGCCTAGCGCCTTCAGACCTTCCAGATGAAGGTCAATCTTGCGTTCTCCGATCGCGCAGCCTCCCGGCTGGTAGATCGTAACCTCGCCAAAGCGGGAGAGCAGCGGTCCCATCAGAAAGATGGAGGACCGCATCTGCCTCATCAGCTCCGCGGGTACATGCGAGGTCGCAACAGAGGAGGTGTCCACGGTTACGGTATCGCCGGCATGCCCGGTGGCGCAGCCGAGACGGTCCAGAATGGCCAGCATCGTCTCGATGTCCAGCAGCTTCGGCACATTGCGGAGCACATGCACACCCTCGGCCAGCAGGCTTGCCGCCAGAATGGGAAGCGCCGCGTTCTTCGCTCCATGGATACGAATGGTGCCGGACAGGGGAATTCCGCCCTCAATCACCAATTTGTCCAATGTATCACCTCCGGGATTACCGTTCATCCCCGAAGACGCTTCGGCCGGAAGGCCGGAAGGTCTGGGTGATTGTCACGATTTATACGATATCGTATGTACGATGATCCGGGAGTGTGACTGGCGAAGAGGCGGAGGCGCAGCCGCCTTCGCAGCCGCCCTCGCTACTTGCGGCCTTTGGCGGCCAGCCGGCGCAGCTCTGCCGTGACGACGGCCGCGGAGTCGCGTTTGCCCAGCCGCTTCGACGCCTCCGACATGGAGCGGCGGCGCTCCTCGCTGCCCACGATGCCGGCGACGGCCTCGTGCAGGACGGAGCCGGTCAGGTCTTTTTCGAGAATGACAACCGATGCGCCCTCCTTCTCCAGCTGTCTTGCATTCGCCTCCTGGTGATTGTTCGTCACGTTGGGCGATGGGATCAGCACGGAAGGGATGCCAAGCGCGGTAATCTCAGCCAGGAAGGAAGCTCCCGCCCGGTTGACGATCAGCGTCGTGCAGGCCAGCACCTCCGGCATGTTGTGAATATACGGAAGCACATGCAGATGATTCGGCAGACTGCCGAGCTTCGCCCGCAGCGTCTTGCGCGTCTCCTCATAGTAGCCTTCCCCGGTGACGTAGATGTAATGGACGCCTTCGGACTTCATGACCAGCGGCGCCATATCGATCATCGCTTCGTTGATCGCCTTCGCTCCCCGGCTGCCGCCGATCACCAGCACGACGGTGCTGTTCTCGGGAATGCCGAGCGTAGCGTAGCCCCGGCGGGCATTGGCCGCCGCAACGGTTGTCGCCCGCGGATTGCCGGTGTAGATGACTCTCTTCGCCCCGGAGAAGGACGATTCCGTTCCCTCGAAGCTTACGGCGACGGTATCGGCATACCGGCTGAGGAATTTGTTGGTCAGACCCGGGATGGCGTTCTGCTCATGGATCAGGGTCGGAATGCCGAGTCTGGAAGCCGCATAGACTACCGGTCCGCACACATAACCGCCTGTGCCGACGACGACGTCTGGCTTGAATTCTCTCAGCATCGCTTTGGACTCCTTGACGCCCTTCAGGAAGCGCATCACGGTCTTGACATTGTCCATCGACAGCTTGCGCCGGAATCCGGTGATATCAATGGACTTGAACGGCAGGTTCTCCTGGGGAACCAGCTTGCTCTCCAGGCCCCTCGTTCCTCCTATATACAAAAAGGCGGGATTCTCTTCCTCCGCCTCCATCTGCCTCGCTACGGCGACGGCCGGGTAAATATGTCCGCCCGTTCCGCCGCCGCTCAGTACGACGCGCATAGCGTTCACCTCGCATAACGGGATAAGTTGAGTAGTATTCCAAGCGCTGTCAGCATAAGGGTCAGCGACGACCCGCCATAGCTGATCAGCGGCAGGGTAATGCCGGTAACCGGCATGAGCCCGATGACAACGCCGATGTTGATGACGACCTGCACGGCGACCATGCAGACAATGCCGACGGCCAGGTAGCTGCCGAACCGGTCCGGCAGGCTCATGGCCACTTTCATGCCCCGCCAGATCAGGACCAGGAACAGGCCCAGCACGGCGATGCCGCCGATGAAGCCGAGCTCCTCGGCCAGAATGGAGAAGATAAAGTCCGTCTGGGGCTCGGGCACATAGCTGAATTTCTGACGGCTCATGCCGAGACCCAGTCCGCCAAGCCCGCCGGGTCCGATCGCATAGAGCGACTGGATAATCTGGTAGCCGGAGCCGAGCGGATCGGACCAGGGGTCCAGGAACGCGGTAATCCGCTTCAGCCGGTACGGCGCGGCGGCGACCAGTCCGGCGAAGCCGGCAAGCCCTGCGGCCCCGAGGCCCAGCAGATGCTTCATCCGGGCGCCGGCGGTAAAGATCATCATCAGCGAAGCGCCCATCATGACCGTGCCCGTCCCAAGGTCGGGCTGAAGCATAATCAGAGCGAAGGCGCTGCCGATAAGAGCCAGCGGCGGCAGCAGCCCCCGGGTAAAGGTCGAAATGTCATAATCGTCCCGTCCGAGCCAGTTCGCCAGGAAGAGAATCATCCCCATCTTCATGAACTCCGAGGGCTGGATGCCGAAGGAGCTGATCCCCAGCCAGCTCCGCGCGCCGCCGCGGACGACGCCGATGCCGGGAATCAGCACGACGACCAGCAGGCCGAAGCAGACCAGCAGCGCCGGCTTTGCGTAGCGCCGCCATACCCGGTAATCAATGCTGGCCGTGAAGTACATCGCGGTCAGCCCCAGCGCTGCGAACAGCGCCTGACGCTTCACAAAGTAGAAGGAATCGCCGTAGTTGCGGAAGCCCAGGACGGAGCCCGCGCTGTAGACCATAATCATCCCGATGGCGAGCAGGACCAGGATCGGAATCAGCAGCCAGATGTCCGGCGCGTGACGCGTCTTGTTCATGAGGAGCACACCTCTTGCCAAGTAGTGGAGGCTTATCCACCGCCCCCCTACTTACAGATTATGCACCGCCTCTTTAAAAATACGCCCGCGTTCCTCGTAGGACTTGAACATGTCCCAGCTTGCACAGGCCGGAGAGAGCAGGACGACATCGCCCTCCCGGGCGATCCCGGCCGCTTCCCGGACCGCGCGGACCAGCGTGCCGGCGGCGCTGTCCTCATTGTCGACGGAAATCACTGTCTCCAAACCGGCCAGTCCGGCGACGCGCGCCAGCTTCTCCCGGGTCTCTCCGAGCAAGACCACGGCTCTGACCCGTTCCTGAAGAACCGGAAGCAGCTCCATATAGTCGGAGCCGCGGTCCAGTCCCCCGGCGATCAGCACGACGGGTCTGCGGAACGAGGTGAGCGCCATGGTGGTTGCCTTGGAGTTGGTTGCTTTGGAATTGTTGTAATAGGCGGCGCCCTTCTTGTCGGCGACATACTCCAGACGGTGCTCCACTCCCCGGAATTCGGCCAGCGGAGCCGCAAGGCCCGCAGGGTCTGCGCCCGCCGCAATGGCGATGGCGCAGGCCGCCAGCGCGTTCTCGACATTGAACCGCCCCGGCAGTCCGATGGAATCGACAGCGGCAATCTCGGTCTCCTGTCCCCCGGCTGACCGGTAGACTATCGTCCGGGACAGCTCGTCCTCGGTGTCCGGAACGAACGAGGGGCGCACGAAGACGCCTTCCATCAGCTGTTCGGTCATGGAGAAGGGCAGAATTGCCGCCTTCAGGTAGGGAACCAGGTCCCGGCAGACGGGGTCATCCCAGTTCAGCACCGCGGTATCCTCCGGTCCCTGGTTGGCGAACAGCTTCGCCTTGGACGCCACATAGTCCTCCATATCGCCGTGGTAATCCAGATGCGTCTCGGCAATATTGAGCAGCGCGGCGACACGGGGACGGAAAGTCTGGGTCCCCTTCAGCTGGAAGCTGCTGAGTTCAACGACCATCCAGTTGCCGGGGTCGGCTTCCTGGGCCGCCTGGCAGAGCGGCGTGCCGATGTTCCCCGCTACGATCGGTCTCATGCCGGCGGCTTCCAGCATCACGCCTGTCCAGGTCGTGGTGGTCGTCTTGCCGTTGGAGCCGGTAATGCCGATTATCGGCGCCGCGCACAGCCGGTAGGCGATTTCCACCTCGGTCACAATCTCGATGCCGAGTTCTTCGGCCTGGCGCACCGGCGGGGCGCTGTACGGGATGCCGGGATTTTTGACGAGCAGCTTAACGCCTTCGTGGATCAGTCCTTCCGGATGACCCCCGCATACAACAGAAATGCCCAAAGCCTCCAATTCGGATGCTTCGGGACTCTCTTCCCTGCTCTTCTTGTCATTGACGGTCACAAGGGCGCCGCGTTCATGCAGCACCTTCGCCACCTGAACGCCGCTCTTGGCGAGGCCCAGCACCACGACCTCTTCACCGCGGTAAGAATCCGGATGATTCATTTGTCTACAACCCCTTGCTGATATAGAGTCCAAGAGCCGCCAGCACCGCGCTGACCGCCCAGAAGGTCATGACGACCCGCCATTCCGACCAGCCGCCCAGCTCGAAATGATGATGAATCGGGCTCATGCGGAAGATCCGCTTGCCCCGCAGCTTGAATGATGCCACCTGCAGCACGACCGACAGCATTTCGATTACGAACACGCCCCCGATGACCACAAACAGCAGTTCGCTCTTCGTTACGATAGCGACGCCTCCGATGGCTCCGCCAATCGCCAGCGAGCCCGTATCGCCCATGAATACTTTGGCGGGATGGGCGTTGAAGACGAGGAAGCCGAGAACGGCGCCGATCATGGCGGCCGCGCAGACGCCTGCCGCGATCGAAGTCGCCTGCATCGCCACCACGGCATACGCCGCCAGCGCGATGGCGCCGACACCCGACAGCAGGCCGTCCACGCCGTCCGTGAAGTTGACGGCGTTCGTGATCGCCATCATCATGACGATGATGAACGGATAATAGAACCAGCCGGTCCAGTCGAAGCTGACCGAGGTTCCCGGTACCGCGATAGCGGTGCTGTGGCCCGCTTGGATCAGCAGCACGCTCATGACGGCTCCGACGACGAGCTGTCCCAGCAGCTTCTGTCTCGGCGTCAGGCCGAGGGAGCGGCGGAACACGATTTTGATATAGTCGTCCAGAAATCCGATAAGCCCGTAACCCAGCGCCGCCACCAGCAGCACGTAGAAATCGGTGTTCACGACCGAGAACTTCAGATAGCTGAGCGTGAACGCCAGAATGATAATGATTCCGCCCATCGTGGGCGTACCGGCCTTCTTGAGATGAGACTGCGGACCGTCGTCGCGCACCTGCTGCCCGAATTTCATTCTGCGCAGCAGCGGAATCAGCAGAGGAGCGGCAATGACCGCAAGGATAAAGGATACGGCGATCGTCAGAAGCAGCAGTTGATAATCCATGGGTACACCTCCTCCATAATCAGTTGTGCGCGGTTTCCGGGCCGTCCTGCAGACGGCGCAGCACTTCTTCCAGTCTCATGCCCCGCGATGCCTTGAACAGCACAACGTCGCCGGGACGCACCAAACGAACCAGCAGATCCCCAAGCTCTTCCTTGTCTTCAAAAGCATGCACTTCGCGAATGCCGCGCTCCCGCGCAGCTTCTGCCAAATGCCGCGACAGCGGCCCGCAGGTCAGAATCGCGTCGATCCGCTCTGGATCGGCGCCGGCGCCGATCTCGCGGTGAAATTCAATCTCCCGCTCGCCGAGCTCCAGCATGTCCCCGAGAACCGCGATCCGGGAACCGCCGGCCTTCATGCCCTGCAGAACCTCAAGCGCCGCGCGCATCGAGGTCGGGCTGGCATTGTAGGCATCGTTCAGCAGCGTTACTCCAGCTGCGGTCTTCGTCACTTCGATGCGCATTCCCGTCAGCTTCAGCGCCCCGAAGCCCTCCGTGATGGCCGCTCCGTCCAGGCCGAAATGCCGGGCGACGGCGATAGCCGCCAGAGCGTTGATGACATTGTGCATGCCCGGCAGCGGAAGCGTCAGCGTCCGGTCGCCGAGCGTGCGGCAGGTGAACATCGAAGTCGCGCCGTCCGTCTGCAAAAGCCCGGTCGGGTAGTCGTCGTTGGCTTCGTCCATTCCGAAGCGCACCGTCTGCATCTCCTTCGGGCCGGCGAAGCCCGGCTCGCTCATCACCTGCGCCAGCAGCGGCTCGTCGCCGTTGAGGATCAGCAGGCCGCCCGGCTTCAGCCCTTCGGCGATTTCCAGCTTCGCCCGGGCAATCTCCAGCCGGGAGCCGAGCTGAAGCAGATGCGACTCGCCGATATTCGTGATGACGGCCACATCCGGAGGCGCAATCTGCGTCAGCAGCGCGATCTCGCCCCGGGCGCTCATGCCCATTTCCAGAACCGCAATCTCCGTGTCCTCCGGCATCGACAGAATCGTCAGCGGAAGACCGATGTGATTGTTGAAGTTGCCCTGCGTCTTGTGAACCCGGTAACGGGTTGCCAGCAGCGCCGTGACCATATCCTTCGTCGTCGTCTTGCCGTTGCTGCCGGTGATGCCCACCACCCGGGGAGCCGTCTCCTTCAGGTATGCGGACGCCAGTCTCTGCAGCGCGGCCAGTGTGTCTTCGACCAGCACGGCATTGCCTTCCGGAGCGGGACCCTTGTCCCGCTGCCACAGCAAGCCGCCGGCTCCTTCGGCCAGCGCCGCCGCGCCGTAGTCATGGCCGTCGAACCGTTCGCCCGCGAGCGGCACGAACAGGCAGCCCGGCGACAGCTTCCGGGAGTCGGTGACCACGCCCGAGACGGCAGCGTCAAGCTGCGCGCCGGGCGAAGGTACGCCTCCGCACATGGCCGCGATCTGTTCTATCGTCTTCGTAATCAATGGTTTCTGCCCCTTATCGCTTCTTTGGCAACGACCCGGTCGTCAAAATCATGCTTGACCTTGCCGACAATCTGGTACGTCTCATGGCCTTTGCCCGCAATCAATACTACATCGCCGGAGCTTGCCATTTCAATAGCCCTGCCGATGGCTTCCCGGCGGTCGGCGATCAGCTCGTAGGCTTCGGCGGCTACGCCGTCTTCCGCCAGTCCCGCTTCAATATCCTTCAGAATCTGTTCCGGGTCTTCCGTTCTCGGGTTATCGGAGGTGACGAAGACATGATCGCTGTACCGGGCCGCAATCTTGCCCATCTTCGGCCGCTTCGTCTTGTCGCGGTCGCCGCCGCAGCCGAACACGGTCAGCACCCGGCCCTCCGCGAATTCATTCACGGTGCGCAGCACATTCTCCAGACCGTCGGGGGTATGCGCGTAATCGACGATCACGGCGTAGTCCTGACCTTCATTTACCGCCTCCACGCGTCCGTCCACGCCCGGCACCGCTTCAATGCTCGCCTTGATGGCTTCCAGCGGAATCTCCTCAAGCAGCGCGGCGGTAATCGCCGCCAGCGCATTGTAGACGTTGAACTTGCCGACCATGCGCAGTGAAATATCGGCGCTGCCCCGGAAGGTATCCACGTGGAACGAGGTGCCGCGCGCCGTAATCGAGATGCCGGAGGCTCTGACATTGGCCGGGTTCTCGATGCCGTATGTAATGACTTCGGCTGCCGTCTGGGCCCGGAAGTAGGCGCTGGCCGGATCATCGCCGTTCAGCACCGCGTACTTGCGCTCCTCTTTCCAAGGGGAGGTCACATTGCCCAGCCGCGAGAAGAACAGCCCTTTGGCCGCACGGTACTCTTCCATCGTATGATGATAATCAAGATGATCCTGGGTCAGATTGGTAAAAATCGCCATCCGGAAGTCCGTCCCCTTCACTCTTCCCTGTTCCAGCGCATGGGACGACACCTCCATCACGCAGGCTTGTACGCCGCGCGCCGCCATGTCATGCAGGCTGCGCTGCAGCTCCAGCGATTCGGGCGTCGTTCCCGACATCGGATAGCTGGCGCCGTCGTACCGCATCTGAATCGTGCCGATCAGCCCCGTCTTGATGCCGTAATCCTCCAGAATCCGTTCGATCAGGTAGGTAGTCGTCGTCTTGCCGTTGGTCCCGGTGACGCCGATCAGATTCATCCGGCTGCTCGGCGAGCCGAAGAAGGCTCCGGCCATCGCCGCCATGGCGAACCGGCAGTCGTCCACGACGATCTGCGGCAGGTCTACCGCAAGCTTCCGCTCTACAACGAGAGCGGCCGCGCCCTGCGCCGCTGCCTGCGGCGCGTAGTCATGTCCGTCTACCGTGAATCCCGGCAGGCAGATGAACAGATCTCCCGGCTTCACCTTGCGCGAATCCGCCTGCAGATCGCCAATCTCCACATCGCCGTTTCCGTACAGCCGGGCCGCCGCCAGGCAGCCCGCCAGTTCTCCAAGTTTCATACTCGTTCTCCCCCGCTTCTCATATTCGTGGACTTTCCCGGTCCTTATCATTATGGACGGGAGGCTCCCATGTAAATCCGGATCGTCGAGCCCCGCTCGACCCGCGCCCCTGCTTTGGGCGCCTGGCTGACCACCGTGTCTCCGGTACCCGAGCGGACCAGATTGAAGTTCATGTTCATCTCTTCGTAAATATCCTGCACGCTGGCTCCCGTCAGATCGGGCACCGTAACGATCGGCGTCTCGCCGTACTTGTATTCCTTCGCCAGCTGATCGGTCCGCGGCGGCACCTTGAGCACATTCAGCGCATCCCGTAAAATGCTCTGCACAATCGGCGCCGCAACCACGCCGCCGAACTGAATCCCCTTCGGGTTGTCGACCGCCGTATACACGACGATCTGCGGATCGTCGGCCGGCGCGAAGCCGATGAACGAGACGATATGTTCCGTCGCCGAATACCGGCCGTTGACGACCTTCTGGGCGGTCCCCGTCTTGCCGCCGACCCGGTAGCCGTCAATGAAGGCCGGGCGGCCGGTTCCCTTGGCCACCACGCTCTCCAGCGCAGCCCGGACCTTGGCCGAGGTCTCCGCGGAGATGACCCGCCGGACCAGCTCCGGCTTCACCTCGGATACCGTCGCGCCGGTGTCCGGATTGATCCACGCCTTGGCGACATGCGGCTTAAAAAGGTTGCCGCCGTTGATGGCGGCCGATACCGCCGCCACCTGCTGGATCGGGGTGACCGAGACCCCCTGCCCGAAGGCCGTGGTCGCCAGTTCGACCGGTCCGACCCGCGAAGGCTTGAACAGAATGCCGTTCTCCTCGCCGTTCAGGTCGATTCCCGTCTTCGTTCCGAACCCGAAATTGCGGATGTACTGGAACAGCGTGTCTTTACCAAGCCGCATGCCGAGTGTGACAAAGCCGGGGTTGCAGGAATTCTCGACAACCTGCAGGAAGGTCTCGCTGCCGTGCCCGCCTTTCTTCCAGCACCGCAGCCGGGCTCCTCCGACCTCAATGTAGCCGGGATCGTAGAAGCGTTCGTTCGCCAGATCCACCTTCTTCTCCTCCAGCGCGGCGGCAAGCGTAATAATCTTGAAGGTGGAGCCGGGCTCGTAGGTCATCCAGATCGGAAGATTCCGGTTGTATACAGCCGAATCGTATTCCTGATAGTGCGCCGGTTCATAGGACGGCCGGCTGGCCATCGCCAGAATCTCCCCGGTCTTCGGATTCATGGCGATCGCCCAGCTGGCGTTCGCCTGATATTTCACCATGGCCTGATCCAGCTCCCGCTCCATAATCGACTGAATATCCTTGTCGATGGTCAGCTCCAGGCTCAATCCGTCCTGCGGCTTGTCGTAGATCTCCGAGGAGCCCGGCATCAGCCGTCCGGCGGCATCGGACAAATAGGAGATATCCCCTCCGATTCCCTCCAGCTTCTTGTCGTACTTGCTCTCGATCCCCGTAATTCCCTGATTGTCGATGCCGGTGAATCCGAGGATATGCGCAGCCAGGTCCCCGTAGGGATAATACCGCTTGCTGTCTTCGGCGACCACGATGCCGGGCAGCTGCAAGTCGCGGATGGTCCGGGCCAGCTCGACCGTGATTTTGCGGCCGCCGGGCTGCAGCCGCACCGTCGCCTTGAACTGCGACAGCATGTCCTTCAGCTTCTCCTGGGTCATGCCGAGCAGCGGTGCCAGCCGGGCAGCCGTCGCTTCTTTATCCTTAACCTGGACCGGAACGGCATAGACCGTCGGCGTGCTGATATTGTAGGCCAGCGGCACGCCCTGGCGGTCCAGAATTTCACCCCGTTTGGCCGTAAAGGGAATGTTGCGCCGCCAGGATTCCTCCGCCTTGGCCGACAATTCGCTTCCTTCGGACAGTTGGACGTAAGCCAGCCGGACGACCAGCGCGCCGAACAGCAGGACCAGCCCCAGCAGCGTCCACAGCATGCGCCGCCGGGTGACGACTCTGGATACTCTCAACTCTCATCCCCGCTTTCCCGTATAGTGACATGCCTTCTTTCCTACATGCCTATTCGGGACAGGTACGGGTTAGAACAAGCCTCGGGGTCAGCCGCCTTCTCCCCCGTCTTCCCCGGGAGGCTCGCTCGGCACGGGAATCTGCTCGCCGTATTTGTTGACCGGCGCAAGCTCCAGACTGACCTCGGTCCGGCCGTTCACTACCGTCTGCGTCTGCTTCGAGACATAGCCTTCGCCGCTGACGTGAATGCCGACCTTCAAGAGACTCAGCACCTCCAGCGCATCGCGCAGCGACTGCCCGGACAGATCCGGGATAACCGGCTTGTCGGTGGCCTCGCCGATGAGATAGATCTTCTGGCCGGTGGCAAGCGCCGTGCCCGCCGGCGGATACTGGCTGACGACTGAACTGCCAGTGCCTACGGAATCGAAATCATAGCCCTGATTCAGCAGCTCATTGCGGGCTGTCTGGAGCGGCTTGCCCACCATATTCGGAGCAGTGCGGACGGCTGCGGCCTTCTTGCCGCTTGCCGTCTCCTTGGCGGCGCCGCTCTCGTCCTTGCTGGAGAACTCCTTGGGCACACCCATGTACTCCAGCGACTGGGAGACGATCTTCTTGAACACCGGGGCTGCCAGGGCGCCCCCGCCGTCATTCGTATTCGCTTCGTCGATAATGACGATGACCGCAATCTTCGGATCATTGACCGGCGCGTAGCCGATAAAGGATACGATATTTTTTGTATAATCGTACTTGCCGTTGACAGGCTTCACCGCGGTGCCGGTCTTACCGGCCACACGATAGCCGTCAATATAAGCTTTGCGGCCGGTGCCGATCTTCTGGTCGGCGACAACCTGCTCGAGATAGAGCCCCGTCTTCTTGGCCGTCTCTTCCGAGATGACCTGACGCACAACCTCCGGCTTGGTGACAGTCTTCTCGCCGTTGTTCGGATTGTCGATCTCCTTGACGACATACGGCTTCATCAGCTTGCCGCCGTTGGCGACCGCCGACACCGCGGCGAGCTGCTGGATAGGCGTGACCTGCACCTTCCCGTGGCCGAAGGTCATCGTCGCGTATTCGACCTCCCACTTCGGCGTAATCCGGCCGGCGACTTCGCCGGGCAGATCGATACCGGTCTTCTGGTCAAAACCGAAATCTTCAATATATTTAACCAGCCGCTCCTTGCCCAGCATCTCGTAGCCCAGATTGATGAAGGCCACGTTGCTGGAACGCTTCACGCCTTCCAGATAGGTGATTGTGCCCCAGCCGGCCCGCTTGCTGTCATGCAGCTGCGTTCCCTTGATCCGGATGGAACCCGACATATAGGTGGCATTGGGATCAAAAATGTTCTCCTCGATCGCGCTGGCCAGAGTGACGATCTTGAAGGTGGAACCCGGTTCATAGATCGACTTGATCGCATGGTTATAAAAATCTTTCTGGTCTTTCGTCGCCCCGTAATTATTCGGATTAAAGGTCGGCAGGTTGGCCAGCCCGAGAATCTCCATCGTATTGGGATCGGCGGCGATCACGGTCATGCTCTTCGGATGATACTCGTTGAACGTCTCTTTCATGGCATCCTGGATATAATACTGAATCGTGCTGTCGATCGTTAATTTCAGGCTGCTTCCGTTGACGGCCGGCTCGTAGGCCTCTTTGCCGTCGGGAAGCTTGTAGCCCTTGCCGTCGCTCTGATAATCCAAGAAACCGTCTTTTCCTTTAAGCTGATTATTGTAGAAGTATTCCAGCCCGGCCACCGGTTTCCCGTCGCGGTCGGTATAGCCCAGCACATGGGCGGCCAGATCTTCCTTCGGGTAATAGCGCTTCTGGTCCCGGACCCAGCCGATGCCGGTCTCCTGGATCTTATGCTCCTTGGCCAGCTTCTCGGAGAATTCCGTGATCTTGTCGGCCACTTCCTGCCCGACCTTCCAGCCCTCGCTCCGAACCTCGCGGTTCTTCAGCAGCTTGCCGTCCTCGCCTTTGGCGTCGATAAGCTGTTCCAATTCATTCACCGGCTTGCCCAGAATCTCATGCAGCCCCTCGACCACCTCGTCGCGGATGCCCTGTTCATGGATAACCTGCGGCTCCACCACCACGGTGTAGGCCGGAACATCGCTCGCCAGCACAATGCCGTTGCGGTCGGTGATCTGTCCCCTCTGGGCTTTCAGGACCGAGGTGTGGCTCCATTGCTTCAGGGCATAATCCTTCCAGGAATCGGCGGCCCAGACCTGAATCCAGAAGACCCGGCCGACCAGAACAAGAAAAAAGAGGGTGATGCACCCTCCGATAAACAGTGTGCGCAGCTTAATCCGCTTGACCATACGCAAACCTCACAACCTTTTATTTTGAGAATCCAAATTCAAGCCGAGAAAACAGATGCCTTCCCTCTGCAGGGAAGGCCATGTCGTACCCTCATGAAGTTCTAGTTGCCGCCTTTGGTGCTGACAGGCTTGGGCTCCACCGAAATGTAAGTCTCGCTATCCGGCATCCGGTAGCCCTGAGCCTTGGCTTTGTCCACAACCTGCTGTTCCAGTTCCTGCTTCTGCATCTGATACACGGCAATTTGCCGTTTGGTCTGGGCGATCTCGCCGTCGAGTGTCTGCGCCTGCTTGTTCAGGTCGTAGATATGTACGTAGCGCCACACCAGGACGCCGGCTACGAGAACGAACAACGCCAGAGTCAGCAGATACCGGAGCTTCTCCTGCAAAGGGAGCGGCGTCCGCCGGGTAACCACTTTGGTCTTCTCGCGGTAGCGCGGGTTCGATTCCGGTTTCCTCTGCGGTTGAACGGCCAGATTGCCGCGGGTATACGCCATCTGTTGACTCTCCTTTGTCCCCATTTGGTTTCAGCTTACAATTTCTCGGCGATCCGGAGCTTGGACGAACGGGCGCGCGGATTGTGCTCCAGTTCGGCCTCTCCGGGTACGATGGCTTTGCGGTTCACCAGCTTCAAAGTTCCCTTACTGTTGCAGACACACATGGGAAAATCCGGAGGACAGGTACACTTGCCCACATAACTTCCCAGAATTTGCTTGCAGATCCGGTCTTCCAGCGAATGAAACGTAATGACCGATACCCGTCCCCCCGGCGCCAGACAGCGAACCGCGGCATGCAGCGCTTCTTCCAGAGCGCCCAGTTCATCGTTGACTGCGATGCGCAGGCCCTGGAAGCTGCGTTTGGCCGGATGGCCGCCGCTGCGGCGGGTCGCCGCGGGTATAGCCTCCTTGACTATATCGGCTAATTCTCCTGTACTATTAATAGGCCGGACCGCACGGCGTTCGATAATCTTGCCGGCGATTCTTCGGGAGAATTTCTCTTCTCCGTATTGAAAAAGCACCCGGGCGATCTCCTGCTCCGGCCATTCGTTCACAATCTCCCAGGCGGTCAATTCCGCCTGCTGATCCATTCGCATATCCAGCGGGGCGTCATGGTTATAGCTGAATCCCCGCTCCCCCTCGTCGAACTGCGGCGAGGATACGCCCAGATCGAACAGAATTCCGTCCACCTGAGGGACTCCGTTCGCCTGCGGAACCCATTCAAGCGATCTCAGCGCATCTTCCAATTCGCGGAAGTTGGTGCGGACCAGCGTTACCTTGTCCCCATAGGGAGCCAGTCTTTCCCGGGCATTGTCCAATGCCCAGTCGTCCTGATCCAGTGCAATCAGATGGCCTCCTTCACCCAGTCTGGAACAGATCCGTTCGCTGTGCCCGGCCCCGCCGAGCGTGCAGTCTACGTAAATGCAGTCTGGTCGGATATTCAGTCCTTCCGTCGCTTCTTCTTTCAGAACCGTGATGTGATGAAACAAGCTGCAGCCCTCCAAAACGCCTGATCGCAATTCTCTTCCTACAAATCAAAATTGAAATCCACCAGTTTCTCGGCAATTTCATTGAACGACCCTTCCGACTCTTCGCAGTACCGTTCCCAGAGTTCCTTGTTCCAGATCTCCACCCGGTTCGATACGCCCAGCACGGCGCAGTCCTTGTCGAGCTTGGCATACTGTCTCAAGACCGCCGGCACGTTCACCCGGCCCTGCTTGTCCCACTGGCATTCCGTCGCCCCCGAGAAGAAGAAGCGGCTGAATGCGCGGGCCTCCGATTTCATCAGAGAGAGGCTCTTCAGCTTGTGTTCCATCATGCCCCATTCACTCATGGGATAAACAAACAGACAGGAGTCAAGTCCGCGGGTAATCACAAAGGAGGACCCGAGCAGTTCACGGAACCGGGCCGGAATGATGATGCGGCCTTTCTCGTCTATGCTGTGCTGGTATTCCCCCATGAACATCGGCTTGCCCACCCCTTGGCTGCGATTCCCCACTTCACTCCACTTTTCACCACTTAAGCATAATAGATTCGCCGCCAAAAATCAAAACCCTTCTTCCGGTAAAAGGGAATTGTTACCGGCAGACTGCCAGCGGTTCCGGTACAGCCCGCCGGTGCGTTGTCGAATCGCCGCTCTTTTGTCCGGCTCCGATTTCGCGGTTCCATTCTTTTTCTTCCATTATATAGGTGAATATTGGACAGGTCTCTCCGCAACAGCCGACAGCGTCTGCGGGGGCTTTCAACAGCAAACGGCAGCCCGGGAAATGTCTCTTCCCGGGCTGCCGCCAATCAGTCAAGCGGTATAAAGGATCAGTCGTTCAGGTTCCAGCTGTCCAGATAAGCCATCTGCTCTTGCGTCAGCGTGTCGATGCCGATGTTCATACTCTGAAGCTTGTACCGGGCGACCTGTTCGTCCAGCTCATACGGCACGTTCTGGACGGTAGCTCCCAGTCTCTCATAGTTGTCGTTGACATACTTCAGCGACAAGGCCTGGAGCGCGAATGTCATATCCATGATCTCGGCCGGATGGCCGTCGGCAGCGCCAAGGTTGACGAGCCGTCCCTCCGCAAGCAGGTACAGCTTGCGGCCGTCCTTCAGCTCGTATTCTTCGATATTACGGCGCACTGTCCGCTTGGCTGCAGAACGCTTGTCCAGATCCGGCTTGCACACTTCCACATCGAAGTGGCCGGCGTTGCACATAATAGCGCCGTCCTTCATGACGTCGAACTGCTCGCCGCGGATTACATAGCGGTTGCCGGTCACCGTCACGAAGAAGTCGCCGAGCTTCGCCGCTTCCGTGATCGGCATGACCTGGAAGCCGTCCATATGGGCTTCCACTGCCTTGATGGCATCCACTTCAGTCACGATAACGTTGGCGCCAAGGCCCTTGGCGCGCATGGCCACCCCTTTGCCGCACCAGCCGTAGCCGACGACGACCACATTTTTGCCGGCCACCATCAGATTCGTCGTCCGGACAATGCCATCCCACGCGGATTGGCCTGTTCCGTAGCGGTTGTCGAACAGATGCTTGCAGTAGGCGTCATTGACGGCCACCATCGGGAACTTGAGCAGTCCCTGCTTCTTCAGGGCCTTCAGCCGAATGATGCCCGTGGTCGTCTCTTCCGCGCCGCCGCGCAGATTCTCCATCAGATCAGGACGTTCCGAATGCAGGAGGGTGGCAAAATCGCCGCCATCGTCAATGATGAGATCCGGCTTGCTCTCCAGCGCCTTGATGTTAAGCGCTTTGAACTCCTCGGGACCCGGATTGTACTTGGCAAAGACCGTAATGCCGTCTTCGACCAGCGCCGCGCATACATCGTCCTGTGTCGATAGCGGATTCGATCCGGTAATCGTGACTTCTGCGCCCCCGGCCTGAACCACCTTGGCCAGATAAGCGGTCTTGGCTTCCAGATGCAGGGTGATCGAGACCTTCAGGCCCTTGAACGGCTGCTCTTTGGCGAACTGCTCGGCAATCCGGTTCAGCACCGGCATATGCCGGCGGACCCAGTCGATCTTGAGATGGCCTTCCGCCGCCAGCGACATGTCGGCGACGATGCTTTTGCCCATAGAATTGGAATTGGAACTCATTGATATCCCTCCCGATAGATATAGGGCCTCCGCCCGCTTCTTACATATACACAACCCGGTGAATCCCCGAATAATCCGGCGGCAGCTCCAGAAGCCCGTCCACCCAGGACAGCCCATACCGGTTCAAGTAATGCGTTACATTATAGACCCGTTCCTGCGGACGGCCCAGCGGCATCAGCGAGCGTTCGATCCGTTCCCACTGGCGCAGTCCGGCATCGCTCTGCTTGGCGAGGGCATCCATGACTTTATTCTGCAGGAAGGCGATCTGGTCGGCGATCTTCTCCTTGTTGCTTGTTCCCAGCTTGACCAGCCCGGCCTGCACCCGGCCAATCTCTTCAATCAGCGGGTCATACATGGCGGCAAAAGCGGCCTTGGTTTCTTCAAATCGCCGGGCGAGCCCGCGCTCATCCTGTTCTTCCAGCCAGCTTGCCCGCTTCTCCTCCAGCCCCTGTACGACGTCCTGGAACGAAAGGCCGAATTTCTCCATATGCTTCTGTGTAGTCCCTTCGACCATCGTATACGACATGCGGGGAAGAATCGGCGGTATGCGCCGGCCCACCGTCTCGAACGCCCGGCGCGTAATCGCCCAGTAGGCGATTTCGCCCTGGCCGAGCACGGTTGCCAGCACCGGAAGCACATAATCCTGCATCAGCGGCCGGGTCAGCACATTGTTGCTGAAGCGCTCCGGGTGCAGCTTCAGCGTCTCCAGCAGCTGCTCTTCCGTGAACGACACCGTCTCCTTGCGGTCCGTGAAGCGTCCATTCTTCTTGACCAGCAGCAGACGCGCTCCTTCATGGATGTAAAATAAATTGGCGCCGCCCGTCTCGACGTTCGCCTGAAGCTCATAGCCCCCGCTCCGGATTTCCCCGGCGGCCGCATGGTAAGACGCCTCCAGCTCGTCGTTCTCCCGGATCAGGCGGCGGAACAGCGGCTGCTCCAGCTTGCGCAGCTCGGGGTCGGCCGAATCCAGCAGTACCAGCCCGTGCTTGCCGAACAGACGGCCCATTAGCATGGCAAAAGCATCGCTCAGATTATCCGCCGCAGTTCCGCTGCGGACCAGCTCCATGACCTCGGATTTGAAGTCGCTCTCCATCAGCAGCTTCTCCAGCTCGTCCGCCGCCCGGCTCCACTCTTCTTCCTGCAGCCGGACCAGACTGACCGGCGATTTGCCGCCGGCCGCATGCTCCATCCGGATTCGGGCCACTTCTCCCGAAGGGCTCAGCACATAGGTATGATTGACCTCATCCCAGTCATGGTCTTCGCCGGCGATCCAGAACACCGGGACCACCGGCCGTTTCAGCGTCTCGGACGCCTCTCTCGCCGCAGCGATCAGCGTAACCGCCTTGTACACGACGAGCAGCGGACCCGTGAACAATCCGCTCTGCTGGCCGCCGGCAACCACCAGGGTCTCCTGCCGCTTCAGCAATTCCAGGGAAGCCGCCACGGCTTCATGCCCGTTCAGCCGCCCGTTGTAGGCGGACAGAACGGCGAACAGCTCCTCGCGGCCGGCTCGGTCCGCTTCCGTCTGATCCAGCCAATGAGCCCGATTCTGTATATCTTCGATGCTGCGAAATTCGCCCCCATAGAGGGACAAGGCGCTCTCCCGGCGTTCCAGGAACTCCCGGGCCAGCGCATTCCCTCCGGGCAGCGGCTCCGGCACTACATTCATGTCGCGACTGCCTCCTGTTCTCTCTAGCTCCTATGATTGTATCCAATGCGGCAAGTTCCGTCAAAACGGAAAGGCCGGAACGACCAACAAAAAGACGGCGTTCACTCTGGAACGCCGTCCTTGTCTTATGCGAATTCTTTGGATACCCAATGTCCCTTGGATACTTCAACCAGCTGTGTCTTCGATTCGTCGGTCTTCTCTTCCGCCGAGTAAATCGGGCTGCCCAGCTCGTCGTGCAGAATGATCCGCTTCTTGTTGACCTCGATCTCCGGGTCCGGAATCGGAATGGCCGACAGCAGCGATTTGGTGTACGGATGAACCGGATTGGCATAGAGCTCTTCGCTCTCGGCCAGTTCGACCATCTTGCCCAGATACATAACGGCGACGCGGTCGCTGATATGCTTGACCATCGACAGGTCATGCGCAATGAAGAGATACGTCAGGCCGAGACGGCTCTGCAGTTCCTTCAGCAGGTTGACCACCTGAGCCTGAATGGACACGTCCAGGGCTGAGATCGGCTCATCGCAGACGATGAATTTCGGATTGACCGCGAGCGCGCGGGCAATGCCGATACGCTGGCGCTGTCCGCCCGAGAATTCGTGCGGATAGCGGGTAGCGTGGTCATGGTTCAGACCTACCATGTCCAGGAGCTCCTCAATCCGTTTCTTGCGTTCGAGGCGGCTGCCTGCCAGACCGTGAATGTCCAGCGCTTCGCCGATGATGTCCGATACCGTGAAGCGCGGATTCAGCGACGCATACGGGTCCTGGAAGATCATCTGCATGTCGCGGCGCATGGCTTTCATTTTGCCGGGCGACAGTTTGTAGATATCCGTTCCGTTGAACTTGACGCTGCCCGCCGTCGGTTCATAAAGCCGGAGGACGGTACGGCCGGCCGTCGTCTTGCCGCAGCCGGATTCCCCTACCATGCCGAGCGTTTCGCCTTCACGGATCGAGAAGCTGATGTTATCGACCGCTTTGAGCACCTTGCCTTTGCCGACGTTGAAATATTTCTTGAGGCCTTCGACCTCGATCAGTTGCTTGCTCAAGAGTGCTGTACCTCCTTGGCCATCGGATGAAGATTCCAGCAGCGCGCCATATGCGTCTCGCTGAAGACCGTGGCATCCGGATCGATATGCTCGCACACATGCATGGCTTCACTGCAGCGCGCTGTGAACGGACATCCGATCGGCGGTTTGATGAGATCGGGCGGTGTGCCGACGATCGGAACCAGCGGATCGCCTTTCTTCTGGTCCAGACGCGGCATCGAGCGCAGCAGTCCCTTGGTGTACGGATGCTGCGGGTTCTTGAAGATTTCCCAACGGGTTCCGGTCTCGACGACTTCTCCCGCATACATTACGATGACGCGGTCACACATGCCGGCAACCACACCGAGGTCATGTGTAATGAGAATGATCGAGGTTCCCAGCTTCTGCTGCATATCCTTCATGACTTCCATGATCTGAGCCTGAATGGTTACGTCCAGAGCTGTTGTCGGTTCGTCCGCAATCAGCAGCGCCGGCCGGCAAGCAAGCGCAATCGCGATCATGACGCGCTGCCGCATCCCGCCGGAGAATTCGTGAGGATATTGGTTAAAGCGGGCCTCCGCATTCTTGATGCCTACAAGCTTCAACATTTCAATGCCCTGTTCTTTGGCTTTGGCCGCCGACATTTTCTGATGTTTGGTTAGCACTTCCGTGATCTGCTTGCCTACCTTGATGGTAGGGTTAAGGGATGTCATCGGGTCCTGAAAAATCATTCCAATGTCTTTGCCGCGAATGCTCTCCATTTGTTTCATGCTCTTCTTGAGAATATCTTCACCCTGGAAGATAATTTCGCCCTTCTTCACCAAGGAAGGAGGAGAAGGGATCAACCGCATGATCGATTGGGCGGTAACGCTCTTGCCGCTGCCGGATTCGCCGACAATGGCTACCGTCTCGCCTTTGCCAATCTCGAAGTTCATGCCCCGAACGGCCTGTACCTCGCCGCCCTTCACAAAGAACGACACATGCAGGTCCTTGACCTGTAGAATGGGTTCCATCTGATTCACCTCCTACTTCTTCAATTTGGGATCAAGCGCATCGCGAAGCCCGTCGCCGAAGATGTTGAACGCCAGCATCATCAAACTGATGAGAATGGCCGGGAACAGCATCTGCCACGGATACGCGAGCCATACACCCAAAGCATCGTTAATCATCGAACCGAGAGAAGCTCTCGGAGCCTGTACGCCAAGGCCGAGGAAGCTCAGGAACGCTTCGGCGAAGATGGCGCTCGGTACGTCCAGCGTAACCGTAACGATGATCGGTCCCACTGCATTCGGCAGCAGGTGCTTGAAGAGCAGGCGGTTGGAGCTGGCGCCCATCGAACGGGAAGCCAGAATGAATTCGCGGTTCTTGAGCTGAATCATTTCACCGCGGACAATCCAGGCCATGCTGATCCAGCCGGTAATGGACAGAGCCAGGATAATGGTCCACAAGCTCGGTTCCATAACAACCAGCAGCATGATAACAACCAGCAGGTAAGGAATAGAGTAGAGAATTTCGGAAATCTTATTCATAATGCTGTCCGTGCGGCCGCCCAGGAAGCCCATGATGCCGCCGTAGATAACCCCGATAATCAGGTCGATGGCCGCTGCGGCCAGACCGACGATCAGCGAGATCCGCGCGCCGTACCAGGTACGAACGAACACGTCGCGTCCGAGCGTATCGGTACCGAACCAGTGGTCCGCATTCGGACCTACGTTCGTATTCAGCAAATCATTGGATTGATAGTCATACTTGGAAAACCAAGGGCCAACAATGGCCGCCAGTGCGATCACAACGAGCACACCGAGAGCCGTCAAAGCTACCTTGTTCTGGCGAAGCCGCTGCCACGCATCCTGCCAAGCCGAAAGGCTCTCACGCTGGATGACTTCCGCTTCCTTCTGGTCAACGCCAATTTTCTGAAAGTCTTCCGGTTTCAGATTTACGTTTGAAGTTGTCAATTGTTCAGAAGCCATCATTTAGCCCTCCTTTCCACTTGTCAGTTTGATGCGCGGATCGACGAACACGTAAGCGATATCCGTAATGAAACGGGCAACCATCAGCAGAACGCCGTAGAAGATGGTAATCCCCATGATGATCGGGTAATCGCGCGTGCTGATGGATTCGACAAATTGCTTGCCGATGCCGCCAATCCCGAAAATCTGCTCGATTACGACAGAGCCGGTGACAATGTTCGCCGTCATGGGACCCATGTACGTCACAACCGGCAGAATGCCGTTGCGGAGCACGTGCTTGAAGAGAATCGAGAACCAGTTAAGGCCCTTGGCCTTCGCTGTCTTGATATAGTCCGCACTAAGCACTTCGAGCATGCTCGAACGGGTCAGACGGGCGATGAAGGCAATCGGCGACGCGGATAGGGCCATGACCGGCAGGACATAATCCTTGGCCGAGCGGAAGCCCATGACATTAAAGATATGGAACTTGGATGCGAACAAATACTGCAGCATGGTGGCGAGCACGAAGCTCGGCACCGCAATGCCAAGTACGGCGATTACCATGAGAACGCTGTCGATCAGTTTGCGGTGGTACAGTGCAGCCAGCATCCCCAGAAGGACACCGATTACAACGGACACAATAATGGCGACAACGCCGAGCTTCAATGAAGCGGTGAACGTCTGGCTGATAATGTGCGTAACGTCCTGGTTCAACCGCTTCATGGAAACACCGAAGTCCCCCTTAACCACATTGCCCAAATATTTGAAATACTGCTCGTAGACGGGCTTGTCCAGCCCGTACTGCTCGTACAACCGCTGCCGGATTTCATCCGGTACTTTCTTTTCCGATGTGAATGGATCGCCCGGAATGGCTTTCATCAGAAAAAAAGTGGCGGAAATCAGCACAAGCAGTGAAACAAGCATATAGAAAAACTTATTCGCAACATAGCGTATCATGCCCGTCAACACCTCCTTTGACTTAGTTTCTGCCCACTTCATCGGCAATTTTGCCTTTGAAGCCTTTTTCGCACATAATTCGATTTTATGAAAAAAAAGCCCCGTTGTCTATTTGCTTATTTTGTAAATGTGATAAACGTTTGACAAAGAGGCGGACATACAAAAAAAAGGGATATATATGGAGACCCACATATATATCCCGAAGTTACAGTGTTCCTTCAGTGATCTTCTATTCAGTTCCGTTCGATCTTAGTGCTCGAGCAGGTAAGCGCGAGTCAGGTCAAGGGCACCGCTGAAGTCAAGCGTTGCGCCCTTCACATAAGGCTTCGTGAGGGAGTTGTTGGTGTAGTAGTACAGCGGAATCAGAATCATATCGTCCTGGATAATCATCTTCTCGGCTTCGGCGAACTTCTCCTGGCGAACAGCCAGATCGGAAGTCGATTTAGCTTCCTGGATCAGCTTGTCGTAAGCAGGGTTAGCATAACCGGTGTCGTTGTTACCGCCGCCAGTTACCCACATATCCAGGAACGTCATCGGATCATTATAGTCAGCCGTCCAGCCTGCACGGGCAACCTGATACTGCAGATGCTGACGGTTCTCGATGAATACCGCCCACTCCTGGTTCTCCAGCTTCACTTCAACGCCCAGGTTCTTCTTCCACATGTCGCCGATGGCCAGGGCAATCTTCTTGTGGCCTTCGCTTGTGTTATAGGAGAGCGTGAAGGCTGGCAGGGAAGTCAGACCTTCTTCTTTCAGACCTTCGGCAAGCAGAGCCTTCGCCTGTTCAACGTCTTCTTTGAAGAAGTCGTCTTTCACAGCCGTACGGTATTCGCCGTCAGCGCCGGCGATACCCGGAGGTACATAACCGTAAGCCGGAAGCTGTCCGCCCAGCGTTACCTTGTCGATCAGTGTCTGACGATCGATCGCCATAGCAAGCGCCTTACGGATCTTGGCATTGTTGAATGGCTTCTCTTTGACATTGAATTCGTAGTAGTAGACGCTGGCAATCCCTTTACGGTTGAATTCTTCCGGATACTTCTTCTCTACGATCGGAAGCTGTTCGGTCGGAATTTCGCCGTTCGGGCCGCCTGCGCGGTCAAGCTGCCCGCTCTCGTAAGCCTGCAGCTCGGTAGCTGCGCTGTTCACGAGGGAGAATTCGATCTTGTTAAGTTTAATGGAATCTTTATCCCAGTAGTTGTCGTTCTTGGTTACAGCCAGAGACTGGCCGGTTACCCAGTTGCTCAGCGTAAACGGACCATTGACAATCATCGTATCCTTGTTCGTTGCCCATTTCTCGTTGCCTTCAACGGACTTATGAACCGGATAGTACGTATAGAAGCTCAGAAGTCCCAGGAAGTAAGGCGTAGGCGCCTTCAGGGTTACTTCCAGCGTCTTGTCGTCAACTGCCTTGACGCCAACCTGGTTGAAGTCGGTGACTTTCTTCTCGTAGTACTCTTGAGCATTCTTCAGGTAGTACAGCTGATAAGCATAAGGGGCCGGGTCGGCAGCGGCAGGGTTCAGAACCCGTTTCCAGGCGCGGACGAAATCGCCGGCTACGACTGGATCGCCGTTGCTCCATTTCGCGTCGCGAAGGTGGAACGTATATACCAGACCGTCGGACGAAACATCCCATTTCTCTGCGATGCCCTGCTCAGCCTGGCCCGTCTCGTCGTTCATGCGGGTCAAGCCTTCATACATCGTCTTCAGAACGGTGTTGGCCGTGCTGTCTTGAGCAAGAGCAGGATCGAAAGTTGGCGGCTCCGAACTTAGGTTAATCTTGAGTGTCTGGTCGGAAGCCAGTTTCTCATCCGATGCAGCTCCGCTGTCCGTGGCAGAAGCCGAAGCGGATGGAGCCTTAGAGGCAGCAGCGCCTTCGTTCGTGGCAGATTTGTTGCCATTGTTGTTGCTGCCGCATCCCGCGAGCACCGTTCCGATGACAAGAACGAGCGCGAACAGGAGCAAAAGACTTTTACTCTTCTTCATCTAGCAGTTCCCCCTAATTAGAATGTGGTATATGGTTTATGATTATACAACCAGTGGTCAAAAAAATCTATAGCTATGTTTTCAGAAAGAAATTTTTTTTATAAAAACCCCGCTTAAACTTGACGTCATTGCTTTAGTGCGCCATATAAACCTTACATGGTCTGTGATATGTATTTGATCATGCCAACTACCATGAAGAGCACATACCCTGCTCCCATCAGCATAAAGCTGAGCCGCCATACCGCTCGGAACAGTCTTTTGCCGTCAATCTGCCCTTTCAGCCGGTTCTGGGCGCCGCCGATCAGCCCCGCCCCGATCAGCACGATCAGAAGAATCAGGAAGAACCCGAAGCGCGAGTCGAAGATATTGTTGAACAGCGCCGATACGGACAGCAGCAGGAACACGGTTGTCACATCCATGGCCAGGAACAGACAGCGCCTCTTGTCCAGCTTCATGAACCTGCCGATTCCGTAGACCAGAACGAACGGCAGTATGGGCAGAACACTGAGGACACCAAGAGAATTGCGGACAAACTCCACGCCGGTTCACCTCTCCTTTGCAATCATCCCTTCCACCAGCCGGGTCGCCATCCGGTTAAGCGGCGCTTCCGTTCCCGACGATTCTGCCAGTGCGGCCAGATGGCCGTTGATCCACCGGACCTCGGTCTCCCTTCCGGCCAGCACATCGGCCAGCATGGAAGAGGTATTGTCCGAAGTAGAGCGGCACACGGCTACAATTCGTTCCCAGGCGTCGTTGCCGGCGTCGATTCCGCAAGAAGCCAGAATCCGCACGGATTCATCGCAAAGGAGACGCATGGCGTCCAGCCGGGCCTCCGAATCCAGCAGTTCTCCGTTCCGCACCCGCCAAATGGCGGTAAGCGGGTTGATTACGGCATTCACCAGCATTTTCCGGTAGATCAGGGTATCCACTTCATTCGACAGCCCTGTGGTAAATCCTGCTGCTTCCAGCACCTTTTGCAGCGGAATAGCATCCTCGGAATGGTCGGCCCCGCTCCCCCCGTCATATTCGCCGATCCACGTTTCTCCTTTCCCGGCATGGGTTACTTCCCGAAGGCTCCGGCCCGTTGCTCCCTCCGTCGTGACCGCGGCATACAGGCGGGCATCGGGAAGGCGTTCCCGCAGCATCGCTAAATGCCCCCCTCCGTTCTGGAGGCAGACAACCCGGACGCCGTTCCCGCGAAGCTGCGAGAGCGGTTCTGCCAAATCCCGGTGCAGCACATTCTGCTTGACGGCAAGCAGAATCCAATCCGGACTCCCGCCGGATAACCGGGCCGCAAACTCTTCCATCGGGTAAGCCCGCAAGCGGCCGCCATCCAGCCGAATCGGTTCCGAACGCCCCGGCTCGTACAGCAGAAGTCCATCCCGGTTCAGCGTGTCGCTCTGCTCCCGGGTCCGGCACCAGAGCCGGACTTCGGTTCCCGATGCCGCCAGTCTGGCGGCAAAGAGCTTACCGAGCGATCCCGCGCCAACAATATCGATTCTCATCCTCTCACCCGCCTTTTCTCCAGTATATTCGCGGCCGAAGACAAAGCAAATCCCGCCTTCTTGCGAATTAAACCGCAGGCGGGATTTCTATAGGGAACAGCGGAGACCGAACAATGCTTCAATCGATCCGCTCCAGGTTGCCGTTCGCATCCATTTTGAAACGCGTCTTTAATTCTTCGTCCTCCTCGCTTAGAAAAGCGAGCCTTCGCGCCCGGTCCATAATCTGAATCAGCGCTTTGTAATCGTCGTTCACCACCCGGTAGTCGCTCTGCGCGGAATGGACTTCCTTGGAGAGCCGTTCGTTCTCCCTCTTCAGGTCGGCCAGTTCTTCTTCCTTGTCCCGCAAATCCCGTTCCAGCATCTTGAGCTGCCTTCCCGTCTCATTGTAGGTGCCCTTCCATTGTCTCAAAAAGCGGATGACCGCGTCGATCGACAGCGAGCTTTCGCCGAATCCCGTTCCCCGTCCATACTCTTCGCTCTCTTCTCCGTACTCGAACCCCGCCACCTGCGCGCCCCGGACCGGCGTCTGTTTCTTGAGCTGGCTCTTCTTCTGGCGCTGGCTCTTCGCCAGCCCGATCGCTTCCTCATAGTTTTTGCGGACACAGCTGTTCCAGCGGAATCCGCAGGCAGCGGAGGTTCTGCCGATCTTCTCCCCCACTTCTTCAAAAGCGGCAAGCTGGGTGCTCCCTTCCCGGATATGGCGCAGGGTAATCTCGGCCAGGGTCAAATCGTCTTCCGTGCTCCATGCATCTTGTCTAACGGCTGTCATAAAGCCTAACCCTCCTAACGACATCTTTAAAATCACCGTCTTCCCGGCCGGCGGGACCGGCAGGCGAATAAGGATAAAAGCGGCATACTCATTCCTATGCCTCTCAACGAGTTCATAGAATCTATTTGATACTTATTTGTATTTCCACTTTAACCGGACCTCATACGCTATAATAAATTCATTGCGTCTCGAGGCTCCGCCCTGCGGAGTCTTCTTTGGTATGGCACACGGCGCGATAACGGGTATCCTAATAACAGACAGGCCGTCATAAACTGGTATCGAAGGATTGAAGACTTACGGAGCATAAGCGTGGAGGCGATCGGGTGACTTACTCAAAAGGATATAAGGTTCGAATCTTAGCCATAGCACTGCTGGCATCGCTGCTCACCGCGCAGCCCGGACCGGCGCTCTCTGCCGAACCTTCGGCGGGCGCGGAAGCGCCGCGCCCGCAGGCGGATTCATCCTCGTTCCAATCCTCCGACAAAGCTACGAAAGATCTGCTGCAGCAGACCCTCTCGGCGGCGGAGCTGGACAAAGAAATCGCGCGAATCGATGCAGAACGGAAGAAGCTCGAGTCCAGAACCCGGGAGCTTCATCAGCAAGCCGACAAGAAAGAACAGTCGATTGCCGTGCAGCGGGAACAGGCGGGCGCCGTTCTGCGCGCCTACTATACCGGAGACCGGGACGGACTGCTGATGGCTTTTCTCAGCGCCAAGAGTCTTGGCCGCTGGCTGGCTCTTATGGATTATTATGAATGGATTGCCGGAAGGGATCAGGAGATTCTAGCCCGATATGAGCAGGAGTACGAAGATTTGAGCCGCACCCTTCGGGCGGCGGAGAAGGCGGAGCGGGAGCTTGCGGAAGCGCGGGAACAGCTGTCCGCCCAGCGGGAGCGGATTGCGGCGCTGAATCGGGAGATCGACGCCGGTGTCGCCGGAAGCGCCGATCCGGCTCAGATGAATAAACTGCTGAAGGAATTTGAAATGTATTGGAACAATGTCGGCGTGCGCGAGATTCGGACCTATTTCAAGGCGCTGTCTTCGGCGATGAAGAAGCTGCCCGATTTTCTGCAATCCCGGGACGGGGCGCTGGTTCGCCGCGGACTTGTCTATGACCTCAATCTGACGGAGGACGACCTCAATGAATTCCTGCATGAGCAGAATCCAATGTTCCAGGGGTTGAACTTTGCCTTCCGCGACGGGAAGCTGATTGCCAGCGGCACAGACGGTAATTTGGAGCTTACGCTGGAAGGCCATTACACCCTCCAGGATGAACCCGAGAACGCGCTGATCTTCCATGTGGACCGGATTGTCTTCAACGGTCTGGAATTGCCGGAGAGCACAAGGCGGGATTTGGAGAATGACTTCGACCTTGGGTTCTATCCTTCCAAAATCGTCTCTTTCCTTCGCGCCACCAAGCTTGAGATGGACGAGGGCGTCATGCACGTGAAGCTCAGCATCCATCTATAGGGCCGGGGATACCGGAGCGGAAGTCTCTGCCGACAGGGCTTCCCGGTAAGCTTCGGCTCCGAAGCGTCCGGTCAACAGCCCTTGTGCCGCATCCGCAGCCGCCGCCCAGTTCATATCGCCGCTCCGACCGCCCGGTACGGCCGCTTCTGTCAGCATCCACCGGGGCTTGACGATGCGGTCCATGCCGTAATTCCGGTACCATTCATCCGCTGCGGGCATTCTTCCCGTATCGGCCAGCCACCGGTTCTGGGATACCGCAGAGGTCACATATGCCATCCATTGGGCAGCGGTCTCAGGCTCTCTCGACTGGGCGGAGAGCAGGAAGACTCTCACCTTCAGGATGTCGAGCGGAACGGTGCCGGAAGACGTCAGCGGAACTTGCAGTTCCAGCCCGCTTCCGCGGGATTCTGACAGCGGCACTGCTGCCGCGCCCACTTCCCCCCGCCGCAGCTTCTGCCACAGCGCTTCATCCGTCTGCGAGGTCAGATAGAAACTGCCTCGCGACTTGGCAATCCATTCAAGTGCCTGTCCGTTCCCCTGATAATGGGCAAGAAAGGAAGCCAGCCCATACGGTTCGGCGGAACTCAGCGCCAGCACATAACGCCCGGCCTGTCCTTTCATTCCGCCGGACAGCCGGCTCCATTCTTCCAGCGAGTCCGGAAGCCCGCTCAGTCCGTATTCGCTCAGCGCTTCCCGCGAGTAAGCAAGAACATACGGATCCACATCCAGCGGGACGCCCCAGTTATAGCCGTTCCATTGCAGAAGCGGAAGAAGCAGATTAAGCGGAGCCCCCCCTTGGGTATGCTGGTATAAATCGACCGGCAGCAAATATCCGCTCTCCGCCAGACCGCGAATATCGCGGGCGTCGGCCATCAGGATGTCAGGGTTGTCACCGATGGTCAATTCCCGCAGCAATTCCCCGCGGTCTTCCTCTTCTCCGTTCCGGTTGCCCAGCTCAACGGCGACGCCGGTATCCTGCGTGTACTGCCGGCAGAGCTCCTTCATGAGAGCGAACTCGTTCTCGTTCAAGGACAGCGAGATCCGCAGCAGTCCTCCGCCTTCCGGCCGGTCGGCCTCGCGGCCGGGGTTCTCTTCCCGCGGCCGGTCCGGTTCCGGGCCTCCCTCCTCGCTCGGAAGCTCCATGCCGGGCGACAGACTGGTCAGCGACAGCAGCAGCACGGCGAACAGCAGCCAATAATTTTTGCGTCTCAGCATGGATGGAACCCTTCCTCTCTCAAGCTCTCACACAAACACAGCATTGTTCTATTTTACCAGACCGGCTCTCGCTTTGTCTGCCTTTAGATGACAGCGCTTCCCGAATCCTTGCCGGCAAGTTCGGGCCAGTACCCTCGCCGCCTTCCTCCGCGCAGTCCGAATTCAAGCAAGAAGAACGGCTCCGCGAGGGAGCCGCTCTTCTGAACGAGAAGAGGTCTGGTGGAACCAACGGCTACAGCAAATCGGCGGCCAGCTGCGCCAGCTTGGAGCGTTCGCCCTTCTCCAGTGTAATATGTCCGCTGATGCCCTGCTGCTTGAACTTCTCGACAATGTAGCTCAGTCCGTTGCTCGCCGCATCCAGATACGGATGGTCAATCTGCTCCGGGTCTCCCATCAGGATAACCTTGGAACCTTCTCCGGCCCGGGAGACAATGGTCTTGACTTCATGCCGCGAGAGATTCTGCGCTTCGTCGATGATGATGAACTGCCCCGGGATGGAACGGCCCCGGATATACGTCAGCGCCTCTACCTGAATGCTGCCGAGGCCCATCAGGATTTTGTCGATGTCGCCGGCTTTCTTCGTGTCGAACAGAAATTCGAGGTTATCGTAGATCGGCTGCATCCACGGGCGCAGCTTCTCATCCTTCTCACCCGGCAGATAGCCGATATCCTTGCCCATCGGGACCACCGGCCGGGCAATCAGCAGCTTCTTGTATTTATGCTCATCCTCCACTTTGAACAATCCGGCCGCCAGCGCCAGCAGCGTCTTGCCCGTTCCCGCCTTGCCCGTTATGGTCACGAGGGGAATCTCGTCGTTCAGCAAGAGCTCCAGCGCCATCCGCTGCTGGGCGTTGCGCGCGCTGATCCCCCAGACGGAATCATTGCCGAGATACAGCGGCTCCACCAGCGTGGCATTGTGGTTCACCTTCAGCAGCGCGGACTTGCCGCTGCCGATCTCGTCTTTCAGAATAATGAACTCGTGCGGATAGAGATCAAAGCTCAGCGGAAGTCTCTTGACCGGAAGCTGGCGGTTGCTGTAATACTCATCAATCAGCGACGGATGAACGGGAACCGATTGATAGCCGGCATACAGCTCGTTCAGGTCGCCCGTCCGGTCCGACAAATAATCTTCCGGAGTGACGCCCAGCACATCGGCCTTGATGCGCACCAGCACATCCTTGCTGACCAGAACGACCGGCCGGGGCTCCGGCTTCTCGTTCTCTTCCTGCAAATAATTGAGCGCCACCGCCAGAATGCGGTTATCGTTGGATACCTCGCCGAACATCTCCTGAACCCGGACGAAGCTGCGGTGGTTAAGCTCCACCTTGAGCGTTCCTCCGTGTTCCAGCTTCACGCCGCTGTGCAGATGCCCCAGTTCGCGGAGACCGTCGAGCAGACGCGAGACGGTCCGGGCGTTGCGGCCGATTTCATCGGCGTTGCGTTTCTTGGAGTCAATCTCTTCCAATACGACAGCGGGAATAATCACTTCGTTCTCTTTGAATGCAAAGATCGAATTCGGATCATGCAGCAGCACATTCGTATCCAGTACAAAGATTTTGCTCATATTATCCCCTCCACAGCGCCTGGTTTGGTCCCGGAAGATACATAACTCCCGCCGCCGGCGGCCAGACTAACGGAACAGCCACCATTCCTAGCGACAAAGGAGCATGCATCTTATGAGAAAGTCAATCGGTCTGTTGCTGGCCTTAATGCTGCTGACAAGCTGCGGTCATATGGCTCGGAAAGACTCATCACCCTCTCCTCAGGATAATCCCTCCGCTCTGTCGGAGCGGGATGCCCGGGTGAACCCGCTGTCCCAAGAGGGCGGGGCGGCTCCGGGCTCTGCCGGCGGCTCGCTTCCGCCGGAATCCAACGGGGCGGATAACCGCTCGGAAGAAAGTCAAATGTCCACTGGAGACGAACTCGAACTCAAGGATCACCTCGAGCGTCTCGCCCGCCGGGTACCCGGCGTCGAGGATGCTCACTGCGTCGTAATGGGGGATACCGCGATCGTCGGCCTGGATGTCGACGGCTCACTCAGCCGGTCCCGGGTCGGAACTGTAAAGTACGCGGTCGCCGAAGCCCTGCGCCAGGATGCCCGCGGCGCGAACGCTCTCGTCACCGCCGATATGGATCTCTCGCACCGGATCGCCGAGCTCGGCCGCCATTTCCGGGCAGGCCGTCCGATTGAAGGCTTCGCCACCGAGATGGCGGATATCATTGGCCGGATCATTCCGCAGGCGCCCGAGGATACCCATCCGGCTGAACCGCCGGCTTCAGCGGGGCCTTCGGCGAACCCCGCCGCTCCCGGAAGCGGCGCAGGCAGGTAGCAAAAAAGCCTGGTGAGCAGCGTCTCACTAGGCTTTTTTCATCGCATCAAACACTTGTCCGTCCAGCTTCTCGGAAGCCCGGCGGTCGTAGGTCTTCACATAAGTCGGCGCAGCATCCAGCTTCGCACCGTAGAAGAGCGCATTGCGCACCGCTTCCACCTGCACATCGAAGCAGCACATGCTGAACGGAACGCCTTCCAGCGGCTCCTGCCGCACGGCGGCACGTCCGCTGACCGCATGGACGGCTTCTTCGGCAAAGATCGTAAGATTCACCAGAGGATTAACCTTCATGTTGCGAACCAGTCTGGAACGGTGGTCGATCGCCAGCCGAAGCGTACCGGCATCCACAGCGTAGACCCAGGATACCGCCGTGCAGGTCGGTCCGCCGCTCTCGGCATCCACCGTGTTCAGCAGGCAGTAGGTTTCGTTCCGGAGCCGTTCAACCAGCGGTTCGGCGAGACAAGGAAGAGCTTCGTTCATACGGCTGGCCCCCTCTTGCGGTTAGGTGCTTATAGTTGATTGTATTATAGCATAGGACAAAACTTTCGTTCAATTTATCCTTCGTTCACCGCATTGTTCACCGCATCAATTTGTCCGCCTGACGCGGACATTCGTCAGGACCCGGAGGACCCGGCAAGCCGGGCCTGGAGCGCTCTGCTCGCCTCCTGAAGTTCTTCTTCATTAATATATACATACGGGCTGCGCCAGGTTCCCGTTACCGGTTTGAACTCGACCTTCTCCTTGTTGATTCGCCAGTAGGCCGAGACCATATTCTTGATCTGCTCTTTCTCCAGATCCGTCTTCATATTGCCCCCGACCGCATCGATCACGCCGCCGATCTTCACGATTCCTCCAAGCGATTGCATCCGGTCGATCAACCCGTGCAGCACTTCATTCTGGCGGCGGTTCCGGTCAAAATCATCCGAGCCCTCCGTCTTCGGCTTGCAATTGGATTTGCGGTAGCGCACGTAATCGAGCGCATCGTCGCCGTTCAGCTTGGCGGGCCCCTTCTTCAGGTTGATGTCCGTTCCGTCCACACTGTCGGTATAGCACATATTGGCGCTGATGTTCACATGAACGCCGCCCAATTCGTCGACTACGTCGCGGAATCCCTGAAAATCGAGTACGGTCACGTAATCGACCGGCACCCCGAGGTATTTCCCCATCATCGTCTTCATCTCGTCTTCAGCCGTCAGGCCGCTCTCTTCTTCCTTGCCCTTGAACCGGGCATAGAATTCATTAATCTTGGTCCGCTTGTAGCCCTTCAGCTCCACCACTGTGTCGCGGGGCAGGGAGACAATCGTCGCCGCCTGCTGATCGGGGTTGAACGCCGCCAGCATAATGACGTCCGTCAGGTTCGACGGATGCTTCGGCCGGTTGTCGGTCCCGAGAATCAGCATCGTGAGCGGCTTGTCCTTGGCCGATTGTCCGGCCGCTACCGGACGGTCCACCCCGGCGTCGAATACGCCGTTGTCCAATTTGTAATAGAGGTACGCCAGATAGCCGCCACCGATCAGAACCGCAACCAGCACCAGGGACAACAGTACCCGGGCCGTTCGGGCCAGCGGACTGCGCCGCTTGCGCGCCGGCGCGGATTTCGACCTGGCCGGAGATTTCGGCCGTGCCGGAGATACCGGCGATCTCCCCGGCGCTCCGGCTGGATCGGCTTTAGTATGGCTCATGTTCCGGCTGCTTCCCGTTCCTTTGGAACGCGGAGGCAGGCCGCCTTTAAATTCATTCATAACAGCAGGTTCCCATCCTTGTTCATTTGTTATTGTATTTAGGTCTCTATCTATTAGACGCCTCTTCCTGGAAGAAGTTGCATCATTCGAAGGGGGCTGCTGCTCCGTTCACCCTGCACCCCTGGCAGCCTTATCGGCAAAGACAGCCTTCCGGATACTCCGGAAGGCTGTCTGATCAGGGCTCAAGCCTTCGCTCTGCCTCGAATTACATATTCGATTCGGCCATCTTGCGGTGCTTATCCGCACGTTCGCGCTCGCTCTTGTTCAGAATCTTCTTGCGCAGACGAACGGATTTCGGCGTAATCTCGCAATATTCATCATCATTGAGATATTCCAGCGCCTGCTCCAGCGAGAACATCAGAGGGGTCTTCAGCTTGACGGTCTCGTCCTTCGTCGCCGAGCGGACGTTCGTGAGCGCCTTCTCCTTACAGATGTTGACCACGATGTCGTTGTCGCGGGTATGCTCGCCGACGATCATGCCTTCATAAACCTCGGTGCCCGGTTCCAGGAACAGGATACCGCGGTCTTCAACGCCCATCATGCCGTAGAACGTGGTTACGCCCGTCTCCGTGGAGACCAGCACGCCCTGATGGCGGCCGCCGACTTGTCCGCCGATCAGCGGCGCGTAGCTGTCGAATGCATGGTTCATGACGCCATAGCCGCGCGTCAGCGTCAGGAAGTGGGTGTTGTAGCCGATCAGGCCGCGGGCCGGGATCAGGAATTCCAGGCGGACTTGTCCGTTGCCGTTGTTGATCATGTTGACCATTTCAGCCTTCCGGCTGCCCAGGCTCTCCATGACCGCACCCATGCTGTCTTCCGGAACATCAATCATGAGACGTTCCACCGGCTCCATCTTCTGGCCGTCAATCTCCTTGACAATGACTTCCGGCTTCGACACTTGAAGCTCATAGCCTTCGCGGCGCATATTCTCGATCAGAATGCCGAGATGCAGCTCGCCGCGTCCGGACACGATGAAGGCGTCCGGGCTGTCCGTCTCGTCGACGCGCAGGGAGACGTCGGTCTCCAGCTCTTTCATCAGGCGCTCGCGCAGCTTGCGGGAAGTCACCCATTTGCCTTCCTTGCCAGCGAACGGCGAATTGTTGACCAGGAAGGTCATCTGCATGGTCGGCTCGTCGATCTTCAGAACCGGCAGCGCTTCAGGGTTGGCCGGATCGGCAATCGTCTCGCCGATGTTGATGTCCTTGATCCCGGCAATGGCGACGATATCGCCGGCGCCGGCTTCTTCGGTCTCGATCCGCTTCAGGCCCTGGAAGCCGAACAGCTTCTCGATGCGCGCCGTCTTATGCTTGCCGTCGCGCTGAATAACGGTTACGCTCTGGCCCTGACGGATCACGCCGCGGTTGACGCGGCCGATCGCAATGCGGCCCAAATATTCATTGTAGTCCATCAGAGTCACGAGGAACTGCATCGGCTCCTCGACGTTCTCCGTCGGGTTCGGAATGTGGTCGACGATGGTCTCATAGAGGGCGAGCATATTATCGTCCTGCTTCTCGGGGTCCAGGCTCGAAGTGCCGTTCAGCGCCGAAGCGTAGACAACCGGGAATTCGAGCTGTTCGTCGCTTGCTTCCAGCTCGATGAACAGATCGAGCACTTCGTCAATGACTTCCGCCGGGCGAGCAGCCGGACGGTCGATTTTGTTGACCACGACAATCGGGGTCAGCTTCTGTTCGAGCGCCTTGCGCAGAACGAACTTCGTCTGCGGCATGCAGCCTTCGTAAGCGTCGACGACGAGCAGAACGCCGTCGACCATCTTCATGATGCGTTCCACTTCTCCGCCAAAGTCAGCGTGTCCGGGAGTATCCACAATATTAATAAGGAAGTCTTTATAAGTAATGGCCGTGTTCTTCGCCAGAATCGTAATGCCGCGTTCCCGTTCCAGATCGTTCGAGTCCATAGCGCGTTCCTGCACGGTCTCGTGTTCGCGGAAAGTACCGGATTGCTGAAGCAGCTGATCGACGAGTGTCGTCTTGCCGTGGTCAACGTGCGCGATGATCGCAATGTTGCGGATTTTGTCTCTTGAATGCATAACTTGTATCCAAATCCTTTCATTTATCAAATATAACCGATTCAAATTTAAATCGTCTCTGGGCAGTCTCACAAAAGAAGCGCCGGGCAAGAGCCGACGCTTCGCAATATGGTCTATTGTAGCTTGAAAGCCGTATGAAAAGCAAGTCTTTTCATGAAATAATCAGAAGAAGAACCGTTTCCGGCGCCGCCCCGCGATGAGCCAGATTCCCCCGACGATCAGAACAACGCCAATCAGGTACAGAACGGCCGCTCCGAGCATGCCGATGAACAGCAGCAGAATGCTGATTCCGCCGGCAACGGCGGCTCCTGCGGCCAGCCCGCGCGGACGCGGAATCTGAAGCGCATACTCGTACAGTCCAAGAGCCACGCCCAGAAGCAGCAGCGGCCACAGGTGAGGCATCAGATCCCAGCCCCAGACGGCGCAGATCTCGAACAGCACCCCATAGACTGTCAGAATGCCGGCAGGCACCAGAACAAGCGGTGATCCCCCTCGGCCAAAGTACCAGATATGCAGCAAAATACCGGGCACAAGCAGCAGCAGAGGCCAGAAATGGCGGCCCAGAAAGCCGAACACGCCCCACTTGCCCAGCAGAATGACTAAACCGGCGGCTACAATGAACACACCCAGTTTGAAATCTCGATTGGAGGACATTTTATCACGCATCCCTTCGGCACAGGCGTACCTCCCGCGCCAAGCGTCGAACAGTGTCCGAATTCGGCCGGGATTTACAATTATTGTAGCCGAAAAGTCCCGCCAACGCCAGCCGTCCGGGTCCCGGCCGTCAGGCCATCCGGGAGCGGATGCGCCGCCAGCCGCCCAGCGCCACCACCGCTCCGCCCAGCGCCGCCGGGATCAGGCTGTGAAGATCGGGGAGCATCAGAACGAGCAGCGGACCCAGCTTCCGGTCCTGCAGCAGCATGTCTCCGGAAGTATGCGCCAATATGAACGAACCGATATAGATCAGCAGCGGCATCCGGTTCAGCCAATCGGCAATCAGGCCGCTGCCCCAGACCACAATCGGGATGCTCAGAGCAATGCCGATGACGATCAAGGCAAGATCGCCGCCCGCGATGCCTGCAATAGCCAGTACATTGTCCAGGCTCATTACAAAGTCGGCGGCCAGAATGGTTCGTACAGCCCGCCAGATGGAGAACCCGCCGTTGACGCGAAGTTCGTCCTCATGCTCGGTCAGCAGCTTCAGCGCGATCCACAGCAGCATCAGTCCGCCGCCAGCCTGAAGATACGGAATCTTCAGCAGCAGCACGGCGACGAAAGTCAGCAGGCAGCGCAGAATGACGGCGCCCGCCGCTCCCCACCAGACGGCGGTTTTGCGGTGCGCCGCCGGCAGGTTTTTGCTCGCCATTGCGATTACCATGGCATTGTCCCCGCTCAGCACCAGATTAATCATCAAAATCTCGCCCAGCAGTACGATCGAATCCATTGTCATTCCTCCCGCGCTCGCATGTATTAACATGTATGCGGGACGATGACAAGCTATGCCAAATCTAGAACCAGGCCTCGTCGATGGCGGATTCCCCGGCCTCATCGGCCGGTCTCTCCTTGCCGAACGGCGTAATGCGCAGCGTCTCGGTCCGGCCGACGGCGGCGGCCAGCCGTTCTTCGTATCCCGGAAGGGTCGCTTCGATCCGCTCGACGATCCGAAGGTTCGGGTTGGTCGTCGGGGATTTCGGCACAAACAGGGTGCAGCAGTCCTCGAACGGAAGAATGGATGTCTCGTAGGTTCCGATCTCCTGCGCCAGCGCAATGATCTCGTTCTTGTCCATCGTCACGAGAGGCCGCAGCAGCGGCAGATCCGTTGCTCTTCCGATGACATTCATGCTCGGGAGCGTCTGGCTTGCCACTTGGCCCAGACTCTCGCCGGTCACGAGCGCAAGCGCCCCTTCCCGCTCGGCCAGCCGGGTTGAAATCCGCAGCATGGCGCGGCGCATCAGAGTGACCATCAGATTGTCCTGGCCAATTCCCGTGAAGGCGGTCTGCACCTCCGTGAACGGCACCAGGTGAAGCGTCACCGAACCGGCGTAGCGCGACAGGCGCCGGGTCAGGTCGATGACCTTCTGCCGGGCCTCCCGGCTGGTGTAGGGGTAGCTGTAGAAGTGGACGCATTCCACTTCGAGGCCGCGGCGCATGGCCGACCAGCCCGCCACCGGGCTGTCGATGCCGCCCGAGAGCAGCAGCAGCGCCTTGCCGTTCGTCCCCAGCGGGAAGCCGCCGACCCCCGGAAGATTCTCGCAGAACAGGTACGTGCCGTTCTCCCGCACCTCCACCCGCAGTTCCACCTGCGGATGATGAACATCGACGCGCAGATGGCCGAACTGCTGAAGAATCGGGCCGGAGACCAGCCGGTTCAGCTCCTGCGAGCCGTGCGGGAATGCCTTATCGACCCGGCGGGCGTTGACTTTGAAGGTCGTCCCCGGTTCGGGAGCGAGGGCTTCCATGAAGGAGCGGGCCGCTTCGATGATGGCCTGAAGCTCCGAATCCGCCGTTCGGACCGGGCTGACCGAAGCGATGCCGAACAGCTTCCGCAGCGCTTCCGCCAGCGGCTCCGCCGGCGCGCCGTTCAGCGCGACATAGATCCGGCCGAATTCGCGCAGCAGCTTGACCTGGGGATAAGGCTTGACCAATTCCCGGACCTGCCGGTAGATGACTTTCTCGAACCTTACGCGGTTCTTGCCCTTCAGGGTAAATTCGCCGAATCTCAGGAGCAGCGTATCCGCTTCCTGCAGGCTTCTTCCCGGGACCTGCCCGGGGCTATGAATATTCATGATGGATGATTAACCTCCTGCCTTCAGTTCCTACAGTTAGAACGATTCGTACAGTATAGAACGGCTCCGCCGCAGGGCGCAATCCCGGCCCGCAAGGAGCGCGTAACTTCAGCTATCTGGCCGCCGGCTTCAGCTCGGCCACGGCTCTTGCGATCGCCTGCTCCAGCGCGGCGACGTCGGCTTCGGTGTGTTCGGCGCCCAGACTGATTCTCACGCCGCTCTGCGCCGTCTCCCGGTCCAGTCCCATCGCGAGCAGAACCCGGCTCGGTTCCGCCGTCTTGGAGGAACAGGCGGACCGGGTGGAGACGATCATGCCCAGCGCTTCGAGCTGCCGGGCCATGACCTCGCCCTTCATCCCGGGAAAGACAAAATGAACGATATGCGGCGCCCCGTCCATCGGGCTGATAAGCCGCAGCTCCGGCAGACCGGCCACAAAGCGGGCCAGCCGGTCCCGCAGCGGCCGGAGCCGGGCCGCCTCTGCGGGCCCGTTCTCGGCGGCCAGCCGCACCGCCTTGGAGGCCGCGACCAGCGCCGGCACATTCTCGGTGCCGGCCCGCAGGCCGCCCTCCTGTCCGCCGCCGGCAAGGAGCGGAGCCAGCCGCACGCCCCGGCGGACATACAGCAGCCCGGCCCCGCGCGGGCCGCGCAGCTTGTGGGCGGACAGGCTGTACAGGTCCGCGTCCCAGTCCGCCGGCACGCCCGGCACGCGGCCGAAGCCCTGGACGCCGTCCACATGGTACAGCGTCCGCGGATTCACGGCCCGGATGGCGCGCCCGATCCCGGCTGAAGGCTGGACCGCGCCGGTCTCGTTGTTCACCTGCATGATGCTGACCAGCGCCGTATCCGGCCGGACGGCAGCGGCCACCGCTTCGGGGGTAACCGATCCGTCCGTCTGCGGATCGACCACCGTCACTTCCCAGCCTTCGTTCGCAAGCTGCACGAAGCTCTCGTAGACGGAAGGATGCTCGATCCGGCTGGTGACCAGATGTCGGCCGCGCCGGTCCGGATGCCGGGCGGCTCCTTTGACCGCCAGATTATTGCTCTCGGTCGCACCCGAGGTGAACAGAATTTCTTCCGGCTGCGCGCGCAGCGCCGCGGCGCAGGTGCTCCGGGCCCGTTCCAGCAGCTCCGCCGCCCGTCTGCCCTCTCCGTGCAGAGAAGCCGGATTGGCATAGAAGAGGGGCATCAGCTGCCCCATCGTCCGGACCACCTCTTCATAAGGAGGCGCAGCAGCGGCATAATCCCAGTAGATCATCAGTTCTCTCCTCCTCACAGCTTATTCGGAACTCCTTCTAAGCTCCCTCCATACTCCTTCTGTACACAGCGAAAGGACCAAGCTGTCCTTCGCTTGATCCTTTCTATTATACCGCGTATAAGATCCAAATGGATGATTTCTATTGATCTGCGTATTTCTGCCGGTTCCGCTCAATCTTGGCGATATAATCCTGCGTCTCCTTCGGCAGCCGGTCCATCTGGTCCAGCAGTTCCTGATCCGTGCTGACCCCAAGCTTGAGCACCCGGCCCGGTCCGGCATTGTAGGCGGCCAGCGCCATGTTCACCTGGCCTCCGAACCGCTTGAGCTGATAGGATAAATATTTGACTCCGCCGTCGATGTTCTGCGCCGGGTCGAAAGGATCGGAGACGCCCAGCCCTGCGGCCGTGCCGTCCATAAGCTGCATCAGCCCCTTCGCGCCCGCGGAAGATTCCACATTGGGATTGAAGGAGGATTCGGCATCGATGACCGCTTTGATAAGGTCGCCGGGAACGCCGTATTTGGCACTGGCTGCCTGAATCAAATCCTCATAATCCGTGGGACGCCCTGCCCCACCTCCGAGAGAGACGCCGGAAATGGCTCCGCTGACCGATCCGCCGGAATCCAGCCGCTGCCACAAAAGCGCATCGGTATCCAGCGTTCCCTTGGCCAGAGCCGCCGCCGTGTCCGATGTTCCTTCCTTCTGTCTGCCCTCCAGCAGCTTCGCGAACTTCACTTCGCCGCCCGCTTCGGATGCGGATGCGGACGCCGCCGCGCCGACCGAGCTTCTCAGACTGACCCATCTTAGTTGTCCCGATACTGCGGGCACTGCAGAGCTTGCATTCATCTGGATATTTCCTCCCCGCCTCATTCTACTCCTTTTATCGGACGGGACGGGACGGGAATGAAGCCCCGGACGGCAAGAAGACCGAAGCACCGACAGGAAGCCGCCTATAAGCGCCCTGATCGGAACAGGACGCTTGATAGGGCGGCTTCCCGCGGCTTTGCCGATGTCCCTCTTCCCGGAAGAGAAGGGGCTCAGCGCGTCAGAGGAACCAGTACCAGATAACTCAGACTCGACAGGATGCCCAGGCCGATCGCCCAGGCCCCGACCGTCTTCTGCTTGCGGGCATAGGCGTAGCCCCCCAGCACGATGGCGGCCGGGCCAAGAAGAATGGACCAGATGAAGAGGGAAGCGATGCCCAGTGCGAGGCCCACGTAACCGGTCGTCCGGTTCGCTTCCTGCTCCCGGGCCTTCCCTTCTTCCCGCCCGTCTGCCGTTACGCCCTGCTCCGGCGAAGACAGTGCCCCTACTTCCGCCGCGTATTCCTCGCGGTGCTCCGGCGACTTGCGCGGATAATCTACCCGACGCGGCCGCAGTATAATCGTCTTGCGTCTCGGGTTATCGCGGTCCATGGCGCCCTCCTAGGATTTCGGCTTGAACGTCAGACAGCAGGTCGCGGAGGAGTTCGGCGCGACGTCGCGATGATTCTTATCCAGCGTCATTTCCTCGGCAAATTCTTCCTTGAAGCGGCTGCCCGTATGCTTGTCGATCTCGATGATGATCTCCTCGGCCCGGCAGATGTTGCGTTCCCCCCAATAGCCGCAGTTGCTTACGCTGCAATTGACCACCGTTTTGGCGGTATCATTCATTAGGATCACCTCGCCGGTTAATGTAACCGCAGGCTCGGCTCCTTATGCGCAGCAAGTTGTTCCGGTCACGGCTGCGGCCCGGCTGAACCCGGAGCCTCTCGGGCGGAACAGCAAAAAACCTCCCCGGCCGGAAGCCGGGGAGGTCATGAATCAAGCGCTATACCTGATTCTGCATGCGCCGTTCAGTCAAGTAATCATTCTCATAATAGGTGAGATCGTCCCGAAGCTCTTCATACACCTTCGTGATCTCCAGGATGATATCCCGCGCCGGGCGAACCGGCTTCTTGCGGAAACGGATGGCATCCTGCCCGGTATACGCATAGCGTCCGTCCTCGGAGTAGCTCTCGCTCTTCGGATAGAAGAAGTTGTTCACTCCGTAATGATACGTATTGTACAGCGCCTTCTGCGCAAAATCGACGTCGAATTGGGCTCTGCGAAGGGCGACGCCCAGCTTCTCGTAAGACATCTCCGAGAAGACCAGCAGATGCCGAAGGTCCGACAGAAATCCTTCATAGAAACGGGTTGCATCTTCATCGTCACCCGGATCCAGTTGAGGCAGGGCGTAGTGGTTCAGAAAAAACTCCATTTTGTCGATGGCTGATTTAAGTTTTTCTCTCGTCGTTTCGCACAGCTTCTGGACATTGGCTGACATGGCGGTGCTCCCCCTTAAAGTTCCAGCTAGTATTGGATGGTGAAGTAACATACTTCCTTGCAATAATTACGCTTTCCTGCTTATATCCTACCATAAAAACGGGACCGGCGGTATCCTTTTTGCGTCCCGCCCGTCAGGCTTTTCGGTATGCATAATTCTGCGCGGCTTCCCGCAACCTAACGGAAAGATGTCTACGCATGAATGAAAGGAGCCTGATTGATCCGTGTCCCGAAAAAATGCGGCCATCGCTCTCTCCCTGACGGCGGTTCTGGCCGTCTCCGTGCTCGCTGCCCGTCCAGACCGGAAAGGCAACACTGCCGCCCCGGAGCCCGCTCCGCCTGCACCCGCCGCCGAGCAGCAGCTCAAAAGCTCGCAGATGGACCGGGATGTCATGGCTACCCGGGCCATCGCCTCGGCCGACCTCGGCCATGATCTGGAGCGCCTGCTGGCCGTTTCCCCCGGGAGCGGCAAAGGCAAGGCCCTTCCGGACCGGGCCGCCGCGCTGCAGCGCACCCACAAGCACATCGCGATGCTGATGTGGATTGATTTTGACCAGAACCAGGTCCGAACCTTCACCTCCCATTCTCCGAAGGGCAGCGAGGCCGAGATGAAGCAGATGCGCCGCTACCTTGCCGCCGCCAAGAAGGCGCTCAAAGCGCACCGGACGTACGAATCCCCTTCTTTCCGCGTCGAGGACCGGTCCTACCGGCTGCTCGGACAGCGCAGCGAAGACGGCCGCACCGGCGTAATCGCCCTGCTTGACCAGGACCTGCTGAGCAAGGTCGAGGAACATCAGCGCAAGAACCTCCGGCTGATTCCCTATCCCCGGGAGGGCCGCTACCGCGTGGAATCGGTCCACACCGATACGCTGCGGGACATGACGGTCAAGACCGGGCACGACAACGAGAACGCCAGCCACTATTACGAGAACGAGATTGTCGTCCGCTTCCGGAACGGCCATCCGACCGGCCGGCAGCTCCGGACGATCGCCCGGGACATTCACGGGGGTAGCCCGAGAAAGATCGGGTACGCCTACATTTTTAAATCCGCCGACATGAATTTCTCGCAGCTCCGGACCTACTTCGCCTACAAATGGCATCCGCAGTATACGGAGCCTCACTATCTGTATTTAACCAATGACCGCGTCGTTGCCCAAACTTCGGATGAAATCATGCCGAACGACCTGCTCTTCTCGGCTTATCAGTGGAACCTGCCGGCGATCGAAACCGGGAAAGGCTGGGCACTTACGCGCGGAAGCGGGGACTGCATCGTAGCGGTGGTGGATACCGGGGTGCAGAAGGACCATCCCGATCTTCAGGGACAGCTGCTGAACGGTTACAATGCGGTGACGGGCGGCGGTTCGGTTCCCGATGACGATGTCGGGCACGGCACCCATGTCTCGGGCATCATCGGAGCTCTGGTGAACAACGGCGAGGGCGTGGCGGGGATTAGCTGGTACAACAAGATTTTGCCGGTAAAAGCGCTCGACGCGAGCGGCGCGGGCACGACCTATTCCGTCGCCGAAGGCATCATCTGGGCCGCCGATCACGGCGCCCGGGTCATCAACCTCAGCCTCGGCAATTACGCCGATTCGCAGTTCCTGCACGATGCCGTCAAGTATGCCTACGACCGGGATATTGTGCTCGTCTCCGCTACCGGCAACGACAATACGGAACGGCCCGGCTACCCGGCCGCCTATCCCGAGGTGCTCGCCGTCGGCGCTACCAATGCGGGGGCGGAGCGCGCCTCCTTCTCCAACTACGGCGATTACGTCGATGTCTGCGCCCCCGGCGAATCCATCGCCAGCACTTACATCGGCAGCCAGTATGCCGCCCTGTCCGGCACGTCGATGGCCAGCCCGCATGTCGCTGCGCTCGCAGGCCTGGTCCGCTCGCTGAACCCCGACCTGACGAACAAGGAGGTCGTCGAGCTGATGAAGAAGAACGCCACCGATCTCGGCTCGCCGGGCCACGATAAATACTTCGGCTGGGGACAGGTCGATATCTACCGCACCCTGGCCGCCGCAGCCGGGGAAGATACGCCCCTTCAGCTCTGGCCGCAGCGGGTGCGGGAGAAGATCCGGCGGCTTGAGAGCCGGGAGTAGACCGGGGGACCCGCAGCTTCGCTGGTCGCGCGCGGCTTATGGGCCGGTCCGAAGCGCCACAGCATGCAAGGCGCTGCGTCCGGGAGGAGGCGGCGGCTTAGCGGCCGGGCTTGCGCTTACGCCCGCGCCAGATGCCGGGCCAGCAGCGGAAGCAGCAGCCGCAGGGCCCGCTCCGTATCCGCCTCGCTCAGAATCGAGTAGCAGATTCGGATGTGGCGGGAGCGGGCTTCGCCGGTGCGGCATACGCTGCCCGGCAGAAAGGATACGCCGGCCGCTGCGGCGTCGGCGGCCAGCGCGGCCGTGTCCAGCGGCCGCGGCAGGGACAGCCACAGGCAGAGTCCGCCCTCCGGGGCGGTCCAGCCCACACCGGGCGGCGCGATTTCCGAGAGGATCCGCGCCGCCTTCTCCATGCGCCGGCGCAGCGCGGCGCGGAGCCCCGCCGCATAGGCGTCATAGCGCCCGGCGATGAAGGGCAGCAGCGCCCGCTGCGTCAGGAGCGGGCTGCCGAGATCGCTGGCGGACTTGGCCGCGATCAGCCGGGTCAGCACATCGCCGTCGGCGGCCAGAGCGGCGAGCCGGAAGCCGGGCGCCAGCATTTTGCTGAAGCTTTTGAGATAGAGCACATGCCCGTCGGTATCCAGCGATTTGATCGGGGGCGGCGGCGGGCTGCCGAAGTAGAGGTCGCTGAACGGATCGTCCTCCAGGATCAGGGCGCCGTACGCCTGGGCCACCTCCAGCAGCGCCCGCCTTCTTCGCTCGCCGAGCGTCACGCCGCTCGGGTTCTGGTACGTCGGAACGGTATAAATCAGCTTGGGCGGCCGTTCATCGCACATCCTTAGAAGCATATCCACCCGCATGCCGTCCCGGTCGGTGGGAACGAACGCCATGCGCGCGCCCCGGCCGGCCCACAGATCAATGGCCCCCGTATAGCTCGGATCCTCCAGATAGACAACATCGCCCGGCCCGACAAAAGTCCGGGCCACAAGATCAATGCCCTGCTGGGCTCCGCTGGTCACCAGCACCCGCTCCGGCTCCGCGGCAATCCCCCTTTGACGAAGATGCCGGGCCATCGTCGCCCTCAGCTCATAATCCCCTTGGAAATTCCCGTACGCCGACATCAGTTCCGGCTGCCCGGTCACCAGCTTCGCCACGCTCCCTCCAAGCTCCCGAAGCGGAAGAAGACTCTCATGAATGGCCGCCAGGTGAAGCGGATAGCGCATTTCCCGGTCATCGAAATTCCGCCACAGCTGCGCCCGGGGCAGGTAATCGTTCAGCCTCTCCTGCCAGGCATAGCCCGAACGCTCCTTCCCCGGGGCCGCCTGCTTCACATAGCATCCGATTCCGTGCCGGCGTTCAATCCAGCCCTCCCGCTCCAGCTCGGCGTACGCCTTGCCCGCCGTCACCTGACTGACACCCAGCTCGCGGGCCAGATTCCGGATCGACGGCAGCAGCGCTCCCGGCGCCAGCAGCCCGGAAGCAATGCGGTGTCCCAGCGCCTCCGCAATCTGCAACGGAAGCGGTGGGGCCCCTCCCGACCGGTCCAGTCCAATCTGCATCCTCTCCGCCTCCCACTGTTATACCGAGCCCTTTACTGTTATAGCTTCCTGCCGCTATGATACCATCAAAATCAACGGCAAGGGAGCGTTTCTCATGAACTACCGATATTCCGCCGCAGCCCGGAACCTGGGCAGCTCAGCCGTCCGCGAGATTCTCAAGCTTACCCAAGGCGGCGACATGATCTCCCTGGCGGGAGGCCTTCCCGCCGAAGATCTGTTCCCGCTAGAAGCGGTCCGCTCCGCCTATGAGAGCGTCTTCCGGGAGGACCGCGGGGTGCTTCAGTACGGCTTGACCGAGGGCTACGCCCCGCTGCGCGGAGCGATCGCCGACCGTCTTCGGCTCCAGGGCATGCCCGTCTCGGCGGACGAGCTCCTGCTTACGACCGGTTCCCAGCAGGCGATTGACCTGATCTGCCGAACGCTGATCGACCCCGGCGATGCCGTGCTGGTGGAGTCGCCTACATACTTGGCCGCTCTCCAGGTTCTGGGCTCGTACCGGGCGAAGATCATTCCCGTCGACGGGGATGAGCACGGCATGGACCCGGACGATCTGGAGCGCAAGCTGGCGCTCCACCGCCCGAAGCTGCTCTATGCCGTTCCAACCTTCGGCAATCCGACCGGGCATACGTGGAGCTCTGCGCGCCGGCTCGCGGTCGTTGAGGCCTGCCGGCGGCACGGCACGCCGATTCTGGAAGATAACCCGTACGGCGAATTATCCTTCGCTCCCTCCGGCCAGCTCCCGCCTCCGTCTCTCTCCGCCGTCGCCCACTCCCTCGGCTGCGGGGATCTCGTCCTCTATACCGGCACCTTCTCCAAAATCGTAGCCCCCGCCCTCCGCACCGGCTGGATCGCTGCCGACCGCTCGCTGATTGCCGTGCTGGCCCGGGCGAAGCAGGCTGCCGATCTGCACTCCGGCACGGTAGACCAGCGGGCGCTGGAGGCGCTCCTGCGGAACTTCGATCTGGCGGGCCATATTGCCGCCGTCTCTCTGGAATACGGCGTCCGCATGAAGCGGCTCTCCGCCGTGCTGGCCGCCCGCGCCTAGGAAGGCGCCGTCTGGCGCGAGCCCGAAGGCGGCATGTTCCTGTGGCTGGAACTCGCTCCCGGCATCGAGACGGCGCGGCTGCTGCCGCTCGCTCTGGAGCAGGGCGTCGCCTTCGTGCCGGGCGAAGTCTTCTTCGCCGGCGAGCCCCGGCGGAATACGATGCGTCTGAACTTCACCCACACGCCGCCGGAGCGGGTTCCGGCCGCCGTGGACCGGCTGGAACGGGCGCTTGCCGGCTACAGGGCTGCGGCAAGCGTACAGAGCTGAAGACACAAACGGCGCCTACGCAATCCGCAGAGCGCCGCTTTTTCCTGCACCGCAGCTATTATGGCCCATTCACCTCTCCCAAGCGATTACTCCGGCAGAATTCATCACGTTCATCCTATATATAAAAAAAACGGCGGCGCCTGCATCTGCAGCGCGCCGCCGTCTGTTCACGACGAATTCCGTTCTATTCACAATAAGCTGTTGCCAGTTAGGAAAGTCTGCCGTAAGCCGGGTTCTGTGCTTCTGGTGGTTATAACGGGAACTACCCTCCCACGTCAAGCGACAATCATCTATCTAGGCCGTACATTGCTGCACAGCTCCAGCGACCAACCCGAACGCGCCCCAGGCGAGGGCTGCCTCCTCCCTTGCGGGATCGGCGGCGTTCCATTAGGTCTTGCTCCAGGTGGGGTTTACCAGGAACGAAGTCACCAGCGTTCCTCGGGGTCTCTTACACCTCGGTTCCATCCTTGCCTGTGCGCGCTGCGCTGTGAAGCGAAGCGGCCATCGGCGGTCCATTTCTGTGGCACTATCCTTCGGCTCGCGCCGACTGGACGTTATCCAGCACCCTGCCTTGTGGAGCCCGGACTTTCCTCCCGCGGCCTCTCGGCCGCCGGCGATTGTCTGTCAAACTTTCCGAAACAACACGGTATATTATACAGACTCGGCTCTGCTTAGACAAGAGGCAAATGGCCCCAGCTATCAGCAGCGTCATCAGGTCGGACCCAAATGACCTTATTCCGTATTCTCCACTTATTTTCTCGTTAGAGCGGGCCTCAGTGACCTAATTCCTGCATGATACCGTTGATAATCACCTGATCTCACAAAATAGCGCCTCCTCGGTCCGCTTGCAAGGAAATCCGCGGGTTACCGGGCCCCATAAGGTCTCTCTAGTCCGATACCAGATAACAGCAGCAATACGGATCAATAAATCCGGCGCGCCGGTCATCTTCCTCGCATGTGCGTGCCTGCCCTCACAGAAAGCGGAACGGCTCCGTATTAACCGCCGAAGCGAAGACCGGCGTGGCATACTTGTGCTCGCCCAGCTTGCAGCTGATCCATTCCGCCACCTTCAGCTTCATGATCTTCTCGGCATTGTGTCCGGGGTCGATCAGCGCCACCCCGGCCATCAGGGCATCCTGCGCCGTATGGTAGTCGATGTCCCCGGTCACCAGCACATCGGCTCCCCGGAAGATGGCGCTCTGCAGGAATTTGCCGCCCGAGCCGCCGAGCACGGCGGCCTTCGAGACCGTCCGGTTCAGGTCGCCGACCACGCGCACCCGGTCGACCTGCAAGCCTTTCTTCACCGTCTCGATGAATTCGGCCAGCGACACCGGCTGCTTCAACCGGCCGACCCGGCCCAGACCGAAGCTGCGCCCTTTCAGATCCATTGAATACAAGTCATAAGCCACTTCCTCATAGGGGTGGGCTTTCAGCATGGCCTGAATCACTTTGGCGCGGACGCCCAGCGGCACAATGGTCTCGATCCGGATCTCCTCGGCCCGTTCCATCTTGCCCTGCTCCCCGATGAACGGGTCCGTGCCCTCGCGCGGAACGAACGTCCCGTACCCTTCGATATTGAAGCTGCAATGGCTGTAGTTGCCGATCCATCCCGCGCCTGCATTCAGCACGGCGTCCAGCACCTGCTGATGATGGGATTTCGGAACGAACACGACCAGCTTGGACAGGCGTTCCGTATGAATATCCTTCAGCGGAGCTACACCCTCCGTAATGCCGAGCACCTCCGCCATCCAGTCGTTCATCCCGCCTTCGGTTACATCGAGGTTCGTATGACTGATATAGACGGCGATGTCGTGCTTGATCAGCTTCTCATAGATCCGGCCCATCGGCGTATCCGTCTGAAGCTGCTGAATCGGCCGGAAGATGATGGCATGATGGGCGATAATCAGGTTGCAGCCGTGGGCAATCGCCTCTTCTACGACCTCATCCGTCACATCCAGCGCAACCAGAACCCCGGTAATTTCTTTCTGAAGACTTCCGAGCTGCAGACCGATCTTGTCGCCTTCCTCGGCCACATGCTTCGGAGCCAGCTGTTCCATGTACTGAATTACAGTCTGTCCTTTGGCAAGCATTCCAGCACCTCCGCAATCTTCCGGATGCGCGCTTCCAGTTCAGCGGATTTCTCCTCGGCAGCTCCCTGCTCCGAACGGGAGAGCGATTCCCGGATTTTCTTCATTTTGTCGATTTCGCTTCGCCATTTGGCTTCAAAAATCTCCCCGCCGCTGCGCAGCAGCCAGGGCCCCATCAAATACTTTATTTCCCGGTCAATAATCGGACCGTTTCCGTCCGCCAAGGTGCTGTCTGCGTACAGCCCGGCGCCGTACGGAGCAGCTACCGCTGCGGACGGAATCGCAGCCAGCACCTCATAGATCTTGCCGTCTTCCTCCAGAATCCGCTCGTCCGTCAGCAGCCAGCCGTTTCGGTCCAGCCACCTGCGGACGATATCCTCGCCGACATTCGGCTGAAGCAGCAGCTGCTTCACCCCGTTCAGCTTGCCGGCGGCAGCGCCCCGCTCCAGAATGGATGCGATCAGCCCACCGCCCATGCCGGCAATCGTAATGCAGTCGGCCTCGCCGGCCTCCACCACGTCCAGCCCGTCTCCGCGGCGCACCTCCACGGCTGCGCCAAGGCCTGTCTCCGCCACAGTCCGCCGCGCGGCCTCATAGGGCCCCGGATTCACCTCTCCGGCGATGGCCCGGACCGCCCGGCCTTCCTGTACCGCAGCCGCCGGAAGAAGCGCATGGTCCGATCCGATATCGGCCAGCACACTCCCCGTCGGAATTTGCTCCAGCAGCTGTGCCAGCCGCCGCGATAATTTGACAATGCTCATGTTGTTACCCACACCATCCATTTCTTCCGAAATCCAAAAAGCAGCGCCAGCCCGATCCCGATTTTGGCGATGAGCAGCGTCGGCAGCCAGTCCGGTTCCGTGCCGCGCAGCACCAGGCTGTCCAGCTCAGGCATCAGCCACAGCGCCGCCCCTACCGCAAAATACACGCCGGCGATTCCGCTGATCCGGTGATGGAGAAGCCAGCTCAGCCAGATCATCAGCACACAGAGCGGAAGCCAGAGCAGCTGGAGCTCGGCAATTCCCGCATCCGGACGCACACTCCCGAAGAATTCCGCATAGAGCAGGCAGAGAGCGCCGTAGCCGGCGAACTGCAACAGCCCGATTCGCATGCCGAATCCGAGGATGCACCACAGGAGTCCGCACAGGGCCAGCAGCGAAGGCTTCCAGTAAGGCGCGGTGAGATCATGAAGTCCGATCATCCAGATGCCGAAGAGGAGCGTCAGCAGGCTTCCGATCCCCGCCAGAATCAGACTGAGATTCGGTTCACGGACCCGAAGAACGCCGGCATACCCGTAGCACACCACCAAAATCGATATCGCTGTCGCGATTTGCAAACCCCAGGGAAAAACGCTAAAATAAAAGCCAATTAACAAAATCAAGGAAATTACGCCAAAACCAAACAGCCAGACTTTGATGCTGCCCTGCTCCAGATTTCGCAGCGAAATGGGGTTCCCGCCGCGCTCCCGGCCTTCCTCATCGTACAGATTAGTTAGAAAGTCGCAGTATTGCTCCGGCAGCAGCTTGCTCCGTCGCCAATACTGAATTTCACGCAAGATCGTTTCCCGCTTCTCCGTATTCAAGGGCACGTCCCCCAACTTTCGCATCTACTAAAGTTCCGGTAAAGTTCCGGTTACGACAAGACCTCCTGCCGCATGCAGCAGAAGGTCAGAACAATCGCCTTTATTCGAGAAAATCCTTAAGCCGCTTGCTGCGGCTCGGATGACGGAGCTTGCGAAGCGCCTTCGCTTCAATCTGACGAATGCGTTCGCGCGTTACGCCGAATACCTTGCCCACTTCTTCCAGCGTCCGGGTGCGTCCGTCGTCCAGCCCGAAGCGGAGACGAAGCACATTCTCCTCGCGCTCGGTCAGCGTATCGAGCACATCCTCCAGCTGTTCCTTGAGCAGCTCATAGGCTGCCGCGTCGGCCGGAGCCAATGCTTCCTGATCCTCAATGAAGTCGCCCAGATGCGAATCGTCCTCTTCCCCGATCGGGGTCTCCAGCGATACCGGCTCCTGCGCAATCTTCATGATTTCGCGCACCTTCTCTACGCTCAGCTCCATCTCCGCCGCAATTTCTTCCGGCGTGGGTTCGCGCCCGAGTTCCTGCAAGAGTTGCCGGGATACCCGAATCAGCTTGTTGATCGTCTCCACCATGTGAACCGGAATCCGGATCGTACGCGCCTGGTCGGCAATCGCCCGGGTAATGGCCTGACGAATCCACCAGGTGGCATACGTACTGAATTTGAAGCCTTTGTTATGGTCAAATTTCTCGACCGCCTTGATCAGACCCATATTGCCTTCCTGAATCAGATCAAGGAACAGCATGCCGCGGCCGACATAGCGCTTGGCGATGCTGACAACCAGACGCAGGTTCGCTTCGGCGAGCCGGCGCTTGGCTTCTTCGTCCCCGTTCTTGATCCGCATAGCCAGTTCGACCTCGTCGTCTGCGGACAGCAGCGGAACGCGGCCGATTTCCTTCAGATACATGCGCACCGGGTCATTGATCTTGATGCCGGGCGGCAGCGACAGATCGTCGTCAAAGCTGAAGTCGTCGCTGTCGTTGTTCTCGTTGTCCTCGCTTGGACGCAGATTCACTTCTTCGTCGTTATCGTTGACCACCTCGATGCCGAGATCGCTGAGCTGCTCATAGAACTCATCCATCTGTTCGGGGTCCTGATCGAATGGCGATAACTTCTCCATAATATCCTTGATGTTCAAGGATGACCGTTTCTTGCCCTGCTCAATAAGCTGATCCTTAACCTGGTCGAGCGTAAATTCCGTCTCCAGTTCCGTATGCTGATCGTTCGCCATTATACGACTCCCTCCTCCCTAGCTGCCTGCTGACTGAACGTTTATTGTCGCTCTAGGGCTATAATCTCACTTGCAATTTGAGCCGCGCGCAAAAAATCGCCGGCTCGCTCCGCCCGGATCATCTCTTCCCGCTTCTGCTCCATCTGCCGCTGCACCGGGTACTTCCGCACTTCGCGGATGCAGTCGTCCAGAACCTGGGGATTCCATGCCGGCGGCGATTCCATCATGGCTATGGAGGCAGCGGTCTTCTCCAGCTTGTCGTCCTGAAGCGAGGACAAAAAGCGGCTCAGATCCGGCTGCTTGCCTTGCGCATAATAAGCATATAGATAAGCGGCCAAAGCCGCATGATCCTCGATGTTGAATGCATCGCCAAGGCGTTCATTCACATAAGCGGCGGCGTCCGCGTCCTGGAACATGACAGCCAGAAGACTGCGTTCCGCCGCATGATAGGCCGGCAGCAGGGCTCGCTTCTGCACCTGCTCTTTTTTATGCCTACCATTATTCCACCTTTTGTCGTTATTATCCCCTTCGGGAATGTTTTTTTGCAGAGAGGCCCGCAGCAGATTGCAGTCCTGCTTCAGACTCTCGTAACTTAGATTCAGTTCGGTTGCAATCTCCTTGAGATAGACCTCCCGTTCGGTCGACGACGGCAGCGCGGCGATGATCTCCAGCGCCTCCTTAACATAGGCAATCTTGCCGTCTTCCTCTAGGAGTATATGGCCTTTTTTCAGATATATAAGCTTAAATTTCACCGTGGAAACAGCGGCATGAATGACCTGATCCATGAAGCGTTCCCCGCCGTAGCGGCCAATAAATTCGTCGGGGTCCAGCCCGCTCGGCAGTACGGCGATCTTGACCCGCAGACCGACATTCTCCAGCATCGGAATCGACTTCATCGCAGCGGCCTGTCCGGCTTTGTCGCCGTCGTAAGCGACCACCACTTCATCCGCCAGCGTCTTCATCAGCGCCGCATGGCCTTCCGTCAGAGATGTGCCCATAGTCGCCACGCCGTTGTGCACGCCCGCTTCCCAAGCCGAAATGACATCCCCGTATCCTTCGAACAGAACGATTTGCCGCGTCTTGCGGATGGAGGCTCTGGCTTGATGCAGGTTGTACAGCAGCCGGCTCTTGTTGAACAGTCTGCTCTCCGGCGAGTTCAGGTACTTGGGCTGTCCTTCGCCCAGAATACGGGCGGCGAACGCCACGGTCTTGCCCGTGCGGTTGGCGATCGGAAAAATAATGCGGCCCCGGAATCGGTCCACATAGCCCCGGCCTTCGCTTCTTGCCGACAGCAGTCCGCCCCGTTCCATTTCGGCCAGATCGAAGCTCCGCTTCTCCAGAAACTGCTGAAGGGTATCCCAGCGGTCCGGTGCAAAGCCGATCTGGAACTGGTCAATCATCTTGTCGCTGAAGTTGCGGCTCCGCAAGTAAGCCATCGCTTCTTTGCCGTATTCCGTGTTCTTCAGCAGAAAATGATAGAACTTGGCCGACAGGTCATAAGCCTGAAGCAGCCGATCCCGCTCGGGATCGGGCGCGGCATGTCCGCCGGACGGGCCGTCAGGTACAGCGATATCGCTCTCGTCGGCCATAATCCGGACGGCCTCGGGAAAGGACAAGCCTTCAATCTCCATACGGAACTTGATGGCATTGCCTCCCATGCCGCAGCCGAAACAGTGGAACACTCCGCGGTCGGGCGTCACAGTAAAAGATGGGGTGCTCTCCGAATGGAAAGGGCACAATCCCCATAAATATTTGCCCCGCTTCGTCAGGTGAACGACCTTTCCTACTGTTTCGACAATATCATGTCTGGCCAGTACGCTCTCGATGACCTCTTCGGGAATGCTCCCGTGTCCGCTTGCCAATACAAACCACCTTCATCTCAAATAAATAGTATTCGCTATGGCTGGACATTTTCCTGCAACCGGGATAAAAGATTTGTCAGTTTATGTTGAAAAAATAGTTTCTCCCCCGCCGTAAGCGGCTTGGGGCCTTTGCCGTAGCGTCCGCTGCGGCGTTCCTTGGCTCTGGCGTGCCGGCCTTCCAGCATCATATCCATGTTGTCGTCGCCGTAGACAATCCCGCGAAACGACAGACACAGGCACTTCTTGCCGAGCGCCAGCGCCGCCAGGCCGTAATCATTCGTCAGCACAAGATCGCCGGGCTTCATCCGGTTGGCGATATAGAGATCGGCACTCTGATCCCCGCTGTCGACGCGGACAATCTCCACTCCCTCTTCCCCCTGAAGTTCGTGGTTGTAGGAAGAGACCATGATCACCGGAACCCCGGCCGTGCGGGCCGCTTCGGCGATTTCGCTTTTGACCGGACAGGCATCTCCGTCTACCAGCACCATCTGGTTCGAGGATCTGGAATGGGCCATCTTCTCAGCCACCGCCGTTTCCCGTGTAATATATATACGCGCCGCCTTTCCCAAAATCCTTCAAGATCAACAAGGTCCGGGAAAAGCGTAAATACGGAACGGCTCCTCCGGCTTGCGCCAGGCACCGTTCCGTATATTTATACCCCAAAGTGTTCCGTGCTACCAATTCCCGCTAATGGACGGGTATTACCAGACCAATTTGCCGAAATCGGCAAAGCGCTTCAGGTCGGCGTCGATGCCCGACAGTAGGGCCAGACGGTTGCGGCGAACCGCATCGTCCTCGGCCATAACCATGACGGAATCGAAGAATGAGGTGACCGCTTCCTTCAATCCGGACAGAAGCCGGAGCGCTTCGGCGGCATCCTTAATTTCCAGCGCCTTGGCGTAAGGAATGCGCAGGGACTGCCATCCTTCATAGAGCGCTTGTTCAGCCGGATCATCAAAGACGCCGGTATCCACCGCATCGCCGCTCTCCGCCTTGGCGGCCAGATTGCTGACGCGCGTGAAGGAATCCACAGTAGCTTTGAAATCAACCTGCGAGGCTATCGTCTCCGCCAGCGCCCGGCTTCTGGCTACCACTGCCGCGATATCGTCATAACCGGCCGACATGGCCGCATCCACGACATCATAGCGAATTCCCAGATCGGACAACAGGCGCTTCACGCGAAGGCCGAAGAACTCGTATAAGTTTATACGCAGTTCATTTGCAGAAAGTTTCAAATTACGGACATTTTCATGCACGTCGACGGCAATATCAAAAATGTCGCCCAGTTCGATTTCCAGACCGCGCTCCAGAACGATCTGCACAATGCCTGCGCTCTGGCGGCGCAGCGCGTAAGGGTCCTGCGATCCGGTCGGAATAATCCCGATCGAGAAGCAGCCGACGATCGTGTCGATCTTGTCCGCAATGCTGACCAGAGCTCCCGCTTCCGTGGAAGGCACATCGTCTCCGGCAAAGCGCGGCTGATAGTGCTCGAACACGGCCTTGGCAATCGTCTCCGGCTCTCCGGCCTTGCGGGCGTAATCCTCGCCCATCGTCCCCTGCAGTTCAGGGAACTCATACACCATTTGTGTGACAAGATCGAACTTGGCGATGTCCGCAGTCCGCGATACTTCGGCCGCTGCCGCATCCGTAACCTGCAGCTTCGCTGCCAGCTTGTCGGCGATGGCGCGAATCCGGCGGACCTTGTCGCCCACGCTGCCGAGCTCTTCATGGTAGACAATCGTTTCGAGCTTGGCCAGCGCATCCCCGATCTTCAGCTTCTGGTCTTCTTCATAGAAGAACTTCGCGTCGGACAGCCGGGCACGCAGCACCTTCTCATTCCCTTTTGCAATGACGTCCAGACTCTCGGCATTGCCGTTGCGGACGGTTACGAAGAAGGGCAGCAGCTTGCCGGAAGCATCCAGAACCGGGAAATAACGCTGATGCTCGCGCATGGAAGTGATCAGCACTTCCTGCGGAATATCAAGGAACGACGGATCGAACGTGCCGAAGAGCACGGTCGGCGTTTCGACCAGGAACAACACCTCTTCAAGCAGGTCTTCCTGGATGGCAATCGTCCATGCTTTATCATCGGCCAGTTGATGAATCTGGTTAAGAATCATCTGCTCCCGTTCTTTTACATCGGCGATGACATGCTGGGCGCGCAGGCTCTCCACATATTCCGCAGCCGATCCGATTACGGCTTCTTGTCCGAGGAAGCGGTGTCCCCGGCTGACCCGGTCTGCCCGGACGCCTGCCACCGACAGATCGATCACATCCTGGCCGAAGAGGGCCACGATCCAGCGGATCGGACGAACGAACTTGATCTCATGCGCTCCCCAGCGCATATTCTTCGGGAAGGTCATGGCGGAGACGATGCCGCTCAAGCCCTCGCCCAGCAGGGAAGCCGTCTCTACCCCCTGGCTGCTCTTGGTGGCGTAGACGTACTCTACGCCCGCCAATTCCCGGAAAGTGAACTGTTCCGGCGAGACGCCCTGGCTTCGGGCGAAGCCGAGAGCGGCTTTGCTCCAGCCGCCGCTTTCGTCCAGCGCGATTTTGCGGGAAGGTCCCTTGACTTCTTCATTCACATCATCCTGCTTGTCGGCCACTTCCTTGACTCGTACGGCCAGACGGCGCGGGGTTGCGTAGGCCGTTACCTCGCCGTGGGCGATGCGGGAAGCCTCCAGCCACTTGACGGTCCGCTCCTGGAGCTGATCCATGGCGGCGCGCAGGAAGCGGGCCGGCACTTCTTCCAGCCCGATTTCAAACAGCAGATCTTTAGGCATGGGACGCACCTTCTTTCTTCAGAAGCGGGAAGCCGAGCTTCTCGCGTTCCTCTACATAAGTCGCGGCTACCTGGCGGGCCAGGTTGCGGACGCGGGTAATAAAGCCGGTCCGTTCGGTTACGCTAATCGCGCCGCGCGCGTCCAGCAGGTTGAAGGTATGGGAGCATTTCAGCACATAGTCATAAGCCGGGAAGACCAGATGGCGGTCCATGGCCCGCTTGGCTTCCGCTTCATACGTATTGAACAGATTGAACAACATCTGCACATCCGAGACCTGGAACGTATACGTCGAATGCTCGACCTCGGCTTGATGGAAGACATCTCCGTAGGTCAGACCGTCTACCCACTCCAAGTCGAACACATTCTCCTTCTCCTGGATATAAGAAGCCAGCCGCTCCATACCGTAAGTAATCTCCACGGCCACCGGATGGGTCTCGATTCCGCCGACCTGCTGGAAATACGTGAACTGCGTAATCTCCATGCCGTCCAGCCATACTTCCCAGCCGAGTCCGGCACAGCCGAGCGACGGATTCTCCCAGTTGTCTTCGACGAACCGGATGTCGTGCAGCAGCGGATCGACGCCGAGCGCCTTCAGACTGTCCAGATACAGCTCCTGAATGTTGTCGGGGGACGGCTTGATGATGACCTGGAATTGGTGATGCTGATACAGCCGGTTCGGGTTTTCCCCGTAGCGGCCGTCGGACGGACGGCGGGAAGGCTCGACATAGGCGACTCTCCACGGCTCCGGACCGAGCGAGCGGAGGAAGGTCATCGGGTTCATCGTTCCTGCACCCTTCTCCGTATCGTAAGGCTGCACGATGATGCAGCCCTGTCCGCCCCAGAATTCCTGAAGCGTCAAAATCATCTGCTGAAAGTTCATGCTTACCACTCCTTCGGCTCAAATCTTGGTTCAGACTTATGGAGGCGCCAAAAAAGCTCCCGCCCCCATGCCTGATCGACAGACATAGGGACGAGAGCTGTAATCTCCCGCGGTTCCACCCTACTTGATTTTAGCGACAGAGAAGACTGAACCATCCGGATCTTCCGCCGCAAAATCCACTTTCACGTTAATGCTACCGCGCTCCCGGGCGCCCTTTCGCCTGCCTGTCGTCCGCCGGGCTCCCACTCTCCCCGACTCGCTGTCTACCGGACACTCAAGGCCGCTACTTTCCCGTTCACCGCGCGTCATATGGAATCTATATTAGCGCATCCGGCTCCGTCCGTCAAACCCCGTATTTGTCGAGCTGGTCGAGGAAGTTTCTCGATTTCAGCTTCAGCCCCAGCTGGACATCCATGAAGGACCGCATAATGGCCTTCAGCTCATCCCGCGTCTCCTTCTTCACGTCCACGCTTCCGAGCCGGGTCAGATCCAGCTTCGCGAACAGACGAAGCAGCTTGAGCGCCTTCGGCGAGACAGCCGGGGCGGCAGGGTCGTTATGCCGGCAGCGGCGGCAGAGCATTCCCCCGAGCCCCGCGCTGATGCGCACGTCTTCATCCTTCTCCTGCGCGCCGCAGAGCACGCAGTTCTCCAGTTCCGGGCCGTAGCCGGCGGCCTGAAGGATTTTCATCTCGTAGACATTAAGAATAATATCGGGTTCCTTGTCTTCGTCAAGCGCCGTCAGACAGGCGGAGAGCTGCCGGAACCAGAACGGTCCGCTCTCCTCTTCATGAAGCACACGGTCCAGCAGTTCGCAGGCATAGGAAGCGTAAGCCGCTTTGGTGAGATCCTCGCGCAGCCCGTGGTGGGATACGATGATCTCGCCCGCATTCAGCGTTCCAAGCCCGCTGTTGCCGCGGAAGAATACGTATTGTCCCAGCGTGAACGGCTGAATGAGGGCCGAATGCCGGCTCTTCGCCTTCTTCGCCCCTCGGACCAGCACGCCTATCTTGCCCGCGTTCTCGGTACAAAGCGTAATGATCGCATTCCCTTCTCCGTAGTCCATGCTGCGGAGGACGATCCCTTCCACTCGGTGTAGCACATCTCTTCCTCCAGCCACTGGGCCGGCAACCGGTCCCTACCGGGCTTCTTCATCATAGACGATCGGTTCCTCCTCCGCCGGTTCTTCCGCTGCCGCGCCGGCGGCTTCGGCCGCCTGCCGGTACAGCAAGTAAGATTCGACATCACCGGTCTTTGCAAAATACTTCCACGAAAAATCTCGCATCGTATTCATCCCCCTTCGCCAAACGCGATGTCTCTTTGACTTAGGATGGAACGAAGGGACCGGATCTATCCGTGCAAATCCTGCCAGCGGCCAAGGAAGCGGCGGGGCCGCTTATACGTCTTTGTGGAAGCCCAGGTCGCGCAGGACGCGTTCCTGGTTGCGCCAGTCTTTTTTCACTTTCACCCATAATTCCAGGTAGATCTTCGAGCCGAGCAGGTTCTCGATATCCGTGCGCGCCCGCCGTCCGACCTCTTTCAGCATGGCCCCCTGCTTGCCGATGATAATGCCTTTCTGGGAGTCCCGTTCGACAAAAATCACCGCGCCGATATGAACGACGCCGTTGTTCTCCACGCGCATATCTTCAATGGCGACGGCAATGGAATGCGGAACCTCTTCCCGGGTCAGGTGCAGAATCTTCTCGCGGATGAGCTCGGCGATTACAAACTGTTCGGGATGATCGGTTACCTGGTCTTCCGGGTAATATTGCGGGCCTTCCGGCAAATACTTCTGGAGCTGCTTCAGGAGAGTATCGACATTGCTTCCCGCCTTGGCAGAGATCGGAACCACCTCGGCGAACGGATGCAGCTTGCTGTACTCGGTAATGAGCGGCAGCAAGGCTTCCGGCTCCAGCTTGTCGATCTTGTTCATCACCAGAATGACCGGGGTCTTCAGCCCCTTGAGCTGCTCGGCGATATAGCGGTCGCCTCCGCCGAGTCCGTCGGCGGCGTCGATCAGGAACAGCACCGCTTCCACCTCGTTCAGCGTGCTCATCGCCGTCTGATTCATATAGTCGCCAAGCCTGGACTGGCGTTTGTGAATGCCCGGCGTGTCCAGGAATACAATCTGCGATTGGTCCTTCGTGTAGACGCCGTGAATTTTATTGCGGGTCGTCTGCGGCTTGTCCGACATGATCGCGATCTTCTGACCGATCACCTGGTTCATCAGCGTTGACTTCCCGACATTCGGTCTGCCGATAATGGCGACAAAACCGGATTTAAATGCCATCAATTTCTTCCTCCTCGTCAATGCCTTGCCTGTGAGCCCTGCACTTGTCCAACCATCATACCAGACGGAACAGACCGATTCAATGCAGACGGCAGCACGTCAATCCGCCTCCGGAACGGCCTCGCAACAAACAACCCCCGCCATATTAAGGAGGGGGTTGGAGAATCAAAGATGAAGTCAGGCGTCCTTCTGTCCCTGCCGAAGCTCATCCGGTCCAAAGGCGCCCGGAAGGAGATCGCGAATCGTCGTCTCCCGGATATCGCCCTTCATGTTCCCGAGATACACCGGCATGTCAGGGTCGCAGAGCTCCAGCATCACCTGGCGGCAGACGCCGCAGGGCGTAATCGGCTGATCCGTATCGCCGACCACCGCCAGCGCCTTGAAGGAACCCGGCGCCAGTCCCTGGGAGATTGCGCTGAAGAGCGCGCTTCGTTCCGCGCAGTTGCCGGCGCTGTAGGCCGCATTCTCGATGTTGCAGCCGTGGTAGACCTGTCCGTCCCGCCCCAGCAGCGCGGCGCCAACGCCGAAGCGCGAGTATGGAATGTAGGCCTTGGCCCGGGCTTTGATCGCTTCCTGTAGCAGTGTCGTGGAATCCATGGGTCATTCCTCCTGATTCGCTTAAATGACTTCAATGAGTCGTACTCCCGATTATGACACAATCCCTGCAATCCAGTCTATCACCGGACGGTAGAAGACATAAATCCCCGCTGCGACAGCGAACAGCGCCGTCAGGAGCACAGCGCCGGCGGCGGTATCCTTGGCAGCCTTGGCAAGCGGGTGAATCTCCGGCGACGCAAGATCGACTGCCGCCTCGATCGCCGTATTGAGAAGCTCTGCGGACAGCACCAGCGTAACGGCCAGCAGCAGCAGCATGACGTCCCGGCCCGGCACCCGGAAGAAGGCGGCCGCAGCCAGGACCACAACCGCAACGACGCTATGGACCCTCATATTCTGCTCCGAACGGTACGCCTGGACAATGCCCTGCGCGGCATAGCGGAAAGAATGCAGAAACCGCTTGATTCCGGTCGCCTCCGGCTTGGGCATCAGCGCGTCAGCCCCACCTGGGACAGCACCTGCTCCTGCTTGCCCATCATGACCGCTTCTTCCGCTTCCGTCCCGTGGTCGTAGCCCATCACATGCAGGAAGCCGTGGACGAAGAGAAAGCCCAGCTCCCGCTCCAGCGAATGCCCGTATTCTTCCGCCTGCTCCCGGGCGCGCGTTACGGAGATAATGACATCCCCCAGCAGCTCCGGAATGTCGCCGTCTTCGCCGTTCTCATCCACCTCATATACGATATCCGGTTCGCCTTCTCCCGATTCGTTCATAGCAAAAGACAGTACATCCGTCGGACGGTCGATCCCCCGGTACTCCCGGTTCAGTTCATGAATCCGCTCATTGTCAACGAAGGTAAGATCCAGCTCTCCGCTGTCCACGCCTTCCATTTCGGCGGCCTTCTGCAAAATTTGTTCGAGCAGGGCAATCAGCTCTTCGCCAATCTCCATTTCATTTTGTTCATTGTTCCATACCAGCTCCAGGCTCATGCTTCAGCCGCCCCCTCTTCTTTTTTGGGCTTCTTGGCTTCCTCCGGATACTCGATCCGGGAATGGAAGATTCCCATAACCGTCTCTTTCAGCGTCTTGGCGATAATGTCCAGCTCGCGCAGCGTCAGGTCGCATTCATCGAACTGATGATCGTCCAGCCGGCTCTTGATAATCCTCTCGATCATGGTCTCTACCTGCCCCACGGTCGGGCTGCGGAGCGAGCGGACCGCTGCTTCCACACTGTCCGCAATTCCGATGACCGCGGCTTCCTTGGACTGAGCCTTCGGTCCGGGATAACGGAAGTCGTCCTCGGTGAAATCCGGCGCCAGCCCTTTCTCTTCCGCCTGACGGAGCGCTTTATGATAGAAATAGTGCAGGAATGTTGTGCCGTGATGCTGCTCCGCGATATCGCGAATCGGCTTGGGCAGCTTGTACTCTCTCAGCATCTCCACGCCGTCGCGGGCGTGGGCGACAATGATCGACTTGCTGAGAGAAGGGTCGATCGAATCATGCGGATTCTCCATATTGTTCTGATTCTCGATGAAGTAGAACGGACGCTTCGTCTTGCCGATGTCGTGATAATAGGAGCCGACCCGGCAGAGCAGCCCGTCCGCCCCGATGGCTTCCGCCGCCGCTTCCGACAGATTGCCGACCATCACGCTGTGGTGATACGTTCCCGGCGTCTCTGTAAGAAGCTTGCGCAGGAGCGGATGATTCGGATTGGAGAGCTCCACCAGCTTAAGCGCCGACAGAATGCCGAACGTCGTCTCGAAGAAAGGCATCAGTCCGATGACCAGTACCGAGGTCAGGAGCCCGCCCGTCAAGGCAAAGCCTACTGCGTACAAGGTATCCATCTCTTTCCAGGCCGAGTTGCCCAGAAGGAAGAGCGCGAACACCGTCAGTGCACCGGTCAGGCTTGCGAGAATGCCGCCTTTCAGCACCGTAGACCGTTGGCCTGCCCGGTGCGTCGCGAACACGGCCACATAAGAAGTGACGAGTGCAAAGAAACCGTAGTTGAAATCAAACACCGTGTTCTGCTGAACGTTCAGGACAATGCTGGCGATCAGGGCGAACAGCGTGGAACAGAAATAGGCCAGCGACACATCGAGCAGCAGCGCAACCAGCAGCGCCCCTACGGAGACGGGAGCCAGGTAGCCGATGAAATGGCGGGCGTCGCTCTGAAGCACCGCAATAATCCGAAGCGAAACGATGGTGATGAAGAAGACCAGCAGCAGCATGAGCAGCTGGGCGTTGTTGTATTTAAATCCTTTATAGTCCAGATGGCGGATATACATCAGCAGACCGACGGCGAGAATAGCCGACAGAAGGAACAGACCGAGCTCCGGCCAGTAGTTGACCTCATTGTTGAGCAGACCGTTCTCGTCCAGCAGCTTGTACAGCTCGGGCGTGATCTTCTCGCCCTTGGCGACCAGCACATCCCCCTGCTCGATGTATACCGGCGGCGTGTTCTCCCGGGCTTTCACTTCCGCTTCCTTCGTCGCGTCCTCATCGTAGAACTTATTGGCCGTAATAGCCAGCCGGGCCAGCTCCTGCACGACTTCCCGGGCCGTCCGCTGCGACAGCGAACTGATGCTGACCTGCTCGGCGACTTTGGCCCGCGCGGCATCGGCATCGACAATCTGGTCGTTCATCAGCTTGCTGACAATATCCCGGGCCACCGGCTTCATCTCGATGATATCCTGGGAAGTCAGCCGGGGAATCTTGATATACGTCTCTTCAGGAATCGTATAGGTCTGTTCCTTGATCTTCGTCTGCATCTCCTGCAGAAGATGATCGGAGTACGAACCCGCCGAACGGCTGGAGGCCACAAAATTCAGAATGAAATCGCTGGCCCGCTTCGGAATCTCCTCCCGGTAGATGGCCGTCTTGTCGCTCTGGGAGATCGAATCATCCTGATTGAGCCGGTCGATCCGGTCCAGCAGCGACGTAATCAGATTCTCCGCCCGAAGCGGAATAATCTGATACTTCGGCTGAACGCTCTCGGCCGCTTCTTCCTGCGCTTTCAGCGTCGCCTTCTTGTCCTGAATCTGGACAGGCGCCGTAATTTCCTTGGCGCTCAGCGCGCCCTCCTTGATATCGTAGCGTTTCGGCAGCAGGTCCGGCGACATGCTGAAGTAGAACATCAGACCCAGCAGAAAAAACAAAGCATAGCGCGTTGCCGCGCTATACTTCCATCCGTTGTTGTTGTATTTGAATCCGCTGAATTTACCGGGCTGTGGCGAAGGCATGAAGACAATCCCCTTTATTCAAGGTTTTCGGCTGAACGTTCATAGGCAACGATGATTTTTTGGACAAGGGAGTGACGAACCACATCCTGCTCCGCAAAATAGACAAAGCCGATTTCTTCAACGGACGACAAGATCGTATTGGCTTCGATAAGACCCGATTTCTTGCCCCGCGGCAGGTCAATCTGGGTAACGTCGCCCGTGATGACCATCTTCGACCCGAAGCCCAGACGCGTAAGGAACATCTTCATCTGCTCCGGCGTGGTGTTCTGGGCCTCGTCTAAAATGATGAAGGAGTCGTCCAGCGTGCGCCCGCGCATGTAGGCCAGCGGAGCGATCTCGATCAGCCCGCGCTCCAGCGCCTTGGATACCTGATCCGGCCCCATGACATCATACAGAGCATCATACAAAGGCCGCAGATAAGGGTCTACCTTCTCCTGAAGATCGCCCGGAAGGAACCCGAGACTCTCGCCGGCTTCCACCGCCGGACGGGTCAGAATAATCCGCTTGGCCGTGCCCTCCTTGAGAGCGGCTACAGCCAGAACAACGGCCAGATACGTCTTGCCTGTACCCGCCGGCCCGATGCCGAAGACAATATCGCGTTTCTTGATTGTAGTTACGTAGTGCTTCTGTCCGATGGTCTTGACGCGGATCGGCTTGCCCCGGTAAGTCGTCGTAATCTCGCCTTTGAATAGATCCAGCAGTTGATCGGCCTTGAAATCTTTCGCCAGCTCGACCGCATACTGAACGTCCCGCTCGGTCAGAATATACCCGCTGCGAATCAGTGTCAGCAGCACCTGGAAGAGCTGATCCAGCATATCCACCTCGCGGCTGCCTCCGCGGATTGTGATTTCCGCTTCGCGGGAATCGACCACGGCGGGAATTTCCTGTTCAACCAGCTTCAGAAACCCGTCCTGCGGACCGAAGAGCGCCAGCGCTTCGCCCGCATTCTGCAATGATATCCGTACGCTTGCACTCTGCTCTGCCAAATAGCCTCATTCTCCTTGGTTGTATACTATCGGTAGCTCCTGAGAGATAACCTCTTCCACTTCAAAAAGCACTTTCATATAAACTTTACCATTCTCTTTCTTCTCATGCAAAATTTTTTGACTCCGAATGACGCTGTCCGTGCCGTAGCGGGCCGCAATATCGGCCATCGCCGCGGTCAGTCCTTCCCGCTTCGCCTCCGCCGCGGTTACGGTCTCGGAAGTCTGGCCGACCTCCATCTCCTTCTCGGTCATTACACCGACAGGAAGCTCGATCCCCCGCCAGGTCAGCGGGTCCATCTGGGACAGTGTACGGGACTTCGCATACGGCTCCCGGCCATAGCCCCAGAGCTGCACCGCCCAGTTGCCCAGCACGAGATAAGTCCGGTCTTTGCGCCCTCCGGTGTAGGCGTCCCGGGTGCGGGTCAGCGGCACGGCAATCTCGTACTCGTGCCAGACGAGCCCTTTGACCGTGCCTTTGGCCACGACGCTCTGACTGTTCTCCTCGTCTCCGAGCGTGCCGGAGATGAGAATCTGGCCCTTCTTCACGCGGGCATGGCGGGAGACAACCGGCCGGCCCTGCTCGGCAAACACATCCGTCACCACGGCGTCGCTGCGGCTGACCAGATGGCGCGGACTGCTGAGCGGCTTCTCGGGAGGCAGATCGGCCTCAACCACCTGAATCGTAATCACGGTCCCGCTGCGCTGAATCCCGACCCAGGAGACGCCAGGAAGCCGGCTTGCGAGCTTCTTCGACAGCTTGTCCGGCTCCTCCAGCCGCCAGATCCACTGAAACGCCGAGAGCCCCTCGCGGCGGGCCGCATCCAGGATGTCCTCGCGGGCCAGCCGCTGGTTCCCTTCCACGCGGATGCTCCAGACGAGCGAACACAAGAGAAACAGCAGCACCGCAAAGAGCACCACCCCGGCCGCAAAAAACTTGCGCTTCCACAGGCGCGCCAGCCGGAACGGCAAGCCGTCCCGCTTCGTTATCCTGACCCGGCAGCCTGTCCCCCGCACGAACGGACGCAGCCGGTAAAAGTCGCCCAGCAGCAGCTTCAGCGACACCCCGTCCTCCCCAGTCCGAACTTCCCAGACCACAATGCCCGCCTCCGTCAGCGCATTGAGCAGCCGTTCGGGCCGTTCGCCGGTAATCCGGACTCTAACCGTCCCGCGCAGCTTCGATGCCGGCGGTTGCTTCATAGGCCATCCCCGCTTTCTTTATAGCTGATCTCGCCAATGATCCCCTCCACGGCCATGTCTCCGCCGATGATCGAGGCAATCTCGAGTCCTTCGCCTTGGATTTCCAATACTCCGTTCTTCAGCGCCAGCTTCAGCCGGCCGGGGGAAAAATCCAGCACGCCGCGGTGGTTCTCGATATGCAGCTGCCGGTTACCGATCAGGGTAAGGCGAGGCAGATCATGCACCAAATCCTGCGGCAGATCCAGCATCCCGCCGGTCAAGCCCCGTAGTCTGCGGCCAATCCGGGTCATAGGTAGAGACTCCCCCTTCCTGTACTTCTAACCTTATGCGGAAGAAAGGCGCTTTATGAGAGCGGGGAGATTCCGGCATGACAAAAAAAGAGTGTCCCCGTCACGGCCGGTAAGGCCGCTTGGGGGACACTCTTGCTTTGCAGGGAAAAGGCCGCTTGACGGACGCGGCCAAGGATTGCCGGCCAGCGGCCGGACAGCAGCGCAGCCGGCTGCGCGCTTAACGGGGAGGCCGGCTTCCGTGCGGCCGGCGGGCCCGGGGCGGACCGAGGATCTCCGCCCAGATAAGCCCTTGGCGGAGCCGCTCGGTACGCTCCGCCTCCTCGGCCTTGGCTCCGCTGCGGACAGGGCGGTTCCGGGCGGTCTGCCCGGAACGGGCATTGCCCGGAGCCGTCGTCTCGATCTGGTCAAAGGCCGCATGCATGCGGTCCAGCTCGCGCTGCATCGACCGGATGCGGTCGTCCAGGCTCGTGTCCGGCTGCTCCTGCGATATCCCTTCGCCCGTCTCGTAATCGGGCGAAGGCGGGGGCGGCGCGAACGGCGACGCGCCGCGTTCTTCCGCCGGCCGCTGCCCGGCCGGCGCCGGACGGTCCGCCCGGGTTCCGGGCGGACCCGGGAACCCGCTCCCCCCGGCGGGGCGGGACCCCGGCTCCCGCGCCTGCTGCGCGCGGGGAACCGGACTGTCATCCCGCCGCCGGTCCGGGGCGGGACGGGACTCTCCTCTGCCCTGGCCGAACGGAGGCATGCCTCCCCGGCCCGGCGGACTGCCTTTTCGGCGGGAGCCCTTGCCGAGACTCGACAGCAGCGCAAACGCAATGACCGCCACCACATACACTATGCTCACGGGGAATCACCTCTTCTGCCGCCGATGGACGGTCTTATTTGCCGCTCTTCGGCGCGTCCGGCCCTTCGGCATCGCTTGTTTTGCCCAGCGAACCGCGCATCTGCGTATCGGCTTCAATGTTCTTCAGATTCATATAATCCATCACGCCGAGCTGGCCGCCGCGCAGCGCTTCGGCCATTGCCAGCGGCACCTGGGATTCGGATTCCACGACCAGCGCCTTCATTTCGACGACGCGGGCTTTCATCTCCTGCTCCTGGGCAACGGCCATCGCCCGGCGCTCTTCCGCCTTCGCCTGGGCGATCCGCTTGTCGGCTTCCGCCTGCTCGGTCTGGAGATAAGCGCCGATGTTCTTGCCGACGTCGACGTCCGCGATGTCGATGGACAGAATTTCAAAGGCCGTCCCGGCATCCAGCCCCTTGGACAGCACGGTCCGGGAAATGGAATCCGGATTCTCCAGCACGTCCTTGTGCGAGCCGCTGCTGCCGACTGTCGTTACAATCCCCTCGCCGACACGGGCGATAATCGTCTCTTCGCCGGCGCCCCCGACGAGCCGGTCGATGTTCGCCCGCACCGTAACGCGGGCCTTGACCTTGACCTCGATGCCGTCCTTGGCGACGGCCGCAACGGTCGGAGTCTCGATCACGCGCGGGTTAACGCTCATTTGAACGGCCTGGAGCACATCGCGCCCGGCCAGATCAATCGCGGCGGCGCGGGTGAATTCCAGCGGAATATCCGCGCGCTGGGCCGCAATCAGGGCATTGACTACCCGGTCGACGTTACCGCCCGCCAGATAGTGACTCTCCAGCTGGTTGATATTGAGGCCAAGCCCCGCCTTGGTGGCCTTGATCATCGGGTTGACGATCCGGCTTGGCGTGACGCGCCGCAGCCGCATCGCGACCAGCGTGATGATGCTGATGCGCACGCCCGAGGCCAGGGCCGAAATCCAGAGCATAAACGGGAAGAAACTGAAAAACACGCTCAGTACGATGACCGCAACGACCGCGATCAGCAGAATGGTGACCAAAGATGCATCCATGCCACTACCTACCCTTCAACTTGAATTGTTTGAACGACTACCTTGCCGCCTTCTACGCGAATAACCTGCACCGGCACGCTGGCGGCGATAAATCCGCCCTCCGTAATGACGTCGAAGCGGCGGCCGCCGATCTCCGCCGTCCCGGCCGGACGCAGCGGCGTCAGACTGACGCCTCTCTCCCCCAACAGCTCCGGCAGCGGGGCAACCGGGACGAAGCCTTCCTCCCGGGTCAGGCTGCTGCTGAGGATGAACCGGTTCCAGATCCCCCGGTCCCGAAATACCATAACCACAATCGCAATGACCACGACCGCCGCGCCGAAGGCGATGCCGAGCGAGAACAAGGCATGCTCCAGGCTGAACGCTGCCCGCACCACCCCGGCAATCAGACACGCCGAGCCAAGCAGACCCAGAATGCCAAAGCTCGGTACAAAGATCTCCAGTACGAGCATCACCAGTCCGGCAATGAACAGCAGCCAGGTCTCGGCCCCTGCGAACCCCGCCACGTAGTTCCCGAAGAAATACAGGACAAAGGCGACGATGCCGACGATGCCAAAGACACCGAACCCCGGGACAAGCAGCTCGATCACAACTCCGGCAATTCCGAGGAACAGCAGGATCGTCATCACGATCGGATTCGTCAGAAAGGTCGACAGCTTCTCCGCTCCGGTATGCTTCACCTGAATCATATCATGCCCGCCGTACCCCATCCAGTCCGCCGCTTCCTTCACTGACGGCTCAATCGAATCGGCGTAGCCTGCCTTCAGCGCCTGCTCCGGCGACAAGGCGGTGATCTCTCCCTTCTCTTTCTTCAAGCCGATCTCCGGCTTGTCAAAGACAAGATTGCGGTCGGTCATTCCGGCGGCAATGTCGGGATCGCGCTGATTCAACAGAGCTGCGCCTGTCATTTTGGCTTTCCAGAAGGAGATCAGCTTGGCGTCTTCAATGGCTCTTCCCGACCCGTCCACCAGCGACGCCGATCCCATCATGCTTCCCGGCTTCATGACAATGGCATCCGCGTTCAGAGCGAGATAGCTTCCCGCAGAAGCCGCATCGCCTTCGATGTAGGCCAGGACGGGAATCCTGCTGTCGCGGATCAGGGCCCCGATCTCTTCGGCGCTTGCTACCAGGCCTCCCGGCGTGTCAATCGTCAGGACGATCAGAGACGCCTCATACTTCCGGGCTTCCTTGAACCCCCGCTCCAGAAACGCCTGCAGCCCCCGTTCAATCGGCTGATCCACCGGTATGACGTACACCGGGCCCTGTCCCGCAACATCCGTCTTCACGGAAGGCCTCGCTTCCCCGGAACCAGACGCAGCGGAGACGGAGGGCAGGGCCAGCAGCATAAGCAGGCACACCAGCATCAGGCAGACGGCCGGCCATCTTTTTTGAAAGGTCACGTTTCTCTCCTCCATTCCCTTGCGGATCGACATTCACCCTAATGCTACATACGCAGGAATAACGAAAGCGTTTCATCGGCCGGAAGGCCGGGAGACAATCCCATCATGCCCGCCATACTCCCCAAAGATTCCGAACTGCGTCTAAATGCGGCTTAAATAAAGAAAAGCCGCCACACATGTGGCGACTTCTCGTCAATCTTAAAGGTGCTTTGCTTATTGCAGAAATTGCTGAACCGCTTGGTTCACGAGTTTACCGTCGGCGCGCCCCTTGACTTTCGGCATCAGCGCGCTCATCACCTTGCCCATTTCGCTTTTCGAAGAAGCACCGGTTTCCTGGATGGTCTGCTGTACAATTGCCTTAATTTCTTCTTCGGTAAGCTGCTGGGGAAGATACTCCTGAATAACCTCGATCTCTGCTTTATTGCTCGCGGCAAGTTCGTCGCGGCCCGCTTTCTCAAATTCCTGGAGGGCATCTTTGCGCTGTTTGATCTCACGACTAAGGATATCAAGCACTTCGCTGTCGTCTAATGTTCTCTTCAAATCTATTTCAAGATTCTTTATCGTCGAACGAACCATTCGAATGGTGGAGAGTCTGAACTTGTCCTTACTCTTCATCGCTTGCTTCATATCTTCGTTCAATCGTTCGCTAAGATTCATGCTACTTCTTTTCCTCCTAGAACTTTCTCTTGCGAGCAGCCTCGGACTTTTTCTTGCGCTTAACGCTTGGCTTTTCATAATGCTTGCGTTTCTTCACCTCAGCCAAGACACCATCCTTTGCGATGGAACGTTTAAAGCGACGAAGTGCAGCATCAATTGTCTCGTTTTTGCGAACTTTCGTTTCAGACACCAGTTTTCCCTCCCTCCGACCAGACCGTCCAAGAGCATAACACGGTTCATCAAATTTCATTATAGTTCATTGCAAAACAGGGTGTCAACCTATAGTGAAGGTTTTTATTCTCCCGCTCAGGAATGGGAAGCCGAGATGCCGGTCAGGGCACCGAGCTTCGCTCCGCCGAGCAGATGATAATGCAGGTGGTAGACGGCTTGTCCGCTGTCTGGGCCGCAGTTGTTAATCAACCGGTACCCGCTCTCGGCAATCCCCAGTTCGGCGGCGAGCTTCTGCGCAACCTGGTGAATCTCGGCGATCAGCGGGAGGTCCTCCTCGGTCACATCGTTCATCGTCGGAATCGGCTTCTTGGGAATGATAAGCACGTGAACAGGGGCCGCCGGTTCGATATCGTGAAAAGCGAGAATCCGCTCATTCTCGAATACTTTATTGCTCGGAATGGTACCTTCGATGATTTTGCTGAAAATCGTCTCCATCTGGCTCGTTCCTCCTACAGAATCAAGATCACGGTCGCTCCTGCAATCGCTGTTCCTCCATCATACAGGAAAATGTTCTTTCGCGAAAGACGGAGGACCTCTATTCAGGCCCCGAATAAGTCTAGTTGTGCAAACCGTGAGGCTGCGGCCGATGAAGCCTGCGGATGACAGCCTTCCAAGGCTGTATCAGTAACAGTTGTCCCTGCTTGGACTTGATCCCTGGAAGCGGCGGTCCGGTGAACAGCCGGACGGATCGCCCGCCGCCGTTCAGACCGGTCTTTCGATTCCTGCCGTTCTGAAGCCTTGCGCCCGCTTCTGCCGCAGAATCAGCGGCGGAGAAATGCGGAACAGTCAAAAAGACAAAAAAAAGAAACACCCTTCGCAAGCTCAGAGAGCTGCTCTGGCGGCGAACGTATACTTGGGAGTTCATCCCCCGCATACGTCCGCCGAGGTGTTTCAAGAAGATGTCGGCTTAGCTGTATTATAACAGCGGGGTGCCACAGCCTCTGTGACCGTTGTCACACCCCGCTTGCTATTTTACATTTTTTCCAAAACGATTCGCGACCCCTGTCCGCCCGGCTCGGCCGGGACGACGATGAGCTTGCGGGCGAGGCGCGCGCGCAGCTCGGGAACGTGACTGATAATGCCCACCGACAGCTTGTCGTTATGCAGCCGTTCCAGCGACGTAATCACGGTATCCAGCAGTTCCGGGTCAAGCGTCCCGAAGCCTTCGTCCAGGAAGAAGAACTGCAGCGGATACTGCCCGCGAAGCTGGATCTGGGCCGACAGCGCCAAGGCCAGCGAGAGCGAGGTCAGGAACGTCTCTCCGCCCGAGAGCGTGGAGACCGGACGCTTGACCCCGCCGTTGCCGTCATCGCGAATCACGAACCCTCCGCCGGAGTCCACCTCCAGGGAATAGCGCTGCTTGCTCAGGTAGCGCAGCCGCTGGGAGGCGGCCTGGCAGACCTGCATCAGCTGCTCTTCGGCGATGTACTCAACGAAGGCGTTGCCCCGAAGACAGGACTGCAGCTTGCCGAGCCGTCCGCGCTGCTCTTCTTCCGCCGCCCGCAGTTCCTCCAGCTCCATCCACCGCACATGGCGCCGGCGCAGGTCTTCCAGGTCGCGCTCGGCTCTGGCCCGGCTCTGTAGCGCTTCCTCATCCGCCGTCTTGGCCTGGTCCAGCCCGTCCCTGGCGTCTGCCCATTCCTGCTCCCCGATGCGTTCGCCGTTCAGCTTCTCCACAATGTGGCGAAGCTGCGCTTCCGTCCGGGCCAGACCTTCGCGGTGCTCCCGGATCAGGGCCTGACCCCGCTCCTGCTCTCCGGGGCTCAGCGCCGCCGCAAGCGCCTCTTCAGCCGTAGCGAACGGAGAACCGCTCAGCAGCTCTCCGAAGCGACCGGCCGCCTGTTCCTCATGCTCCCTGGCCGACTCGAACGCTTGGCGGGCGATTGCGGCTTCCTGGGCAAGCGCCATCGCAGCCTCGGCGTTCTGCCGGTGCAGAGCCCGCGCCTGCTCGGCCGCCGCCCTCAGCCCCTTGAGGCGCTCCTCGCATGCCTCCAGCAGCCCTGCGGCCGGCCGGCCTTCGGTCCACTGGAACAGCCGCTCTTCCTTCTCCCGGATCAGTTCGCCCCGGCTCTGTATGCCCGATTCGCACTGGACCAGCTGTTTGTCCAGCTCGGCAATCTCTTCCCGAAGTCCCTGGACCAGCATCGTCTTGTCCTCCAGGAACTTGACGCTGACTTCCAGCCGGGCGCGGATATCCTCGGCCTGCTCGTCCTTGCGCCGCAGCTCCCGGCTTGCTTCCTCGGTGTCTTCCGGCGCAAGCCCGGGAAGCTCTTGCCGCCATGCTTCCAGGAGAGCCGCCGCTCTGCGGTTCAGCTCATCGGCTTTGCCCGCGGTCTGCTCCGCCCAGCTTCGCTCGGCCTCCACCGAGGCCGTCTCCTTCTCCCCGAGCTGCCGGGCGGCCTGCCAGGCGCTGCTCCAGCGCGTCCCGGCTGCCCGCAGCTCCCGGGACCGGCTGCCGGCTTCCCCGGCGGCGCGCTCCAGCTCTTCCAGCATCGCTGCGGCAGCCGGCCCGTCTGCCGCAAGCCCGGCCGGTACCGCTTGGTCCCCCCCGACCGCTGCCGCCTGGTCCCCATCTGCGCCGTTCCGTCGCGCAGATTCGCTTCCGGCTGGCGCTTCGCCCGCGGCTGCCGCCGGCGGGAACGCTTCTTCCGCAGGCAGGCTGTAGGACTGCGCCAGCAGGATGCGGTCCTGCTCGGCCTGGGCGCGCAGGGCGGCGGCAAGCTCCGCCGCTCTGCGCTGGAGAAGGCGCGTCTCCTCCAGCGCCCGGGACGCTTCTTCCGCCCCGTCTTCGCCGTCTTCCTGCGGCGCGGCGGGGGCGGGGTGGCTCAGGCTGCCGCAGACCGGACACGGGCAGCCTTCCCCGAGTTCGCGCGCGAGCGAGAGCGACAGCCGGTGAATCTCGCCGCTGCGGCGCGCGTCCTCCAGCGCCGCTGCGCGCCGGTCCAGCGCCTCGGCCGCGCCGGAGGCGCGCAGCGCCAGCTCCTGCATCGCTTCCAGATGCAGGGCGATCTCCCCGGCGGCGCTCCGCTGCGCCGCCGCAAGGTCCGCCGCCGTCTTCGAGGCGGCGGCCAGGCGCTGCTGCGCCGCCGCCAGCGCAGCGGCGCGGGCGGCGCGCTCCCGCTCCGCGTCATCCCGCAGGGACTCCGCGGAGCGCAGCGCTTGCAGACGCTGCATCGCTTCCTGCAGCGTCTGCCGCTCCCGGGAGCGGACTTCGAGCGGCTGCAGCATCGCCTGCAGCTCGGCCTGGCGCTTCTGGCCTTTGGCCGCAAGCTCCTGCTCCCGTTCCAGGCTCTCCTTCCGGCCGCCCAGGCGGCGGCCCGTCTCCTCGCGGCGCCGGCTCCAGTCGGCCAGCTCGCGGCGCCGGGCGCCCAGCTCGCCTTCCAGCTCCAGCGCCCGGCGGAAGCGCTCGGCGCCTTCCCTAAGACCCGGCTCCTCGCGCTCCAGCGCCGCTGCGCCCTCCCGGTCCGATGCTTCGGACCGGCGCGCCGCCTCCTCGGCCCGGGCGCTTCTTGCAGCCTTGGCCTCGGCGGCGGCCTTCTTCGCTTCGGCAGCCACCGAAGCCTCCTTCCAGGCCCGCAGCGCCGGAGCCAGCTTCCCGGCCTCGTCGCTGCGGCCGAGCGCCGCCTCCAGGCGGGCGATCTCCGGCTCGGCGGCCAGCAATACCTGACGCCGGCGCTCCCGCTCTTCGCGTTCGGCCTGAAGCTCCCGGATGCGGCCGAAGCGCTCGAACCGTTCCTGCGCCTCCGCCAATCTACGGCGGCAGTCTTCGGCATGCCGGACCGCTTCCGTGAGCCGCAGCTCGGAAGCCTCTACCTCCTCGGCTCCGGCATTCCCGAGTCCCTGGCGCTCGGCCTCGAGACTGCGAAGCGCTGCCTCATTCTCCTTGACCCGCCGGCTCAGCTTCAGGGACAGCACATCCCCGTACTGCTCCAAGTGGAACAGGCGCTGAAGCATCTGGCGGCGGTCCGCTCCGCGCAGCGACAGAAATTCCGCGAACTTGCCCTGGGGCAGCACGACGGCGCGGGTGAAGTCATCCATCTTCAGTCCGATCCGTTCCTCTACGCTGCGGGTAACCTCGGCCAGCTTGTCCGCCACTACGACGTCGCCGCCGTCCGTCACCTCGACGAACCGGCTGACCGTGTTGCTGACGGTCTGCTCCCCTGTCCGCTTGAAGCGCCGCTCCACCCGGAAGCGGCGCGGCCCGTCCGCGCCCGACAGCTCGAAGGTGAAGGACACCGCGAGCTGGTCCTCCGAATGGTTCATGATTCCCTGGGTCCCGCCCGGCGCCCGTTCCACCTTGCCGTACATCGCCAGGGTAATGGCATCCAGCAGGCTGGACTTGCCGCTGCCCGTCGGACCGAAGATCCCGAACAGCCCGGTCTCGCACAGATGGGCAAAATCAATCTCCTGCGGCTCCCGGTAGCTCTGGAGCCCCGACAGTTTCAAATGAATCGGCTTCATTCGGCCTCCTCCTCCCGTTCGTCTTCCTCCTGGGCCAGCTGCAGGAACAGCTCCACCATCGCCTCGTCGGGCTCCGCGCCGCCTGTCTGCCGCTGGTAGAACTTGCGGAAGAGTTCGTGCACAGGCAGACGGGAGCGCAGCGACGCTTCGATCTCGCGCTCCATCTCGGGGTAGACCGGCCGAATGTGAACGATGCCGTCATGGGCCCGGCGGAGCCGCTGAATGTCGCCCAGCGACAGCGCCTCGTCAAGACGGATGCGCAGGTCGATGAACGCCCCGGCGTCCATGCCTTCGTCCAGCCGGCGGTACACTTCGTCGAGTCCGCCGGCCACGTCCCACTCTACCAGCGGACGGCCGCAGCTCAAATAGACTTCCCGGATCAGCGCCTCTCCGCCGGGAGCCGCATCCAGCACGGTCACCGACTTGGCCTGGCCCGCCTCCGAGAAGCTGTATGCAAGCGGCGAACCGCTGTAGCGGATGTGGCCGTTCCCCTTGACCCGCTGCGCCCGGTGCAGGTGGCCCAGAGCCGTATACTGGGCCCCGCAGTCCAGCGCGGAGGGATCCACGGTATAGGCGCCGCCGACCTGGATCGGCCGTTCGGAATCCGACTCGACCCCGCCCAGCACATAAATATGGCTCATCGCCAGATTAACGGTCTGCGGCGTGAACTCGCGGGCCAGCGTCTTCATCAGCATCCCGACCCTGGCGCTGTAGGCAAGCCGCAGGCCGGTCTCCTCGTTGTCCTCGGCCAGCAGTTCGCCGAGCCGGGCTTCGGAGGGATACGGAAGCGCGGCAATCTTCGCAAGCTCTCCGGTACGCGAAATCCCGACCGTCAACGGACTGGCCGCCGGCATCCCCACCAAATGGATGCCCTGGCCGGAGACCAGCGGCGATACCGAAGCTACCCGTTCCGGATGGTCATGGTTGCCCGATATGACGACCAGGGGACGTCCGCCGGCGGTAAGTCTGGCCGCCGCTTCATAGAATAACTGCTCCGCCGCCGCCGGAGGGTTGACGGAGTCGTAGACATCTCCCGCCATCAGCACCAGATCAATCTTCTCGTCGTCGGCAATGGCCACCAGCTCGTCAACGAACGCTTCCTGCTCCGCCTGCCGGCTTCTCCCCTCCAGCGTGCGTCCGAAGTGCCAGTCGCCCGTGTGCAAAATCCGCATAACATTCCTCATTCCCGCCCGCCCGGGCGTATAGTAAGCGGCGCAAGGCCCGGCTCTAGAGCCGGACCGCCTCGCCGTTGTCAAAGAAATAGAGCCAGGATTCGGCGATCTCCTCTCCGAGAATATCGCCCAGCGCCTTCGCGTACAGGGTTAGCTGGACCCGGTATTTCTCCCGCAGGGCGTCGATTCCACCCTTGTGCGGCAGTACGGCGTCCGTCTTGTAGTCCAGCAGAATCAGCCGGCCGTTCTCCCGGAAGAGACAGTCGATGACCCCCTGGATCAGCACGCGGCCTCGGACCTTCGCGCCGGAGCGTTCCAGCTCTTCGGCAGCCCGGCCGAGCGCCCCTGCGTTCCGGTACGCCTCGGAAGCCGGAACCGTGTAGCTGAACGGCAGCTCCCGCCGCTTCCACTCGGCAGCCCGCAGCCGCTCCCCGATCGGAGAGCCGCAGAACCCGGCGATATCGCCGGGTTCTACCGACGACCGCTGCTCTTTGGTCAGAATCCCGCTCTCCTGCAGATACTCCAGCACCGCCTCGACGGCTGCGCTGTCGGCCGGTCCGTCCAGCGGCATATGCTGCATGACCGTATGGTACGCCGTACCCCGCTCTGCCGGTGATATTCCGCGCGCTTCCATGAACTTCGGCCGCCGAAGATGCAGCTGATCGGGCGTAGAGGTTCCTGCGCGCGCCGGTTCCTCCGCGCCCGCACCTGCGCCGGGCGGCGTGAATCCGCTGCCGTCGCCCTCTGTGACGCCGTCTTCCCCGAGCAGGTCGTAAGAAGGTTCGTTCTGGAGCGTCAGGAGCGATTTCAGCTCCGTCACGGACGTCTTCGCCGGAAGAGCGGACGCTTCCTTGTACGGATATACCCAGCCCAGCCGCGAGGCTGCTTCTGCGCTTCCGCTGCCGTAAGCCGGAATCGGCCGGCCCTGGCTCAGCGCTTCCAGAACGGCCTCCCGCTCGGCGGCGTCCTCGCCGCGGGCGGGCGGCGCGAAGCCGACCGCAAGTTCCGCGGCGGGCAGAACGCCGACGCTCCAGCCGGCGCCGTCGTCCGTCAGGGCGACGGCTTCGCCTCCGGCGATTTTACGAAGAATCGCTGCGCCCGGATGGGTAATGAGCGCCGGTCCGAGCCAGTCCATGTAGCTGCGCGCCCGGGCCAGCACATGGTCGGCGACGGACCCGCCTCCGGCGGCCGCCAGCCAGTTCCCCGCCGAAGAGGCGAGATCGCGGAGCGTGCCGACCAGAATCATTTTGTCGCGGGGACGCGTCAGGCCGACGTACAGCACCCGCATCTCTTCCGCCAGCAGTTCCATTCTGGAACGGCGGGAGATTGCCAGGTAAGGCAGCGTCGGATAGGCGACGCGGGTCTCCCGCTCCATGAATCTCGGACCGAAGCCGAGCTCCTTGTGCATGAGGAAGGAGGCGTGGAGGTCCTGACGGTTGAACATTTTGGACATGCCGGCCAGAAAAACAACGGGAAACTCCAGCCCCTTGCTCTTGTGGATGGTCATAATGCGCACGCCTTCGCCTTCCTCCGCGCTGCCGCCCGCAGCGCCCAGGTCGCGGCCGTTGTCACGCAGGCGCTCGATGAACACGAGGAACCGGAACAGTCCGCGCGAAGCCGTGTCCCGCTCGAACTGCACCGCCCGGTCATACAGCGTCTTGAGGTTGCTCTGGCGCTGGACGCCGCCGGGCAGTCCGCCGACCCATTCCAGATAACCGCTCTCGCCGTAGACCCGCCAGATCAGCCCGCTCAGCGAGCCCTGGCGCGCCTCGTCCCTCCAGGAAGCGAGCCGGTCCAGGAACCACAGGAGCTTGCGCCGCAGTTCGTCCGGCACCGGAGCCGGCGGCTCCTCCTCTGCCGGGGAGGAGAACGCCGGGTTCTCCTCTTGGAGAGACGGCTTAGCGGCCGTCCCGCTTCCCACCTCGCTGCTTGCGGCGGTCTCCGCCGCGCTCTCGGACAGCGGAGCCGCATAAGGACCGGAGACACGCTGCGCATCGCCGGCAGGCACCGCGGCCAGACCCGCCCCCGGACTCCATGCGCCGTCAGTCCCGGCCGCGGCCAGCATCGCTTCGTAGAAGCTGCCTCTGGCCTGAAGCCGGACCAGCGCCAGCTCCTCCTCGGTCAAGCCGACGATCGGCGAGCGCAGCGTACCGGCCAGCGGAATATCCTGCTGCGGATTGTCGATCGTCTTGAGCAGCGAGAGCATCACTTCGACCTCGGTCGCCTGAAAATACCCGGCGCTGCTGTCTCCGTAGGCCGGTATGCCGGCCTGCCGCAGCTCTTCCATCATCAGCGGCGCCCAGACGCTTGCCGAGCGCAGCAGAATAACGATGTCTCCGTAGACGGCCGGGCGCATTCCCTTCATCGCCTTGTCGTAAATCTGCATCGGAGCGGCGCCCGAAGCGCCGACGATTCCGGCAATCCGGCGGGCGATGGCGCGCGCTTCCAGCTGCGCCGTCTCGCTCTCGGCCAGTTCGCTCTCGGCGTTCTCCGCTCCTTCTTCCTCGGCGGCGGGGACGCTTCGCGCGGATGAGCCGCGGTCGATCAGCAGCAGCTCCGGCGCGAACGCCGTCTCCGCCGTGCGCGCATCCGCTCCCGGGAAGCTTGCGCCGTACACGAGCTCGGCCCGATCGTCGTAATCAATCTCGGCCACCTTCTCGCGCATGATCCGCCGGAAAATGCCGTTGGCCGCGTTCACGACCTCCGGCCGGCTGCGGAAGTTGCGGGACAGGTCAATGACGATTCCGCCCGCGCCGCCTTCCGCATCCGCTTCTGTACGAACTCCGCTGGAGTAGCTCCGGTATTTATCGAGGAACAGGCCCGGCTCCGCCAGCCGGAACCGGTAGATGCTCTGCTTCATGTCTCCGACCATGAACCGGTTGCCCGGCGTCTCGCGGGCAATCAGCCGCACAATCTCCTCCTGGACGCTGTTCGTATCCTGATACTCGTCCAGCAGCACTTCATCGAACCGTTGCCGGTATTCCAGCGCCGCATCCGAAGGCTGCGGGTCTCCGGGGCGGGAATCGGGGTGGCGCAGTATCTTCAGGCAGTAATGCTCCAGATCGCTGAAGTCGACCAATCCGCGCGCAGCCTTGGCCGCCCGGAAGCGGGATTCGAATTCGATGACCGTCTCGGCCAGCTCCCGCATGATCGGAGCCGCTTCGCGCATTTCCCGCAGGAAATCGCCCGGCGGACGGCCGAACAGCGATCCCTGAAGATCGGCCAGCGCCTTCTTGGCTTCATCGCGGAGCGTCTTGACCTTCTCTTGCAGAACGGGATCGGCCGCATCCTTCCGGCACGGCTTCAGCTTCCCGAACGCCGCGGACCGGAAGCGGCCGTGCAGCTCTTCCCAGCGGCCGGAGCGCACGGCATCCAGCAGGCCGCAGACAATGTCCAGGTCAGCCTCCAGATTCTCGGCATAAGGAGCGGGGCCCTCGGGCTCGCGGCAGAGTTCAAGGCCGCGGCGGAGCCTGCTCTCGGCGCCTTCCAGCGTCAGCGCCGCTTCATCCAGCAGGCTGCGCACCCAGAGCGTCTCGCCAAGCTTCTCTTCGCTCTCCGCCTCGAAGGCGGCGGCGGTCTCGCGCAGCCATTCGTCCGGCCACGGGTGGCTGCGGGCGAAATCGCGCAGACGCTGGACCAGCGCCAGCACGGCGTCGTCGCTGCGCTCTCCGCTGAACCAGTCCGCCATGCGCACGAAGAGTCCGTCTTCGCCGCTCTCGCCGTATTTGTCCTCGAACAGCTCCTCCAGCAGCTCCTGGCGCATCAGCTCGGCTTCATGCTCGCTGAGAATCCGGAAACCGGGATCGAGGGGGATCATCTGATAATACCGGCGGATGACCTCAAGGCAGAAAGAATGGAGCGTCGTAATCGACGCTCTTCCCAGCAGCGCCAGCTGCCGCCGCAGATGCTCGTTCTCCGGCGCTGCATCCAGCTCGCGCTCCAGCGCTTCGCGGATGCGCTGGCGCATCTCCGAGGCGGCTGCCTTGGTGAAGGTGGCGACGAGCAGCCGATCGACGCTGAAGCCGGCCTCGGGATCGCTGATTCTGCGGATAATCCGCTCGACCAGCACCGCCGTCTTGCCCGACCCGGCCGCGGCTGCGACCAGAATATCGTCTCCGCTCTCGCTGATGGCGCGCCACTGGTCGTCGCTCCAGTAGCTGCCCTCCGGCTTGGGCGGAAGTCCTGTCCGTTCTTCTCCGGTCACTTGTCGTCCTCTCCTCTCAGCATCTCCCACATTTCGGTCTTGTCCGGCTTGCCCAGCCGGTTGTATCCGTTGCCTTCCACCGCTTCGTCGAACTGGCAGACCGGACGGTAGGCGCAGAACGTGCAGGCGGTCTCCTGCCCGATCTTGTACGGAGTGATGGCTACATCGCCGTCCGTAATGCGCGTGCCGATCTCGGTCATCGTACCCCGGACCTTCTTCAGCAGCCGGTCCCACTGATCGGGGGAAGCGACCGACGAGCTGCTGTAGAAGCTGCCGTCGCTCTTGACGGCGGCCGGAATGACGCTGGAGTGGCCCTTGTCGAAGCTGTTGTCCATCAGCGAGACGATCTCGCGGTCGGCCACCAGCAGGCCCTTCATCTTGAAGCGCTTCAGCAGCTCGCGCCCCGCCTCCTCCCGGCTCATGCCGTTCGCCGACGTCAGCAGCGGATCATGAACGTGGAAGTACAGCGTTCCCGCCGGATAGGCCGGTTCCCCGAGCCATTCCTCGGCATGGGTCAGGAGCACGTCCAGATAGGTCAGCATCTGCAGGGCCAGCCCGTAGTACACTTCATGCAGCCTGAGGTCTTTCTGGCTGGACTTGTAATCAATGACCCGCAGCAGAATTCCCTGCTCCCCTTCGGCGGTATCGACGCGGTCGATCCGGCCCGCCACCTCCAGCACACAGCCGTTCGGCAGCGGAACGCGCAGCGGCGGCAGCGGCTTGCCCGGGCCGAAATCCAGCTCCAGAAAAGCCGGCTCAAAACTGCCCCGGCGGGCGTGTTCGCCGAGAATGACCGAAGCCCGGCCGACGATCGACTTCAGCTTCCGCGTAATGTAGCCGTAGCGTTTGGTGCTGAGCAGGATTTGGCCCTGCAGCATCGGAGAGAGCCGGTCTACGGTGTCTCCCGCCCTGCGCAGGCACTCATCCGGCGACAGGCTGGCCCATCCCAGACCCCGGTCGCGCAGCTCTTTCGCCATTTCGCTCAGCGCCGCATGGAACAGCTGTCCGATGTCCGGCGCCTTCAGCTTGTACATCTGCCGTTCTTTCAGCCTCAGGCCGTGGGAGGCAAAATGCGAGAACGGGCAGGCGGCGAACTGCTCCATCCGCGACACGCTGCCCCGCAGGGTGCGCCCGCCGTACAGGCGCAGGCTGGTGCCGCTCCGCAGCCGCACACCGCGGTTGCGGTAGAAGAGCGATCCCGCCAGCACCTGCAGGCGGGGCTGCCACGCTTCCTCCGCCGCGAACCAGTTGTAGGCGTCCCACCAGACTTCCGGCAGTTCTCTTCCCTGCTTCCATTCCCGAAGCTGAAGAATCAGCATCCGAAGCGTCTGGCCCGGCTCGGCGATGAATCCGGCCTGCTCCTCCGGCGGCGCAGAAGACGGCACGCCGGGCAGAAGATGCTCTCCGAGTTCCGGATACATCCGCCGAAGATGGCGGATGATCTCCGACGGCAGCATGGTCTTGCCTTCGTTGTCGAGGGTGGTATAGCTGATCCACAGCCGCTCGGAAGCAACCGTCAGAGCGCTGTAGACCAGGAAGCGCTCGTCCAGAACTTGGCGCGAAGTGACCGGCCCCAGCTCCACGCCGGTCCCTTCCAGAAGATTCCGTTCGTTGTCCGACAGCAGTCCGTCTTCCTCGAACAGCGCGGGTACCACGCCCTCATTGAAGCCGAGCAGAAAGGCGTATTTGATCCCTTCCAGCCGCGTCCGGTCCATGGAACCGACCAGCACCTGGTCGAGGGAAGGCGGCACCAGCCCCATGCGAAGCTCGGCCAAGCCGGTCTCCAGAATGCCGGCGAACAGTTCAACATCCATCTTCTCCGGGCCCATCATCTCGTCGATCTGATCCAGCAGGTCCATGACCGCTCCCCAGATCTGCCGGTGCTCGCGTGCCGCCTCCGGCTGTCCGAGCTCCAGCGCGCGGGCGCTCATCGCATCCAGCTTGCGCGCTACTTCGGCATCTTCGAGAAGCTGGTAGACGGCCCGGCACAGTTCCGAAGCCGTCGCCTTCCGGGAGACGGCTCTGTCCAACGGCTCCAGCGGTCCCGTCACAGCGCTCCGGCAGCGCTCCATCAGGTCTCCGAGAGCGGCATCCTTCACCGGGGCGCTCTCCAGCGACAGGCTCGGAAGCTCCCGCCATTCCTTCTTGTCCGTCCAGCGGTAGCCGTGGATGCCGCAGGCGAGCACATAGTTCTCCAGCGCGTCCAGATCGGCGCGGCCCAGGCTTCCGTCCGGCGGCAGCAGCAGATCGGTCTTGATGCAGCGGAACACATCCTCGTACTTCCAGTTGCGGCGGACGACATCCATCGCGCCCCGGATGAATTCCACCAGCGGATGATGCAGCTCGCTCTCCTTGCGGTCCATGAAGAACGGGACGCCGTAATCCCGGAACAGGGCGGGAGCCAGATCGCCGTAATCTTCGAGATTGCGGACAAGCACGACCATCTCGGAGAAGGCGGCGCCTTCCTCCCTCGCCAGCCGGATCATCTCGCGCAGCGCGCCTTCCAGCTCGGCCCGCCGTCCGGCCGCAGCATGAATCGTCAGCGATTCGCCTGCCGGCTGTTCTCCCCGGTACACCCGGCGGCGGTCGAAGCCCCGCTCCAGGTGCAGGAGCGCCGGCGAAGCGGCGAACCGGGGAGCCTCATCCAGAAGACGGTCCCGGATGTCGGCCCCAAGCTCCTCGGCCATTCCCCGGAGCTTGACGTAGGCGGCGGCGGTGGGGTGAAACAGATCCAGCTCATGCGGCTTGGCTCCGCCGCGGTACGGCTGATCCAGCGTGAGGGCCACCGTAACATTCCGGGCATGCCGCATCAGCTGGCGGATCACCGTATACTCCATAACCGTGAAGCCGCGGAAGCTGTCCAGATAAATATCCGCTCCGCGAATCAGCCCCGAAGCGGGAATCTGGGCGGCCAGCTCTTCCAGCCGATCCTCGTCGTCGGTATACAGATTCTCCATTTCCTTCTCCAGATCGGCGAGCACGATGCCGAGATCGGCCAGCTTGCCGGCCAGTATCGGACTGTCTCCGGCGCTCTCCAGCAGACGGGGCAGCAGCTCGTCCAGATCGGCCGACCGGAGGCAGCACTGCTTCAGCTCGGCATGCAGCGCGCTCAGCCGCTCGACGAAGCCCGGCCGGTCCGCCGACGCCCCGAACAGCTTCAGCTCATTCTTGCGGCGGCCGAGGATTTTGTAGATCAGCATCTTCTTCCCTTCGGAAGTAATCGGCACCGCTCCGCTGCCTCCCAGCTCCTGCTTGACCCGGTAGGCCAGTCTCGGGAAGCTCAGCGTATGCGCGCGCAGACTTCCCCCCGCTCCGCAGGCCGCAAGGAGGCCCTGCTCCGCACCGAACGAGGCCTGCTCGGGCACGAGCTGGAGGATCGGCGCGCCCAGCGGGTCCTCCTTCAGCGCGGCGCAGATGGCCTCCCGTATCGCTGTCGTCTTGCCGCTCCCGGCCCGTCCGACAAGAAATGTAACCGCCATATTCTCCGGCTCCTTCCGCTCTCTCGCATTCTATGAAATCGTCCCTGTATTATACCATACGGCCGATAACCGGAACAAACGTTTGCGGGTTCCTATAAATAGAAAATCTTCTCGGGCCTCCGCGCAAAAAAAAGCCCCGGCCAGAGCCGGGGCTGAGATACTGCCGGTCGCAACTCAACCGGCCGGGTTCGGCCCGGTCCGTCAATGCTGCGTCTTGCTGGTAACTTCAAAGATGGCGAACTTCAGGTAGTGTCCTTCGTCCACGCCGAGAATCTGCGGATGATCCTTGCCGGCGGCCCGCCATTCAATCAGGCGGAGCGTCTTGCCCGCATCCTCGGCCGCTTCGGCGATGGTCGCCAGGAACAGCTCCGGGCGCATATGGTACGAGCAGCTCGCCGTCACCAGGTAGCCGCCTTCGTTGACCAGCTTCATGCCGTGCAGGTTGATGTCCTTGTAGCCGCGGCAGGCGCCCTGGACCGCGCTCTTCGTCTTGGCAAACGCCGGCGGGTCGAGAATGACCACGTCCCAGGTCCGTCCGCCTCCGGCCGTCATCGGCTTGGAGGTATCGGCTGTAGAAGAAGCGCGCTCGGTGCGTTCTTCGAGCCCTTTTACCTGATTGCGGAGGTACTGGAAGGCATCGTCCACCACAAACTCCACGCGGTCCGAGAATCCGTTCAGCTCGACGTTGACTTTGGCGCTCTCGATGGCATGGGCGGATACGTCCAGGCAGGTCACCTTCTTCGCGCCGTGCTTGCAGGCGTTCAGCGTGAAGCTGCCGGTATGGCTGAAGCATTCCAGCACCGTCGCTCCGTCCCAGTACGGGAACGTGACTTCCTTGCCGCTCTTGTTGACGGGAACGCGCCGGACCTCGCCGTCTTCGCCTTCCACTTCCGCCAGCTCGATTCCGCTCCGGGCTCCCCAGCCCTTCATCAGCGGCGCAATCGCCGAGCGGTTCTCGCGCTGGTCGAAGAAGTAGCCGGTCTTCTGGCCCTCCACGATGTCGATTATGAGCTTGAGCCCGTTCTCGGTTACGGTCACATGGCGCGGACACTCGCCGTACAGCAGGCCGGTCTTCTGTTCCAGACCTTCCAGTTCCCGCACGGAGACGTCGCTGCGCTCATAGATGCCCTGCGGCCCGACCGTCCGAACCAACGCCTCCACAATCTCTCCCCGCACCTTGTCCATGCCGAGCGTCAGGATCTGAACGACAAGAACGCTTCCGAAGCGGTCTACGATCAATCCCGGCAAAAAGTCGGCTTCGCCGTACACGAGCCGGTACGCGTCCTCTCCCGGCAGAAACCGCTCCCGGTGCGCCAACGCCCGGCGGAACCGGCTCTCGAAGAACGCGGTGTCCATGGCCTCAAGCGGCGTATGGGACACGATCCGCACCCGGATCTGGGAAGCGGGGTTGTAATAGCCGGTCGCCAGATAGCGTCCCTGATGGTTGCGGACCTCGACCAGACTGCCGGCCTCCGCCTCTCCTTCCAGGGAAGCGACCTCGCTCGCATAGACCCACGGATGCCCCTCTTCGAGCCGTTTCTTCCGGCTGCGCTGCAATAGAATGGATGCCAATCCTGCCAACTCCTCTTCTCGTCATGCCTTATCGGCTGTCTTCATATATTGGTACAACCCCGCAGGCCTGTCAAGCGGGACCCCTTCCCCTATTATGTCTGCAAAGGAGTCTGGCCTTCCATGCTATCCGCTCTGCTCTTTACGGTGCTGTACGGGCTTGTCATCTTTCTGGCCGGCATGAAGCTGATGGAGACGGCGCTCTCCCGGCTGAGCGGCCCGCTGCTTGAAGCTGCGCTGCGCCGCGCCACGGCCACGCCGCTGACCGGCATGGCCGTCAGCGCCCTGCTGACGGCGCTGCTCCAGAGCAGCACGGCCGTCACGGTGCTGGCAATCGGCATGGTCAATGCCGGTCTGCTGACCTACGGCCGGACGCTCGGCATCGTGCTCGGGAGCAACATCGGCACCTGCCTCACGACGGAGCTGATCGGCTTGCAGATCAGCCGGTACGCCGGACCGCTGCTCGCCTGCTCGGCCGCGCTGTGGGCCGCCGGGGTGACGGCTGCGGAGATCTCGCCGTTCCGTCCGGGCCGGGCGGCGGCGATGGCCCGGCGGAGCGGCGAGCCGCTGCAGTTCATCGCCCTGGCGGCGGGCGGGTTCGCGCTCGTGCTGTGGGGAATCGCCGTGATGCAGTCCATCGCCCCCGAACTGAAGTCCAGCGGTCTGCTGGACCTGCTGCTGGAGAGAGCGGCGGGCGGCGTGCTCTGGGGCTTCGCCGCCGGAGCCTGCCTGACGGCGCTCCTGCACAGCAGCGCGGCCGTCATCGGCATGGCGATGGGCGTCGCCGCTGGCGGAGGCCTGCCGCCCGCGCTCGGGATCGCGCTTGTGCTCGGCGCCAACGTCGGCACCTGCCTGACGGCGGTGATCGCCGCCATCGGCGGCACCCGCTCGGGCGCTTTCGTCGCCTGGGCGCATGTGGCGCTGAACGCCGGCGGGGCGCTGCTCTTTCTGCCGCTGACCGGCGCCCTCGAGCGGGCGTCCGCCCTCCTGGGCGGGGGCCCCGCCGCCCAGCTCGCCCACGCCCAGACGATCTTCAATGTCGCCTGCTCGCTGCTGGCGCTGCCGCTGTGTTACCTGCCGGTCTGGTCGCGCGGAGAGCGGAATCCCGACGGGCCGCTGCCGCATTGAGCTTAAGCTTCCGGAAGCTGTGCGGCTTCCGGGGGTGGCTTCCGGGGACGCCCCCAACACCAATACGGGCAGCGGCGATTACTCGCCGCTGCCCGCGCCTGCAAGCCTCTCCCCGCTCCGGCCCGATCTACTTAACCGTAACGCTGACCGTCACCGTCTTGCCGCCGAACTTGCCCTTCAGAACGGCGGTGCCCTTCGATACCGCCGTCACGACGCCTTTGTCCGATACCGCCGCCACAGACGGCTTCGAGCTGCTCCAGCCCGTCAGCGGGGTAACCGAAACGGTCTTGCCCGTATCGTATTCGGCGGTCACCGCCAGTGAATACGAGGCCCCGACCGGAAGCTTCAGCTTCGTGTCGCTTGCGGACAGCTTCTTGAGCTTCGGCACGACCGAGATCTTGACGGTGGCCGGAAGCCCCTGATAGGAGCCGGTGAGCGTCGCGGAGCCTTCCGCTGCCGCCTTAACGCTCATTCCCTTGACCGTCGCCACGGAAGTGTTGGAAGAGGTCCAGTTCATGCCCGAGGACAGGTTGACCGTCTTGCCGTTCGTATAGTAGCCGGTTACTTTAAGAGTCTTCGATGTTTTGAGATTCAGTTCGAGACTGCCGGATTCCAGTTCCAGCTTGACGATCTTCGGTTCGGCTGTCACCGGAATGCTGATCGTCTTGTCCCCGTACACGCCTTTGAGCACGGCATTGCCTTTCGTCAGCCCTTTGATGACCTTGCCGGTGTCCACGGTCTTGATGACGGCGCTGACGCCGTTCAGACTCCAGACGATCTCGCTTGTAACATCCCGTTCATTCCCGTCATCCAGTACGGCCGTTATGCCGGGAAGCGGAACCGTCTCTCCGATGACGACGCTGAGCGGACTGTCCGGTCCGATCAGTACCAGCGTCTTGTTCTTGACGGTCACGGTCAGCTCCAGCGCCTTGGAACGCACCGGAGAAGCCGAGGAACCGAATCGTTCGCTCTCCAGCCGCCCGGTCAGAACGGTCTTGCCGGGTTCGCCCGCCACGATCTTGCCGCCTGCAATCTCCGCTACGTCCTCATCTGCGGACGTCCAGACCATCTCGCCGCTCATGTCGATTTTGTCGCCGTCCAGCTTGATGCCGGATACCTTCGGCAGCGCAGCTGAGCCTGACGTATAGAGCGCCAGTTCGTTCTTCTCCGCTTCCAGTCCGCTCAGCGTCGGATAGACCGTCACCCGGAAAGTCCGGGTCAGTCCCTTGTACTCGGCCTTAATGTTCGATACGCCGGCGGCTCTGGCCGTCAGCTTCACTCCGTCGCTGTCTTTGGCCAGCGTGACGGCGAGCTGATTGTCGGAGGTCCAGACCGCGTCGCCCGATACGTTCAGCGTCGAGTTGGCCGAGTCCCGGACTTCGCTCTTGACCTTCATCGACTCTCCGATGAACAGGGAGGAGTTGCCCGCAGGCTTCAGCAGCAGCGCCTCGTAAGGAGCGCGCACATAGACGTCCACGGAACCGGCCACGCCCAGATACCGGGCGGTTACCGTCGCCTTGCCCGGAGCAACGGCGGTGATCAAGCCGTTCTCTACGGTGACGACGGCAGCGTTGGAGCTTGACCAGACCGGCTCGACTTCTTCGCCTGAGCTGCCTGCCTCGGCTTCAAGCTGAACCGGGTCGTCGCCGACCAGCAGCTCCAGCTCTTCGGTCGGTTCGCCATCCCGGACCAAGGCAAGCGAGGCATACGGCAGCTTGACCGTTGCTTTGAACGCAGCGGACAGCCCCTTGTATTTGGCCGTTACCGTTGCCGTTCCTTCGCCGGCCAGCGTCAGCTGCCCGTCCGCAACCGCCAGGACCGAGGAATTGGAACTGCTCCAATCGGCATCCTTCGTTACATCGACGGTCCCATTCTCCGTAGCGCCGCCTGCTGCCGTGGCCTGAAGCTTCAGAGATTCCGCGCTGTCGCCGAGCTTGTAGGCGGCCGCTCCGTTCTCGATCTTCAAGTTCTTGTACGGATAGGAGGCAGATACTTCAACCGTAGCTACCGAACTGCCGTAGGTCGCTTTGACCAAAGCGCTGCCTGCTCCGACTGCCGTGACCACGCCGCCCGATACTGCAACCGCGGCGGAATTGGAAGAGGTCCAGACCGCCCCTGCGGTCACGTCCTTCTTGACTGTGCTTCCTTCCACGGCTGCCAGCACTTTCAGCTGCTTCGGCGACTGTCCGACCGTCAAATCCAGCTTGGCGCCGCTGTCCAGTTCAATCGAGGTTACATCCCCCGCTGCCGCATAAGCCCCCGCCGGGAATGCCGCAGCGGCGAACAGTACAAGTACCAGAAGCCATAAATTCCATCTTCGATTCACTCTCATTGTTCTCTCCTTCAAGGTTTGAATGGGCACACTCCGCAATCTGTCTCTATTCCCTTATCGGCAGCATGGCCGGAAGTCTTTAACCCGGCGCGTCCGAGCCGAGGCGGCGGCTCCTTCTTCCATCAGACGAAGGTCCTGTACGGGCCATGCAAAAAGACGGTTCTCCTTCATGGAAGAACCGTCTTGCAAGCTTGGTATTCGAATCGCGTTCTATACGCGTTCTATCCATAGCGAAAGATACGACGGGGTCTCGTTCGTCCGTTCCGGCAAGTCTAGCGCACCAGCTCCGCTGCCGCTTTCGCAGCCTCCGGCGCAGAGGATTCAACGCGTTCGCCGCGGCACTCGTTCACCCCGGCTTCGGTAATCCGCACCTGGCACATCCGTCCCTGCAGCTCGTCGCCTCCTTCAAAGAACACTTGAAGGTAATTGTCCGAGAAGCCGTGCTGCACGGACCGCGCAGGCGCATCCTTGGCGGAGCGCTCGGGAATGACATCGAGCGTCCGGCCGACAAAGCGCCGGGCATACGCCAGCTGCATCTCTTCGGACAGGTCGATCAGCTGCTGAACGCGGGCATTCTTGATCTCTTCATCGACCTGGTCTTCCATCCGCGCCGCCGGTGTGCCCGTCCGTTTGGAATACGGGAACACGTGCATTTCGGAATAGTTCACGGCCTTCATGAAGTCGTAACCGGCCCGGAACATCTCGTCGGTCTCCCCCGGGAAGCCGACAATGACGTCGGTGGTAATGCCGACATCCGGCATCGCCTGGCGAATCCGTTCCATTTTGCCGAAGTATTCCTCGGTAGTGTACTTGCGGCGCATCCGCTTCAGCACTTCGTTGTGTCCGGCCTGAAGCGGGATATGCAGATGGCGGCACATCTTGGACGAGCGGTTCAGCACATCGAGCAGCTTGTCGTCAATCTGGCTTGCTTCAATCGAGCTAATGCGAACGCGCTCCAGTCCGTCTACCTTATCCAGCTCCCACAGCAGGTCCGCCAGCCGGTAGTTGTCGAGATCGTCGCCGTAGCCTCCCGTATGGATACCGGTCAGAACGAATTCCTTGTACCCGGCTTCCACCAGCTTGTGCGCCTGCGCCACAATCGATTTCGGGTCCCGGCTGCGCGACAGCCCGCGCGACCACGGAATGATGCAGAAGGTGCAGAAGTTGTTGCAGCCGTCCTGAATCTTCAGGAAGGCTCGGGTCCGGTCGGCAAAGCCCGGCACATCCATCTCCTCGAACTCCCGCGTCTTCATGATGTTGCGGACGGCGTTCACCGGCTCGCGGGAGCGGCGGATGGCGTCGATATGCGTCAGAATCTGCGCGCGGTCCTGGTTGCCGATAACCAGATCGACCCCCGGAATGTCCAGAATCTCTCCCGGGGAAGTCTGGGCGTAGCAGCCCGTTACCGCGACGATAGCGTCCGGATTGCGGCGCACGGCCCGGCGGATCATCTGCCGGCTCTTCTTGTCGCCGGTGTTGGTCACCGTACAGGTATTGATCAGATACACATCGGCTGTCCCTTCAAAGTCGACCTGTTCGTATCCGGCATTGCTGAACAACTGCCAAATGGCCTCCGTATCGTAGAAGTTCACCTTGCAGCCTAATGTGTAAAACGCGACGGATGGCATTCTCAAGCTTCCCCCATTTCTCCGGATTCATATAACATACAGGCGGCGGCGACCATGCCCGCCGTCTCGCAGCGCAGAATGCGCCGGCCAAGGCCGACGCAGACGGCGCCCGCCGCTTCGGCCTCCCGGCATTCTTCTTCGCTGAAGCCGCCCTCCGGCCCGACAATCAGCAGCGCCGAAGCTTCGGCGGAAGGCTCAAGGCTCCGCAGCCAGGGAGCCACAGCCGAACGAAGCTGGTGTCCCTGTTCTTTCTCATAGCACAGGTAGACGGCGCCGTAACGGTCAAACGTCCGAAGCAGCTCCTTCCAGCTTAAGGGAGCATTCACTTCGGGAACGCGGTTCCGGTGCGACTGCTCGGCCGCTTCCTTGGCAATTTTGCGCCAGCGGTCCAGCCGTTTGCCCTCCTTGCGCTCATCGTACTGCACAATGGTTCTCTCTGACAGAAACGGCACGAACGCGGCGGCGCCGATCTCGGTGCCCTTCTGGATGACGGTCTCCATCTTGTCGCCTTTCGGCAGACTCTGGGCCACCGTAATCCGCAGCCTCGCCTCCTGCGTCTGCGGGAGTTCTTCCAGCAGAGTTACGCGGACAAAGTCCGGGCCGATCTCCTCAACGGCAGCCAGCGCCTCCCGGGACCGGCCGTCGCTGACAATGAGCTTGTCGCCCGCCTTGCCGCGCATGACTCTGGCGATATGCCGGGCATCGTCGCCCGTCAGGGTGGCCTCCGTCTCTCCGAATTGTCCGGGGGATACAAAATATCGCTGCATGTCTATCAACATCCTGTTCCTGCATGAATTTGACGCCCTGATTGTGGAATCAGGGACAAGATTAAGCTATAGGCCGAACAGCCGGCCAAAGAAGGTGAACAGCTCTTCCCGGATATCGAACGCCCAGATCTGAAGCGGCAGAATGACCGCTCGGGAGAGCGCCGGAATGAATACAATCAGCAGAAAAATGAAAATCGACCACTGCTCGAACTGCTGCAGCTTGCCTCGAACCTGCCCGGTCGCCAGATCCTCAACGACCCGGTAGCCGTCCAGCGGCGGCAGCGGAATCAGGTTGAAGAAGAACAGGAACAGATTCATATAGACGAAGATGGAGAAGAACGTATCGAACGCCCGCAGCAGCTGCACATTGGAATTGGCGTCCACTGCACCCGCTGCAATCAGCGCCATATAGACGGCAGCTCCCGCAATCGCGAGCAGCAGATTGCTTACCGGACCGGCTACCGATACGATGATGCCCATCAGCCGGGGACGGTCGAAGTTGGCCCGGTTGACCGGGATCGGCCGGGCCCAGCCGAATCCCGCGATGACAATCAGGAGTACGCCGAAGAAATCAATGTGCGATGCCGGATTCAGCGTCAGCCGGCCGAGCAGCCGGGCCGTCGGATCGCCGAATTTATTGGCGAAGTACGCATGCGCGAACTCATGCACCGTGAACGCAATCATAATGGTAACCAGAAAAAACGGAAGCTGTTCCAGCGGCATTGCTATAATTCGTTGCAGAAAATCCATATTTACCTCTTTCCGGCCGTAATCGCCACCCAGTCTTCTTCCTTCGCGACTTCCAGAATGTCGAAGCCCGACTTCTCCAGGGCATCCGCCACCAGACGCTCTTTGTCTTTATAGATGCCCGAAGTAATGTAGATGCCGCCCGGCTGAAGGGCGCGGTAGACATCATCCGTGAAGAGCGCGAGAATTTCAGCCAGAATATTCGCAACCACAATCTTCACGGGCAGGGTTACGCCAAGGTCTTCCGCCCCTCCGGCGGGCTCCGCTTCATCCGAAGCCGAGCCTCTGGCCGTCGGCCACATGGCCCCGGCGGCCGTGTCCGAAGCGCCTCCGCCGCCGAGCAGCGACAGCAGATCGCTCTCTTTGACGGTGATATCGGATTCCAAGCCGTTCAGCCGGACATTGTCGGCTGCGCTCAACACAGCGACCGGGTCCAGGTCCAGCGCCAGCACCGAACGGGCGCCGAGCAGCTTCGCGCCGACGGCCAGAATGCCGGAGCCGGTGCCGACGTCGATGACTTCTTCGCCGCCGGCGATCACCTTCTCCAGCGCGCGCAGACAGAGCGCGGTCGTCGGATGGGTTCCGGTCCCGAAAGCCATGCCCGGGTCGATGCGGATGATTTTCTCGTCTGGGCTTAGAGGCTCGTACTCTTCCCACACCGGCTGAATCGTCAGCGTCTCGCTCACCCGCAGCGGCTTGAAGTACGCCTTCCAGGCATGGCTCCACTCCTCTTCGTCCACGGTCTTCCAGGAGAGCTCCGCTCTGCCCGGCTCTATGCCGTAGTCCCGCAGTTCCAGAATGCGCGGGCCGATCTCGGCCACAGCCGCATTCATATCCGCTTCCAGGGCAAAGTAGCCCTTGATGACGGCCTCGCCTTCGGGAATGTCGTTCAGCGGCTCATCGTACAGCTCGCCGTACCGCGTGTCGCGGACCTTGGAGAGCGTTCCCGACTCCTCGATCGATACCCCTCCCGCTCCGGCTTCCACGAGAAAGTTGGAGATCATCTCCTGCGCTTCTTCGGTTGTATGTATGGTCAATTCCTGCCACAGCATGATTCGTTAGCCTCCCAAATGATAATGCCTGTTAAATTTGTGCAAAAGCCAGTCCCATTTCCGGCCGCAAGCGGCCTCCGTCATTATACCATCGTTTGCCCGTCCGGCGCCAAACCGCTGAACGCGCAGTCCCTCGTATGATCGTTCACCATCCCGGACGCCTGCATGAACGCATAACAGATCGTGGAACCGACGAATTTCATGCCCAGCTTCTTGAGCGCCTTGCTCATGGCATCGGATTCCGGCGTGCTTGCCGGCACATCGGCGGCCGACTTCGGAAGATTCACTCTCGGCTCTCCGCCCGCGAAGCTCCAGAGATACTCCGAGAACGAAATGCCCCGCTTCTTCAGTTCCAGATAGACCCCGGCGTTGGCGATAACCGCGGCGATCTTGAGCCGGTTGCGGACGATGCCGGGATTATTCATCAGCTCCAGGAATTTGGCGTCTTCGTAGAGGACGATCTTCTCCGGATCGAAGCCGTCGAACGCCTCGCGGTAGTTCTCCCGCTTCTTCAGGATGGTGTACCAGCTCAGCCCCGCCTGCATGCCTTCCAGCATCAGCAGCTCGAACAGCTCCCGGTCATCCCTGACCGGCCGTCCCCATTCCTCGTCATGGTAAGCCCGGTACAGCGGATCGGCGTTAACCCAGGCGCAGCGTGCAATCTCCATTCTTCCTCCGACTCCTCTCCGGCCGTTCCGGTTGGGACTTGCCCGTCCCGTGAATCTTAACACTACTGAAAGCCGGGGGTTATTGTCAATGGCGGCGCGGCGAAGGAGAATCTCTCCCCTGCCCAAAGAAAAAGGAGACCCGCCGCGGGTCTCCTTCTCTACTATCTGTTCGTCCACTCTTCCGTTCCGGTCGCATACGCGTTGTATCCGTGGCCGACGGAAGCTTCCATAATATCGGTGTACGCTCCGTGCGATTCCTTCACATCGGACCAGACCGGCGTTACGCCGACCTTGTCGCCTGTGCTGCGCTTGAGCAGCCGGTTGAAGATCTTCACCGCTTCGGTCCGCGTTACGGCTTGGTCCGGACGGAAGGTTCCGTCACCGTAGCCGTTGATCAGACCCTGCTCGGCGAGCGCTGCAATCGCCTTCCCGGCCCAATGGCCCTGCGCATCCGCAAAGGAAACGGAACCCGCCGCCTTCCAGCCGTAAATGTTCGCCAGCGTCTGCGCCAGTTCGGCCCGGGTTACTTTGCCTTCCGGCTTGAACGCGCCGCCGGCATAGCCGGTCATCCAGCCCTGTGCGCGGGCAGCGGCGATGTCCTTGGCCGCCCAGTGTTTGGCGGCGACGTCCTTGAAGGAAGCCGCGGCTTTGGCCGGCGCGTTCTTCGTCATCGTCCGGCCCAGAATAGCGGCCAGCTCGGCGCGGCTGATGCCGTTCTCCGGCTTGAAGCTGCCGTCCGGATACCCCTTGATGTAGGCGGTATGCGTACCGCTGCCGGTCTTGGCCGGATGGATTTGAAAACTGTGCTCGACGATCGACTGGCCGACATGAATAATGCCGTCCTTGATGTAGCTGTCTTCGCCCTGTTGTTCGCTGCGCGTATCCTTGCGGCTGTCGTATACTTCGTAGCCGTCCTTCTCGGCGAGAATGTAGTAATCGCCTTCCGGATAGACCATCCAGCCGTACTGTCCGCCCTTCACGCTCGTCTGCGGGTCCAGATTGCGGTTCGGCGCAAAGTCCGGCAGTTCCGGCAGTTCGACAAGCGCGTCGACAGTCCGGCCCTTGGCCCGGTTCAGCGCGGTATCGCTCCAGTGGAGCGTGACCTTGACGCCATCGACCGGCTTGCCGGTAACGGAGTCGGTAATGATGCCGTACGGGTCGATCAGCTCGGCGCTGATGCTGACGTTGCCGGCTGCGTCAACGGTCACCTTGGCGACGGTTCCCGCCAGCTTCTGTCCGTTCGGGGCCACCACTTGAAGCGGCAGCTTGTAGGTTCCGGCCGGCACGTTCGGCATGGATACCTGTCCGCCCGGCTTGATGGTAGCACTTCCGAGGCTCTGGCCGCCGGCATTCAGCAGCTGTCCGGTCAGCGGCAGAGAGGAGCCGATCGTCTGCGTCAGCGGCGTCTGCAGGGCTTGGCCGGACCCATCGACTACCTTCAGGGTAATCTGGCTGTTCGGTACCGTGGCAGCGGCCGTAGCTACAGGCGTTGAGACCGGAGACGAAGCTTCGACGGTGTAGGTCCATTCCTTGACTTCGCTTGCAATCATGCCGTCTTTCACGGCGTATGCCTTGATCGTTACATTCTCACTTACAGTAATCGGTCCGGTGTACGCCGGGCTGCTTGTCGTAGGCACGCTGCCGTCCAGCGTGTAATAAATGGTCGCGCCTTTGGTCGCTGTGCTCAGGGCAACCGTCGTTCCGGCCGTGACCTGGCCGGAACCCGGCAGGGCGGAGACCGGCTGAACGGTCTGAATCAGACGGGTCTCGGCTGTATTGGAGAGCCCTTCTTTTGCGCCTCCCCATACAGCAAGGCGGAACTGGTAAGCGGTGCCGGCAGGCAGCCCGGTGACGACAGCCGAGACAGACGCGGCGTCCACCGGCAGCGCCAGCGTTGCGGTCTGCCAGTTCACACCGTCGGCCGAGTATTCCACCGCGACGGAAGACGCTCCCGTTGCAGGGCTGAATGTCAGCTTATACCCCTCCGCGGTCTCCGCAGCCTTCAGATCGGAGATCGGTTTCGGGAAGACCTTGACGGTAATGCTGTCGGAATTGCCGCGGTCGATATAGGCGGCATAAGGACGGCCTTCCGGATCGAAGGCGAGTCCGGGCAGATAAATTCGTCCGGCCGAGAAGTTCTCGGCTCCGACCTGTTCCCAGACCGTGCCTGTCCATTTGCGGACGTTAAGCGGCGCCGCCCCTTCCTGCATCTCGGTATACGCCAGGTAGGGCGTTCCCGCAGGATCGAAGCCAAGCGTCAGCTCATTTGCCTCCCACGGAGTCGCGGTTCCGGCGCCTACCGGATTCCACGCGCCGTCTTTCCATTCTTTCACGGCGATGGCCGAGCCGCTGGCCTGATCCTTAAAGGCGATGAACGGAGTGCCGCTCACCGGATTGACGGCGAGAGCAACCTTGCTCTCATAGCCTACGCCGGTCGCATCCGCCGGAGCGCCGCCTATCGTTTCCCAGCGGTTGTCTTTGTAGACGGCCAGGTACGGCAAGTATTTGTTGTCGGTTTCACTGGTGTACGCCGCGTAAGGCGTTCCGTCCGGAGCCAGATCAAACGCCAGCGATTCGACGGTACTGCCGCCTTCGCTGAATTGCGGATCGCCGGTTACGGTCCAGCTTCCGTCTGCGAACGTCATGACAGTCACGGCGCCGCTGCGTGCGCCGGCGCGGCTGTAATCATAATCCTGATAAGCGAGGTAAGGCCGGTCGCTGCGGTCTAGCTTCAGAGTAATCTGATTGGCCTGACCGGAGGTGAATCCCGGATTTCCCACAAGGACCCACTGACCGTTCTCCCATTTCTTCACCGTCGCCCGGCTGTCGTTGTCGTTGTCCCGGTAAGCGACATAAGGCGTCCCTGTGCTGTCCAGCGCCAGGGATACATAGGCGTTGCCAAGGTTATCGGCAACCGGGTCCCCGACTTCTTCCCAGGCCGTACCGTTGAACTTCATCACGGTGACTTTGCCGGTCATGGCCGAATTGACAAAGGCAATATAGGGTGTGCCCTGTTTGTCTACCGCAATCGAAGGACTTTTAATCTGGTAATCGGTAATGCCTTCTTTGCCGACGATGCGCCAGCCGAAGTCGGGCATCGTGGCTTCCGCTACATTGGACAGGCCGCCGCTGCGTCCGTCTTTGATGTTAAGGCGGAAGTAGTAATGCTTCCCGGGAACGAGTCCCGTCACTGTCGCATAGCTGGAATATTGATGAAGAGGGATGTCCATATTCAAGCGGGACCGGGTCCAGTTGATGTTGTCCTGCGACTGCTCGACCCACAGCTCCGTAGCGCCCGGTTTCTGCGTAAAGCTCAGGTCGGCCTTGCTCTCGGTGGTATCGGACACCGACAGGTCGGTAACCGGCTTCGATTCCCAACCGACCATCATGACCGGGACGATCTGGTCCTGGATTTCGGCCGCCCCCGAGAAATTCAGCGCGCCGATCTGCGTGCCGGCACCGCTTACCGTCAGGGTCGTCAGCGTGTCTTCTTTGATTCCTGCACTGCTCCCGTATTGATGGGGAGCGGTCTGGCCGGCATTGCGTTCAACCACCAGTCTGGACAGGTTGTCCGCATTATCGTCGGAGTTCCCGTACACAATCCAGTATTTATGGTTCGGGTACAGCTTGGCCCCGGGCTGCGGGAAGCCGAAGAACTCATTGCGGTACGAGGTTTCATACGGGCTGACATTCTTGTTGTCCGCCAGTGTGGAAGTGCCCTCCGCGTTCATCAGAACCGTACCGGGACGCCCGTTGTCGTCGCTGTAGATGGCAACCGAGCTCTCGGCGGAAGTATAGCTGCCCTGCTCTTCGTAACGGAGTTTCAGGTAGACGTTGGAGATTTCCGCATAAGCGTTGCCGACCTGGAACGGCGTTGCGTAATACGTGCCCGGAGCAAGTTCGTCGTACGTAGCCGACGTGACCGTGCTGTGATCGCCCATCGTGTCATAGAGCGGCAGCGCCCCCGCCGATGCGCTGGACCCTTGGTAGAAAGGGACGACCAGTGAAATAACCGTAAGAACGGTCAAAGCTCGCTTCAGAACTTGCCTGAAGCCCTTGGGTATAATCATTCAGTCAACCTCCAATGGATGTAATGTACCTGTTATATCGACCGCCGCCACGAATTACTGAATATTAAAATAAAGAAATTTCAGATATGAAAATTATTCCTTTTTCAGAAAGGAAAAGGGACGCCGCGCGTACAAAAAAAGCCCGGCGCCTGTTGCGCCGAACTTAAGGTTTGTAATCCGCCTGCCAGTCTGTATTACCGGTTCTTCAGCTTGTAAAATTCACCCTGCCGGGCCAGCAGCTCGTCGTAGGTGCCGACCTCCGCGATCCGGCCCTTCTTCATGACGACAATCCGGTCGGCTCCCCGGATCGTGGACAGCCGGTGGGCGACGATGAATGTCGTCCGCTTGTGCATCAGGCGCTCGATCGCGTCCTGGACATGGCGCTCGGATACATTGTCCAGCGCGGAGGTCGCTTCGTCCAGGATAATGATCCGCGGATCGCGGACCAGAGCCCGGGCAATGGCGATCCGCTGCCGCTGGCCGCCGGAGAGCTTGCCGCCGTGCTCGCCGACGGAGGTGTCCAATCCGTTCGGCAGGCTGTCGATCACGTCCTGCAGATTGGCCATATAGACGGCCTCCTGCACCTTCTCCTCGCTGATGTGGGGCAGACCGTACGTAATATTCTCCCGGATTGTTCCCGAGAACAGGAGATTATTCTGAAGCACGATGGCCAGCGACTGGCGGTAGCGCTTCATGCTGAGCTCCGTCATCGGAATGCCGTCCACCTTGATGAGTCCGCTCTGCGGCTTGTAGAAGCCGATAATCAGATTCAGGATCGTCGATTTGCCCGAGCCGGATTCGCCGACAAAAGCAATGGTCTCCCCTGCCCTGACTTCCAGCGAGAAATCCTCCAGCACATGGCGCTCCGATTCGGAGTAGCGGAAGCCCACGCCGCTGAATGAGTAGGCCCCCCGGATCGCATCGGGCTTGGTGCGTCCCCGGTACTCCTCCGTCTCGTTGGACATGAGCACCTCAGAGACGGAATGCAGCGATTCCAGACCCTTGACCAGGTTCGGATAGACATTGAGGATGGAGGTGACCGAGCCGATGATCATGTTGAAGAATCCCTGATACATCACGATATCGCCGATCTCCATCATCCCCTTGTGGGCGAGGAAGGCCGTGAAGAACAGGCAGCCGGCCTGGAACAGCTGGAACACCACCCAGCTCGAAGAGCCGAAGTAGGCCTCCAGCACATCAAGCATATGTCCCCGCTGGCGGATGTTCTCCAGCGCGCTGTCCACTTTGCGGATCTCGACCTCTTCCAGCCCGTGCGCCCGGGTAACCGGGATCATCTCCACCGTCTCCGAGACCTTGCCGGACATTTCTTCGATATTGCGCCGCACTTCGTGGTTGCGCTGCGACATCCGGCCCCGGAAGACCCGGACGAGATAGATGGATACGGGCGCCATGAGGATGAAGAACAGAGCCACAATCCGGCTGTGATACAAGGTCAGGCCGGTCACCACCGCCAGGTTGATTCCGGCCGGAATGACGGTCATCAGCATCTGGCGGGACAGGAAGTCGATCGCTTCGACGTCCCGCAGCACCTTGGACTGCATCTTCCCGGCGTTCATGTCGCCGTGATAGCCGAGCGAGAGCTGCTGGAGCTTGCGGACAAGCGAGCTGCGAAGCCCGGCTTCCACATGCCGCACCGCCTGGCTGATATACTTGATGTGCATCGTATGGGTAGGAATATTCTGAGCGATAACGATGAGAATAACCACCAGATTGATCCAGAATTCCCGCATGCCGTGTTCGTTCGGATAGCCGACGATATTAATGATGTTCGCCGTCACGACCGGCAGCACCCAGACGGGCGAAGTTTTGAGAATGTAGTACAGGGCGGACAGCGCTAGCTTGCGCGTATGCTCCCGGTAGAGGCGCCACAGAAGAGAGAACGGCTTCGGAGCGCTCTGTCCGGTCTGATCGGCCGCAAACCACTCGGTGTAGTCCAGGGTCGATTCGGTTTTTGCCATAGGATTCACTGCCTTCTTGTCTTATAATAGACTTCATGCCTTGGGCCCGGCCGGCCCGGCGGCATAAGGTAAAGACAGTATAGCCCTCCTCTGCGCAACCGGCCATCACATCATCGGTCCTGTTTGGAGAGGCGGGTTCACATAATCGGACACCTCCGCCGAGGGAGGAGCCGTCCAAGAAGAAGGAGGCTTGCGAATATGGAACCGGCAACCCGGGAGGAACAATTCTTTCCGCATGTCCGTTCGGACATCTGCCTGTACGCGCCCCACCGGCGCACGGTATGTGGAGGCTGGACCTGCGGCCTGCATGTACACCATATGATGTTTGAGTTTATTCTCGTGACCCGGGGAACGCTCAGCGCCTTTGCCGGGCATACGGCGCATACGCTGACAGCGGGCGATCTCTTTCTGGTGTCTCCAATGCAGCTCCACGGCTACCGCGCTCCGCTGGAGGAGGGCTGCTCCTTCGTCGCCGGGCATATCGGCGCCGAAGACGAAGAGCTGCTGGAACTGTTCGAGAGTGAGAACGTCTGCGCTTATCCGGCGGATCATCCGCTGACCGAAGCGCTCTCTCCTTCCATTCTCGGGCTGTTCAACAAGCTCGAAGGACCGCGTCCGCCCCGCGTCTCCGCGGTCATGCTCGGGGTGCTCGAGATCATCGAGCGCATTCATGCCGGCTTCGCGGCCGAGGCCGCGCGCAAAAAGCCGGCTGCGCGCAGAGAGCCGGCCTATCTGATTGCCCGCGAGATCGAGCGGCTGCTGCGCCGCCCGCAGATGGACGGCGAGCCGTCTCCCGCTGCCGGCCCCGACGAGGCGGCGGGAGACTGGCTGGAAGACATCGCCCGGCGGCTCAACATCAGCCGCCGCCACTGCCACCGCCTGTTCCGCCAGGCCTATGGCATGTCCCCGAGACAGTACCTGATGATCCTCAAGCAGCAGGAAGCGATGCAGATGCTGGACAGCAGCACAGATACGGTGGAGCAGATTGCCTACCGGCTCGGCTATGTCAATGTCCAGAGCTTCATCCGCCAGTTCACGACCTGGGTCGGCTGCACGCCGGGCGCCTTCCGGCGCAACCGGCCGGATTCGGCGGATTATTTTCCTCCGAGCCTGTCCGCTTCGCTGCCGGCAGTCCCGTCTACCGGTCGCGATCCGTCAGCTTGATCCCCCATACGGAATCCTTCCGGTTGGAAGCGACGAGCCGCAGTTCGGGCAGCCGGGGATCGCCCGGCGCATGCTTCTCGAGAAAAGCGCAGAAATGCGATCTCAGCCCGATCTCCAGGTCCAGCTTGTTGTATTCGTTCGGATGGCGCTCCATCTCCGCCAGAGCCGCCTCCCAGCGGCTCAGATCGCCGGGCTCCGATGTTCCCCGCTCCGTCCGGTCGGCCAGGGTCTTCAGTTCCGCATAGGCGCGCTTGACGCCGGGCGCGTACAGACGCTTCTGATTCAGCAGTGTGAGCAGCGCAACTACCAGCGTCAGGCCGCCCCACATGATCCATTTGTCCATTGATCGGCACTCCTTCCGTACCCGGCTACACGGGTATTCCCTCTCTATTATACCTAAGCGGAGAATGCCGAACAGCCCGGTTCTGCGCGAGCAGCCGGGCGGTTCAGGTTCAGAGGGGTTCAAGCGAACCCGGATCTTCGGGACTTCCCGGATTCCTGCCGCGCCTCGCTTAAGATTCCTGCTTCTCCCGAAGCATTTCCCGAAGCTGGCGTCTGTCGGCTTCCGCGGAGCGGTCCATCGCTTCAACGTCGTCGCGGTCCGCCTCGGCGGCGGAGAATTCGACATCTTCATTCCGGGCGGATGCCAGAAGCTTCATCTTCTCCGTACCGGTCTTCACTTTATCGTAGCGTTTAACCATTGCCCATTCCTCCGATTCCCGGCGCTTGTCCGCGCCTGACTAGATCATTCCGCCGGCTTCCTCAATAATGGACAGCGCCTGGTGAAAAGTCGATTCGTCGATAACGACGGTCAAAAGAACATTCCGTCCGGTCGGCCCGCCGGCCCCGCCGTCGCTCATCCCGCTGGCGCTGGGATCGGCCGCCGCCATAACGCCGGCGTCCACTTGACCCGTGGCTGCGGTCCCAAGCGTGGTGATCTGCCCATTGGCGGGGATATAAGCATCATTGAAGCCGCCGCTGTAGCGGCTGAAGGTATCGATGGACATATCGACTACGCGCATGGACTGGAGCTTGCGGGAGACGCTCTCCGCCTCTTCGGGACTTTTGAAATATGCCAATATGCTTTTCTCGGCCATCCTGTATAACGCGTCCTCTCTGAATAAGACTCGGCTCTAGGCCTGACTCCCTCCTAGCGTGCGCATGAGACCGGCAATTTATCCGCAACGCCTGCCCGGGCCGGATCGCCTTCCCCCGAAATGCCCGCAAAAAAACGAGGCTGTCCCAAAAGTAGATATTTCTAAGCTGAGAGGGACCACCTCCACTAAAAAGTAAACAAAGCGGCCGTTCAA
>NZ_JAVFHT010000020.1:0-61120 GCF_031470375.1 Paenibacillus glufosinatiresistens
GCGGCTCCGGCGCCGCGCGTTCCGCGCCGCGGCGGCGCGGAGCCGGACGCACCGCGCCGGCGGCTGCGCAGCGCCGCAGCGGTGCTGGACGCCGCCGCAGAGCGGCTGCGCCGCGAGCCGGCTCTGGCGTCGCGGGCGCGCGGCCTGGCGGAGCGGGCGGCCGGCCTGGCCGGCGGCCGCTTCACGCTCGCGCTGTTCGGCGCCTTCAGCGCCGGCAAGTCTTCCTTCGCCAACGCTCTGCTCGGCGAAGACGTGCTGCCCGTGTCGCCTCACCCCGCCACGGCTGCCGTCAACCGCATCCTGGCGCCGGAAGGCGGGTATGCGCATGGTACAGCCGCCGTAGCCATGAAGACGGCGGACGAGTTCCGGGACGATCTTCGGCATTCCTTCTCCGTGCTGGAGCTCGGCGAGCCGGACCCGGAGGAATGGCCGAAGACAGCCGCCTGTCTGGAGGGCCGGGGCCTGCACCCTTCGGCGCTGCCGCATATCGGCTTCCTGCGGGCCGCCGCAGCCGGATGGGAAGCGTCGCGCGGTCTGCTCGGGTCCGTGCGGACCGTTGACCTGGACGAATACCGGGGACTTGTCGCCGACGAGACGAAGGCCTGCTTCGTCCGGCGGATCGATCTCTATTATTCTTCCCCGCTGACGGAAGGCGGCATCGTGCTGGTTGATACGCCGGGAGCGGACTCGCTGCATGCCCGGCACACCGGGGTCACCTTCGGTTATATGAAGGAAGCCGATGCCATTGTCTTCCTGACCTACTACAACCACGCCTTCTCCAAAGCCGACCGGGCGCTCCTCGCCCAGCTCGGCCGGGTGAAGGACAGCTTCGCCCTCGACAAAATGTTCTTCATTATCAACGCCTCCGATCTGGCATCGGACGAGGAGGAGCTGGATGCGGTCGGAGAGCATGTGCGGACCGAACTGCGGACTGCCGGTCTGATCGCCCCAAGGATTTACGCTTTGTCGAGCCTGTTGGCTCTGCAGGGACGCCGGCCGGGCGAAGAGGCTGCCCGGGAAGCGTCGCGCTTCGACCGCTTTCAAGAAGAACTGATGCGGTTTGCCGGCGAGGAGCTGCCCGCGCTGTCTCTCCGAGCGGCTTCCTCGCTGTTGTCCTCCACCCGCCGAAGGGTAGAGGAATGGGCCGCTCTGGCTTCACGGAATGCGTCCGAGCGGGAAGAGGAGCTTCGGCGGAGACAAGACTGGCGGAGCGAAGCCGAGGCCGGGCTGCGGAAGCTGGCCTGCGACGAGATGCCGCTGGCGGCCCTTGGCCGTGAAGGCGAGGAGCTTCTGTATCATGTGCGCCAACGCATCGGCTTCAAGTTCGGCGCCATGCTTCAGGAATCTTTCCATCCGTCGCTGCTGCGGGAAGAGAGCGGTCATCTGAAAGGGCTGTTCACGGCCAGCGGACGGGAGCTGTGGCAGACGGCGCAGCGGGAGCTGGAGGGAGAACTCTGGGCGACGACGCTTCGGCTGGAGGCGGCCGGACGCCGTCTCGCGGCGGAAGCCGCCGCCGAAGAGGCGCTTCGGCTGGGCCTGGACCCGTCCGATTTGGCGGATCGGGAGCCGGACGCATGCTGGCCCTCCCCGGAAGGGCTGAAGGCCGAACTGGGACCGGTGGACTGGAGCGCCTATACAGGCCTCTTCCGCTCTCCGCGGCATTTCTTCGAGGGCGGCGGCCGGGACCGGCTGCGGTCCGTGGTCGAACCGCTGCTGAAGAATGCGCTGGCGGCTGCCGTGCAGGGAGCGGCCGGAGAACTGCTGCACCATTACCGGAATTTGACCTCGGAAGCGCTCAAGCGGGCGGCGGACCGGCTTCGTCAGATGCTGGCCGAGCAGGATGAGGCGATGGAGGCAACGCTGAAGGGAGGTGAATCGGGAGAGCATTGGACAGCCCTGGCCGCCGAGCTGCAAAGCCGCGAAAAGGATCTGGAAGCGCTATCAAAAGCATAGGTACTCATGTAAATTAAGACATTTTGTCGAAGAGTCTTGCAATCTGCCGCAGCTTGGAAGAAAATAAAGAGGCATGAAAGTTTCCGAAAAAGAATGGAATGCGTCATGCGGGGATTGGAGCTCCGGATAGACGACGGATGGCGGCGGGTTCAACTGGCCGAATCCGTGGAACCAGCGCGGGTGCCGGCCCATGGGACGGCTTCCCTGTTAAAAGTGGAGGTATACGATAATGAACAGTAGTATTCAGACAGCGACGCTGCAAATCCGCAAATGCCGAAGCTGCGATCTGGAGGCTGTGACATCGCTCGTCAAGAGCTGCGGCTATCCGACAACGCTCGGGGTTATGAAAGAACGGATGGAAGCGTCGGAGAAGGACGATCACCATGGAACCCTGGTTGCCCTGCTGGACGGCCGGACAGCCGGCATGGTCAGCTTGACCCGGGTGGGATCTTACTACATGCAGCGGGATATGGCCGAGATCACCGCAATTGTCGTATCGGAAGAGCATCGGGGCGAGGGCCTCGGAAGACGCCTCATGGCAGCCGCCGAGGAGTGGGCGAGAGCCCGCGGCTGCGCGCAGATTTTCCTGCGGAGCGGCAACCGGGTCGAGAAGGCGCCGGCTCATGCTTTTTACCGTCATCTCGGCTTTGAACAGAACGGATACCGATTCTCCAAATCCGTATAACCGTAGCCCATACACAGCCGATCATCCATCCCGTTAACGGGGTGGCTTTTTTTTGCGCATAAAGGTCTATTAACCTTCCCGGCTCCTCATGAAACGGCGGCAGCCGTTTGGAGGGATTTTCATTTGGCAAACGGAAGGAACCTGTTTACAATGAAAGCGAACCCATGAAAGCGAACCCATGGAAGTGTACGACAGCTGCCCCTTGCCGGATAGCCCGGATGGCGGCGTCTTGAGGAGGACTTAATGTACAAGCTCATCTTGGTGGAAGACGAAGAGGAAGTACGGGAAGGCATTGCTTCCCGAATCGACTGGAACGCCCACGGCTTCGAGGTGGTGGATCAGGCGGAGAATGGCCGGGAAGCGGCCGAACTCATTGACCGTCTGCAGCCCGATGTCGTGGTAACCGATATTCAAATGCCGTTCATGAACGGGCTTCAGCTGGCGGAATGGATTCGCAGCCATCACCCCGGCACGAAGATTATTATCCTGACCGGCTATGACGAGTTCGAATACGCCCAGCGGGCGATCAAGCTGCAGATTGACGAATATTTGCTGAAGCCCTTCTCAGCCGCCGAGCTGGTAGAAGTGCTGTCCAAGGTCCGTACGGCGATTGAGGCGGAGATTGCGGAGAAGGAGAACATTCATCTGCTGAGCGAGCATTATCGCAAAAGCCTGCCGCTGCTGCGCGAGCAGTTTCTGTCTTCTCTCGTTTCGCGCCGCCTGCGGCTGGCTGAAATCAACGAGAAATGCGCCGAGTTCGGCCTTTCCTTTGCAGGAAATCACTTTCTGTCCTCGGTTATCCGTCTGGACCATATCCGGGGAACAGCCGGGGACGATCCGGGGGGGAGGTTATCGCTCCGCGACACCGGCGACCGGAATCTGCAGCTCTTTGCCGTACTCAATGTAGCGGAAGAGAGCTGCCGCAAGCACCAGCTGGGCCGGGTGTTCATTCACCGCGACGATGCGGTCCTGCTGACGCATTCAGTCTCAGGGGGCGGTTCCGATCTGCTGGAAGCAACGCTGGAGATGCTGGAGGAGATTCGCAGCAATGTCCAGCGCTATCTTCGCATGACTGTTACGGCAGGTACGGGCACCGTTCGCACTTCGCCCGCCCAATTCTACGACTCGTTGGATGAAGCGGTGCAGGCTCTCGACTACCGGCTGCTGCTGGGGAATAACCGTGTCATCTGGATCGAGGATGTGGAATCCCGGAATGAGCGGATGCCCGTGTTCGACGAGCTGACCGAGCAGGCGTTCATTCGGACGATCAAGCTGGGTACGGTTCAGGAACTGCGGGGGATGCTGGACGAGCTGTTCGGAGGCTTCGATGACAGCCGGGCGTCCGCGCGGGAATACCAGATCTTCCTGCTGGAGATTGTCACTTCCCTTATGCGGGTGGCGAAGGAGACGGGAACCGAGACTAATGAGCTGTTCGGCCAAGGGCTGCTCGCCCTGGCGGATGTCCGCCATTTCAACAACATGGCTGAAGCCCGGGACTGGATCGCGGAGGTCTGCATGCGGCTCATGGACAAGATTGCGCAGGAACGCCAGTCCAGCTACCGCCAGCTCATCGACGAGGCGAAGGAGTTTATCAAGGCGCATTACAGCGAATCCGATATGTCTGTCGGCCGGGTCTGCCAGCATCTTCATATCAGCACCGGTTACTTCAGCAGCATCTTCAAAAAAGAGACGAAGACTACCTTCGTCGCCTACCTGCTCCATATTCGGCTGGAGGCCGCCAAGGAGCTGCTCCGGTCGACCGAGCTGAAAGCTTTTGAAATTGCGGAACGCATCGGCTTCTCCGATCCCAACTATTTCAGCTTCTGCTTCCGGAAGAAGTACGGTCTGTCGCCCAAGGAGTATAAGAACGAGGCCAGAGGGGGGTAGGCCATGCCGAGATCCCGTCAACCGCTTTTTCCCTTCCGTCCCGGCCGAAGAGCCGGAAGCGGGGGGCGGCTGCTGCCCAAGCTGCGGAGCATTCAGATGATTATTACGCTGACCTTCACGGCGGTTACCGTTCTCGCTGCGGTAGTGGTCAGCCTGCTGATGTATAACAAGTTCGCGAAGACGGCGGAGCAGAATGCGACGCTGAATATGCAGCAGATTATCGAGCAGGTTAATTACAATCTCAATCTGTACGTGGAAGGGATGCGCGGAATTTATGAAAAAGCCGAGCAGGAGATCGGCGAGACCGATGCCATCGGCTCCACTCTGCTGAAAGAGCGGCTGATCGCCCTTCTGGAATCCCGGGCGGATATCGTGTCCTTCGCCGTGTTCACTCCCGGCGGGGATCTGGTGCTCGACGTACCCGAGACGCCGATGCGGTCCAATACCCGTCTCTATGACCAGAGCTGGTTCAATGCGCCGCAGAAGAATTCCGATATTTCCTTCTCCGCGCCTCATATCCAGAATCTGTTCAAGAACCGGTACACCTGGGTCGTCTCGCTGAGCAAGAAGGTGCATTACCGCGACCAAGGGGTGCTGAAGGAAGGCATCCTGCTTGTGGATTTTAACTTCCGCACCATCGACCAGCTCAGCCGGCAGGTCAAGCTGGGCAAGCGGGGATACGCCTACATTCTCGATTCACTGGGCAATATCGTCTACCATCCGCAGCAGCAGCTGATCTATGCAGGACTGAAATACGAGAACGTCGAGCCGGTATTGGAATACACCTACCGGAGCTACACAGACAGCGCCAGCGGCGAGAAGCGGCTGATTACGCTCCGCACGCTTGCGGCTACCGGGTGGAAGATCGTCGGGGTGGCCTATTACGACGAGATTATCACGACTCGCCGGGACCTCAGCCGTTATCTGCTCGGCCTGCTCGCCGCAGTGAGCCTGATCGCCATTGTCGTGTCGGTGCTGCTGTCGGCGCGGATCGCCCGCCCGATTGCCAAGCTGGAGCGGACCGTCCAGCAAGTAGGGGAAGGCGATCTTCATACCTCCATCAATGTCCGGGGAGCCTACGAGGTGGAGCAGCTCTCCAGGCGCTTCAATCTGATGCTGCAGCGGATTCGTCAATTGATGGATCAGATTATCTTTGAGCAGGAGACCAAGCGCAAGGGAGAGCTGGAAGTGCTCCAGGCCCAGATCAATCCCCACTTTCTCTATAACACGCTGAATTCTGTGATCCGTCTGGCGGAGCAGGGGCGAAACGAAGAAGTGGTCACGATGATACAGTCGCTGTCCCGGTTCTTCCGCATCAGTCTCAGCAAGGGCAAGAACATGATTACGGTTCAGGAAGAATTGGATCATGTCCGTCACTACCTCGTCATTCAGAGCTTCCGCTTCAAGAACAAATTCCGCTACGAGATTCAGGCGGACGAAGAAGTTCTGAGCTGCCAGACCATCAAGCTGATTCTTCAGCCGATTGTCGAGAATGCGATCTACCACGGCATCGAGATGATGCCCGATGAAGGGCGGATTGCGATCCGGGCCTCCGTCCGCGGCGGACTGGTGGTTATTCAGGTGACGGACAACGGGCTCGGCATGTCCCGCGAGACCATGAGCCGGCTCCTGACAGGGGGAGCAAGAAATCCGGGGAATTCCGGGGCGGGCTCGGGCTCCGGGGTCGGTGTACGCAATGTGAATGAACGAATTGTACTGTACTTCGGCCGCGAATACGGACTGTCCTTTGAGAGCGAGCTGGAGGAAGGCACAACGGTGACCGTCACCTTCCCGGCTGTCCGCAGCGATGAGGACGGGAATCCGGGCCGGGAGGAGGAGTCTTCATGAAGTACCGGACACTTCGGCTGGGGCTGCTTCTGGTCGCCCTCCTGAGCCTGGGTTTAAGCTCCTGCTTCCAGGCTCCCGCCGCCCGAATTGATACCAACAAGACCCGCAGCATCCATATGATTGTCAAGATGAGCCGGGGCGACTACTGGAATACCGTCAAGCTGGGGGCGGAAGCCGCTGCCCAGGAGTTCAATGTCAAGCTCACCTTCAAGGCCCCTGCTTCCGAGAGCGACGTCAGCGGTCAGATCGGGATGGTGGACCAGTCTATCAAAGACAAGGCCGATGCGATCATTCTGGCCGCGAGCAGTTATATGGGCTTGGCGCAGGTGGTGGATAAGGCCTCTTACTATGGCATTCCCGTCATATCGGTAGACGCGGAAGTCGGCTCGGCGCGGGTAGCGACCTATGTCGGCTCCAACAGCTACGAAGCCGGACAGAAGTCGGCGGAACGACTTGTGGAGCTGCTTGGGGGCCACGGAGAGATCGGAATTCTGAACTTCACCAATTCCGAGAGTCAGGCCGGTTCCATAGGAACCGGGGATACGGTGCAGTCTGCGGACCCGGAAGCGGCACATTCAGGCTCCATTGATTACGGCGCCCGGGACGCCGGCGAGCGGGAGAAGGGATTTCTCGACTATGTGGCACGGTTCCCGGATGTGCATGTGGTCGATATTTTCTACACACCCTCTAATATAGAGGAAGCCCGGAAGCTGACCCGGCTGATGCTGGCGAAGCATCCGGATCTGCGCGGCATCGCCGCACTGAACGAGACGGCTTCCCAGGGAGCGGCGGAAGCGCTGATGGAGAGCGGCCGCGCCGGCATCCGCATGGTCGCGTTTGACAGCTCGGCTTCCATGCTGGAGATGCTTCAGGACGGCATCGTCCAGGCGACTGTCATTCAGAATCCGTTCAGCAACGGCTATCTGGCCGTCAAGCATGCCGCCGAAGCGGCCCAGGGCATCCGGGTGCCGGAGCGCGTCGATACCGGAACCAAGCTGATCGATCTTGACAATATGCTCTACCCCGAGAACCAGAAGCTGCTATTCCCGTTTGTGCGTTAAACCTTTTCTGGGTGCTAAGACCCAGCCCTTCATCATGAGCTTTCAAAAGACGCCGGTTTCCGGCGTCTTTTTATGTAAACACCGAAAGTATTATGGGAGAAATTGCATAGAAAAGAACCGGGACAAAAGTTATAATATAGCAGATACAGATAAAAGATGCAGAGGGGAAGAAGAAGATGTTTCTAAAGAAGACTGTAACGCTGCTGGGGGCGACCGCACTCCTGCTTGGGGGATGCGGCAACAGCGGGGGCGAGTCCAATGACTTATGGTTGTATCATAATTTGGGGTCCAATATTATCATGAGGTACAACTGGGTGCCTCCTGAGAAGAAGAAAATTGAACTTTTAGCTGCTGTAGATGCTTATGGAGAAGTCATAAACAGCGGGAATTGGCTTTATTACTTGGCGAGTGATGACAGCATTAAGAAAACAAAATTTAATCCCGATAAAAAAATAACAGTGACATATAAAGATATAACTTTCATTTCAAAGAAAGATAAGCAAAAGCATTTAATGTCAGATACTGCTGCTCTTCAAAAAGATCTGGGAGTATCGGACGAGATACTCCTCTTCAACGGCAGGGCCAGTAATCTTGCGCTTGACAAAGATACACTCTATTTTGTCAATGAAGACGAAGAAGACAATATATATTCAATGAAAACCGACGGAACGGGTCTGACCCCAATTACTAATGAGGAACTGGTGGTCGAGGACCTGGACCTGGCAGAAGACTGGGTTGTATACGCCACGATGGATGGTTTGTTTGCCGTTAAGAAGGACGGCAGCGATCACAAACAGCTGTTGGATGAAAGTGTTGATTGGGTTGGAACAGGAAATGACTGGATTTATTATTCGGATAGTATGGCGGATGAACCGGTTATTCAGCGGATAAAGAGTGACGGCTCACAGAAGATGGATGTCCTGAGCGGTGAATTTGACGAGCCGCACGTAAAGGGGGACTGGATCTATTACTACCGTGGCGAGGATCATTACCGGTGCAAGGGAGACGGTACCGGCGAAGAGAAAATAAATTAAACAAAAGATGCAGAGGGGAAGAAGAAGATGTTTTTAAAGAAGACTGTAACGCTGCTGGGGGCGGCCGCACTACTGCTTGGGGGATGCGGGAATAGCGGGAGTAATTCGAAGGACGTCTGGAGGTTTGAGGGTTTTGACGACTTCATCGCACGGGCTAAATGGGCACCGAAGGAGAAGTTGAGCTTGGATATTCTGGCCGTGGCCTCTACCAGTGACGATATCGTCCATGACAAGAAGTGGCTGTATTACGTAAAAGACGACGATGGCAGTATTCGAAAGATCAAGTACAATCCGAATAAAGCGATACATGTTAAGGTAAACGAAGAGAATTTTACTTCGAAGAAAGATAAGAAAGAATACAACCTGGCTGATACGGAAGCGCTCCAGAGAGAACTGGGGGAAGCCGACGAGATTATGGTATACAGCGAGGGCGCCGATGAACTAGCGATGGGCAAGGATACCCTCTATTTCATTGATGATGAAGATTATTATTTATTCTCCATCAAGACAGATGGCACGAATCTGACCAAGCTGGTTGATAATGATACGATATTCGATGTAGCCGTTGAAGGGGATTCGGTCGTTTATACCAATTACGATGGAATCTTCGTCATGGATCAGGACGGCGGCAACAAGCGGCAGTTGACGGACGATTCGGCCGATTGGCTCCAGACCGGAAACGGGTGGGTCTATTATTCCGATACAATGGAAGACGATCCCGTCATCAGCCGAATCAAGCTGGATGGCTCAGGCAAAGATGAAGTCCTGAGCGGGGATTTCTCCGAGGAACAAGTGGCGGGAGACTGGATCTACTTCGTTCGCGACGATGAGGCTTACCGCAGCAAGGGCGACGGCTCCAAGATCGAGAAATTGAAATAAACCGGTGCTGAAATTGGGTCCGGGAAGCAGTCCTGCCTTCAATGCAGGACTTTTTTTGACAAAATGTGATTCGTTGCAGGGGATAAATAGCATACTTTTTTACTATTTACATGAAATGAAGATAAAGTTATTGTATTTATGGCAATCATTTACTTTCCGAAAGTGCAAAATCTTTTCTGGGAAGAACGAAAGGAGGCCAAGGTTTTCTCGGGTTAAACGAATAAGTTCTTTGTCGGCTTTGTCGGCGCGTGGAGGTAAGACCCAATTAAAATTAGAGGAGAGAGAACTGTGAAAGCAATGAAAAAGAGATTTGCTGGATTAATGGTGCTTGCTCTGATTTTTAGTCTGTCTTTCGTGGGATCGGCCTTTGCCAGCAGCAATGAGGTCAAGCTGATCGATTCGGATATCAGCGTTATTTATAAAAACGGTTACGTAGGATTCAGCGGCGATATCGAAGTGGCCAATCTCGGAGCTTCAAAGAGCGTGACGGTCCATTATACGCCGGATAACGTCAATTGGTATGATGCAAGCGCGTCTTATGTAGGGCCGACGGATTCCACGCATGAGAAATGGCACTTCCTTATTTACACCAACGATTCTACAAATGCGCAGCATACGGAACTGAAGAATCTGCATTCCCTGAAATTTGCCGTTAAATACGTGGTGAACAACCAGACCTACTGGGACAACAACGGGGGGGCCAATTACTACAATGAAGTGAACAGTAACTATCCCCTGACCTCCATCATTCTGGGGGTGCCGAACGTGCTGAACGCCAACAGCAAATTGAGCGACGGTGCGTTCAGCGGCAATATCTATGTGAAGAACTTAAGCCCGGTGAAGAATGTTAAAGTGGTCTACACGACGGATAACTGGGCTACAACGCATGAAGGGAACGCCTCGTACGGCTACTCCCTGAATAATTTCAACAGTGTGGAAGACTGGACGTACAGCTTCAATGTTCCGGGAGCCACCAATGTCCAGTACGCCATTTCTTATACGGTAGGCGGCCAGACGTATTGGGACAACAACTACGGCCACAATTACAGCGTGAACTGATGCGTTCCTTTCCCTAGAGAGGACACGTTGATCGGAGGACCGCAGGGAGCCCAGCGCTTCTTGCGGTTCTTTTTCGAGCGGATGTGAGAATTTTAATAAAACAAATCAGGATTTTATATTCGCAACCGCTTACACGGAGGGCATAATAAAGACGTACCCCGGATACACCAAGGGGATTGAATACAAACAAACATAATCGTAGGAGGTCAAATTCAATATGAAGAAAATAACTCCGGTATTACTCGCAAGCGCACTGCTCGGAGCCGCTCTCGCAGGATGCGGCAACAATAACAACAACGACAAGGCGGCAGGTTCCAGCAATACGCCGGCTTCGAGCGCAGCAACATCCGGCGATTCGGGCAAGACTCCGAAAGTCGGCGTAGCGATCTATAAATTTGACGACACCTTCATGACCGGCGTCCGCAACGCGATCGAGACCTCCGCCAAGGGCGTGGCCACTGTGGATATCGTAGACAGCCAGAACTCGCAGCCTACGCAGAATGATAAGGTGGACCTGTTCATCAACAAGAAATATGACGGCATGCTGATTAACCCGGTTGACCGCACGGCGGCAGGCGTTATCATCGACAAAGCCAAGTCGGCGGACATTCCGGTCGTATTCCTGAACCGCGAACCGCTGCCGGAAGATATGAAGAAATGGGATAAAGTGTATTACGTAGGCGCCAAGGCTGAAGAGTCCGGCACTCTGTCCGGCCAGATCATTGTAGACTACTGGAAAGCCCACCCCGAAGCCGACAAGAACGGCGACGGCGTTCTGCAATACGTCATGCTGAAGGGCGAGCCGGGACACCAGGATGCCGAGCTCCGCACCACGTACTCCATCCAGGCGATTGAAGATGCCGGCATCAAGGTCGAGAAGCTGGCCGAAGACACCGCAATGTGGGACCGCGTCAAAGGCCAGGAGAAGATGGCTGCGTTCCTCGGTTCGCACGGCGACAAGATCGAAGCCGTACTGGCCAACAATGACGACATGGCGCTCGGCGCCATCGAAGCGCTGAAAGCCGCCGGATACTTCACCGGCGACAAGTACATGCCGGTTGTCGGCGTTGACGCTACCGCTCCTGCCGTTCAGGCGCTGCAGGAAGGCACGCTGCTCGGAACGGTGCTGAACGACGCGAATAACCAGGGCAAGGCGGCAATCACGCTGGCCGCGCTGCTGGCCAAGGGCGAAACGCCGACCAAAGACAATGTGGGCTTCGACATCACGGACAATCAGTATGTGTGGATTTCGTACAAGAAGATTACCAAAGACAATGTCGGCGACGTGAAATAAGCCTGAACAGGCAGATTGCGAGGAAATCCCGGGGAGCCGCTGAAGAGGGCCTCTCCGGGCTTCCTTTGCCCGGCCTATTCGGCTAAGTGGAGCAGGAAACAGGAGAACCGCTGTGCCTCTCATGCAAAGACAAATAACAAGGGGGCGTCATACATGGCTCAGAGTGAGTTTTTGCTTGAAATGAACAATATCACCAAAGAATTTCCCGGCGTCAAGGCGCTGGACGGCGTGACCCTGAAGGTCCGTCCCGGCAGCGTGCATGCGCTGATGGGCGAGAACGGCGCCGGCAAGTCGACGCTGATGAAATGCCTCTTCGGCATTTATTCGCCGGACGGCGGCGAAATCTTTTTGAACGGGGAGAAGGCCCGTATCACGAATTCAAGCGAAGCGCTTGCGAACGGAATTTCCATGATTCATCAGGAGCTGCACCCGGTGCCGTTCCGAAATGTAATGGAGAATATCTGGCTGGGACGTTTTCCGACACGGGGAATCGGCCCGCTGCAATTTATTGACCACAAGAAGATGTTCACGGATACCGAAGCGCTGTTCAAGGACCTCGACATTGATCTCGATCCCGAGGTGCTGGTGGGCAAGCTCTCTGTCTCCAAAATCCAATCCATCGAAATCGCGAAAGCCGTCTCCTTCAATTCCCGGGTCATCGTCATGGACGAACCGACTTCATCGCTGACCGCCGTGGAAGTGCAGCATTTGTTCCGGATTATCCGGGACCTGCAGAAGCGGGGCGTGGCCATTATTTATATATCGCACAAAATGGAAGAAATCCTCGAAATCTCGGATGAAGTTACGATTATGCGAGACGGCCGGAAGATCGGCACCTGGCCTGCAGCCGAGCTGACCACCGATCTGATCATCTCCCGGATGGTCGGACGCGATCTGACGAACCGATTCCCCGAGCGGCATAATGTGCCGGGTGAAGTATTCCTGAAGGCGGAAGGTCTGACCTCCCCGAATCCGAGGTCGTTCAAGGATGTCTCCTTCGAACTGCGGCGCGGCGAAATTCTCGGCGTCGGCGGTCTTGTCGGAGCGCAGCGGACCGAGGTGATCGAGGCTCTGTTCGGGCTCCGGTCTCTTCAGTCCGGCAAAATCATCATCCAGGGCAAAGAAGTGCGGATTCATTCGCCGCAGGATGCCATGAAGCACGGACTGGCGCTGCTGACCGAGGAACGGCGCGTTACCGGGATTTTTCCGGTGCTCTCGGTGCATGAGAACGGCGCGATTGCCAACCTGGACAGTTATATGACGCCTTATGGTCTCCTGGACGGCAAGAAGAAGCGAGAAGAAGTCGATGCCATGATCGCCAAGCTGCGCACGAAGACGCCGACAACCAAGACGCGGATTATGAACCTTTCGGGGGGCAACCAGCAGAAGGTGCTTCTGGCCAGATGGCTGCTGACCGAACCGGAGGTGCTGCTGCTCGACGAACCGACCCGCGGAATTGACGTCGGCGCCAAATTTGAAATCTATTCGATCATTGCCGATCTGGCCCGGCAGGGCAAGAGCATTATCATGATCTCCTCCGAAATGCCGGAACTGCTCGGAATGTCCGACCGGGTCATGGTCATGTCGGAAGGGCGGCTGACCGGCATCTTGGAAGGCGACAAGGCAACCGAGACCGAAGTGATGCGCCTGGCGGCCCAGCATTAGTCCCGCCCCGGTGCGATTGATAAGAAGAGAGAGATTATCCGAGCCAAGTTTCGAAGGAGGAACCCATCCATGAACGCCAAAAAAATGCAAGGCTTTATCTCGCAAAACGCGATTTACATCGTGCTCGTCGTCCTGATTCTGGGCATTTCCATCTATGAGCCCAATTTCGTCTCCGTCAACACCCTGCGCGACATCCTGATTCAGTCGTCGACGCGCGTCATTATTGCCCTTGGAGTCGCCTTCGTTCTCATAACAGCCGGCACCGACTTGTCGGCGGGCCGCGTCGTCGGTCTGACCGCTGTCATCTCGGCGTCGATGCTGCAAATTCCGGATTATTCCCGGAGATTCTACCCGGACCTTCCGCAGCTTAATGTCCTGATTCCGATTCTGCTTGCTATCCTGGCCGGTCTGGTCTGCGGCCTGGTCAACGGTCTCATTGTCTCGAAGCTCAATGTTCCGCCGTTCATTGCGACTCTCGGCACGATGGTTATCGTACTCGGCGTCAACTCGCTCTACTTCGACATGAAGCCCAACCAGTCCCAGCCGATCGGCGGCCTGCGCGAAGACTTCACGACCATCGGCTCCGGCTTCATCGGCAAAGGACAGTATTCCATCCCTTATATTGTCATCATCGCCATTGTAGTGGCGGCCATCGTCTGGGTCGTCTTCAACAAAACGAAGCTGGGCAAGAACATGTACGCCATCGGCGGCAACATGCAGGCCGCCAAGGTATCCGGAATTAACGTCTCCCGCAATCTGGTATACCTGTACGCGATTGCCGGCGCTCTCTACGGCCTGGCCGGCGTGCTGGAAGCAGCCCGGACCGGCGGCGCGACGAACAACTACGGCAACATGTACGAATTGGACGCTATCGCGGCCTGCGTAGTCGGCGGCGTCTCCACGACAGGCGGTATCGGCACAGTGCCGGGCGTGCTGGTCGGGGTTATCATCTTCACGCTGATCAACTATGGCCTGACTTTTATCGGCATCAGCCCTTACTATCAGCTGATTATCAAAGGGATCATCATCGTGGCGGCGGTAGCCTTCGATATGCGCAAATATTCCGCCAAGCATTGATTGTCAGGCATCGTCCGATCCCGATATCCCATCGTACAGCCCTTCCGCTCTTCCTGCGGAGGGGCTGCACTTGCGTTCAATCAGGCCGCCGAACGCCGCACCTTCCCGGCTCTCCGTCCATATGATGTAGGCGAGAGTCCCGACAACCGGGAGAACGGGAGGAGAGGAAAGCATGATTGCAATCAGATGGGACGGAGAAGAGGGACAGGGAACGAGAATCAGGGAGGTATGGCGGTGGAACGGCGAGGGCTGGAACGAGCCGGTTCCGCAGCCGGTCAGGAACGCCCGGCAGTCCGGGGCGGCCGAGGTTCTGCTTCCGGTGCAGCAGGGCTGGTACCTGATCCGCTACTCGAGAGAGACGGCATCAGATGAAGCTTCGTTCGGGGCGCGCAGAACGCCGCGGGTCTCCGGGCTTCATCCTGCGCCGTTCCGAACGGCCGAAGGGACCCGCTGGGGATACATCGACGACAACGGCCGGACGGCGGTGGAGCCGGTCTTTGAGTACGCGGAGCCCTTTCAGGAGAACGGTCTTGCCATTGTTCAGCAGGACGGACGAAGCGGGCTGCTGGATGCGAGCGGCCGCCTTCGCGTCAAGGCGGTATTCGAGGCGCTGCTGCCCTTCAGCGAAGGACGGGCGGTAGCCAGCGATCAGAAAGGATACTTGCTGATCAACGAGAACGGCAGGGAGGTCACCGGAAGCCGGCGGTACCCGTTCCTGAATACGCTGGAGAACGGCCGCGCCCTGTTCGGGACCGCCAGCAGCGGCGGAATGCTGTACGGTTATCTGGACAAGGACGGCAGGGAGGCCATTCCCGCCCGCTACCCGGAAGCGGAGGATTTCCGGCAGGGGCGGGCGCTTGTGAAGCTGCCGGACGGCGGCTATGCCCTGATCAATCCCGACGGGCAGATTCTGCATGCGTACAACTATGTCTTTGTCGGCAGTCCGGGGGATGGCCTTCTGCCGTTCCAGCTGGAGGAGAACGGCAGGTACGGATATATCAGCGAAGAGGGCAACGAGGTCATCGCCCCCCGCTTCACCTCCGCGCTGCCCTTCAGCGAGGGGCGCGCGGTTGTCAATACCGCGCCGGATTACGGCAGCGCCTTCGGTCTGATTGACCGGTCGGGAAGCTTCATCATCGCACCGGGATATGCGGATGTTCAGCAGCTCGGAGAAGGCGTGGTTGCCCTCGGTACGCCGGTCTCGAAGCAGGAGCCGTACCGGGGAACCCGCTACAAGCTGGCTTCGGCGGAAGACGGGCGGATTCTCCATCCGGGTCCGCTTCAGAGCGTGAGCCGGTACAGCGAAGGGTATGCGTCGGTATCCGACGGCGCGCAGACGTATTGGGTCGATCCGTCGGGAAGACGGGCCGCCTTTCTCCCGGCTGTAGAGGGCAACGGGATGATGACTTTCAGCGGAAAGCTGGTCCGGGCGGATGTCAACCTCCGCACTTCCTACTATGAACGGAGCGGCAGGCAGGTATGGCAGGAGAACAAGCTGATTCCGCTGAAGCCGCCTTATGCCGTCGCCGAGCAGCTCTTTCATCCGGGTCCGGAGATTCTGGTCTACTATCCGAAGGTTCGGGGAATTTCGGATGAGAAGGCGTCGGAGGAGGTTAACCGCCGCCTCAGGGAGCTGTCCATCCCCCGGGACAGTCCGGGCGAGCCGGGACAAGGGGACTCCAGCTATACGGGCGATTTTGACGTCGTCTATTTCCACAAGAATCTGCTGGTGCTGGAGCTGAACGGCTACCGGATGCCTTACGGCGCTGCCCACGGCATGCCGACCCGGATATACACGCCTCTTAATCTCCGGACCGGCCGCTTCTATACGCTGTCCGACCTGTTCAAGCCGGGGGCTCCCTACACCCGGAGATTGGGGGAGATTGTGGGCAGACAGATCGCGAACGATCCGCAGTACAGTTATGTTTTTCCGGACAGCTACAAGGGCATTGCTCCCGATCAGCCGTTCTATGTCGACAGCGGCGCGCTGTATCTGGTGTTTGCGCCTTATGAAATTGCGCCCTATGCCGCCGGGTTCCCCGTCTTCCGCATTCCATTCGCCGAAATTATGGGGCTGATCTCCACCGAGGGCGACTTCTGGCAGTCCTTCCACTGAACCCAAAGCCCAATCTGTGAAGAAATAGGCAGTTCGACGGATGCACCCTCTCCTTCCGGGAGCCGATAACGTAAGAGGAACGGCGTTCTATTGAGGTGTAAATAATTGGATGGTTCCTTGGGAGTAGATATGTGCTACAATGACCGAGGAACTTATTACAGGTTTGTAACTTTTGCCGCCTCAACGTTACCGGCACACCAATCGACAACATGATCTACAAGGAGATGGGGACATTGAAGATGAACAAAAAGATGCGGACACTTATGGGTACGGGTGCGGCAGCGGTGCTTGCACTGGGTCTTGCCTTCCCGGTCAACGCCTCTACGGCTTCGGCCCAGACAGTCAAGACGATATATTCCTATTCGAGCACATCCGGACAGGCGGATTGGCTGAAATTCTGGCAGAATTTCTACAAGGTCTCGGCCGCTAAACCGGCTGCTTCCGCGGTACCGACCGCAGCGCCTGTGGCTTCGGCGAAGCCGGCGGCAACGCCGGCACCGACCCCGGCTCCAACTGCAGCTCCAACTAAAACTCCCGCGTCTGCTCCAGCAGCTACGCCTGCGGCGGCTCAGAGCGAGAGCGGAACGTTCGTTCAGCAGGTCGTAGCTCTCGTGAATGCCGAGCGTGCCAAAGCCGGTCTCGGCGCGGTTGCGCCGCTTGAGAGTCTGAACAAGGTAGCGGCAGCCAAGGCGACGGATATGCGGGTGAACAACTATTTCTCCCATACGTCCCCGACCTACGGTTCTCCGTTTGATATGATGGCCGCCTTCGGCGTGACTTACCAGTATGCCGGCGAGAATATCGCCATGGGCCAGAAGACGCCGCAGGAGGTCATGACGGCCTGGATGAACAGCGCCGGTCACCGGGCGAACATTCTGAACGCCAACTTCAATTATATCGGCGCCGGCTTTGACGGCGGCTACTGGGTGCAGGAGTTCATCGGCAAAAAATAATACCGGCTTCCAGCCGGTTAAGCAGGCCATTCCTTTCGCTTACGCGAAAAGGGGTGGCTTTTTGCCGTGCATTTGCAAAAGCTCCCGGGAAGAATTATGTTTAGATATAAACCAGATGGAAGTAATTGACGGAGGGATTATAATGAAGGACTCCAGATGGACCTGGCGAAGCGTCGGCATTCTGTCGCTTGCGGCCAGTCTTTTGCTTGCAATCGGCTTCCTCTATGCCGTGCGTGATATTGTAAATCCCCGGGGTGAGGAGCTTGCCGCCGGAACGCCGCAGGCCACCGCGCCTCCGGTGGAAGAAGAATACCGCATTGTGGCGCTCGGCGATTCCCTGGCCAAGGGAACGGGCGACCGGGACGGCAAGGGCTTCGCAAGACGTACGGTCGATGTGCTGACGGACCGGGGATTAAAGGCAAGCCTTGTGGCCAACCTGGGCGTCAACGGCTTGACGACAGCGGGTCTCCAGGACCGGCTGAAGGAAGAGGGGGTCCGCTACGCCGTGAAGAAGGCCAATGTGATTCTGGTCTCCATCGGCGGCAATGACCTGTTCCGGGGCTCGGGCATCGCGGACGGGGGTGTCATTGCGGACGATGCCGGCACAGCCGCCGGGGAGACGCAGCCAAAGGCCTCCGCTCCCGCCCCCGCTGCGCAGGGCGAACTTGATCCGAAAGCGCTGCTCGGCGCGCTCCCCGCAGCCGCGGAACGGATGCGCTCCGCGCTCGACACGCTGATTGAACTGAACCCGCAGGCGAGCATTTACCTGGTCGGGCTGTACAACCCTTTCGGCGATATACCGCAGCTTCTGCAGCCGGGCAACCAGGCGGTAAGCGCCTGGAACGGCGCTGTTCTGGATCTCGTCAATGTGCGGCCGGCGGTAACGCTGGTGCCGACAATGGACCTGTTCAGCGGCCGGCAGGCGGAATACTTGTCCAACGACCATTTTCACCCGAACGGGAACGGGTATGAACGGATGGCCCAGCGGATCGCCCAGGCGATCCGCTAAGAGAGGAGAAGGCAGCGATGAAGAACAACACGGCCGCCGCAGGCGGCGCCCAAGAGCAGACCGTGCTTGCCGTTCGTCATGTCCGCAAGCGGATCGGCCGCAAGTGGATCATCGACGACGTGACCTTTGATGTCCAGGCCGGGGAAGTATTCGGCTTCCTGGGACCGAACGGAGCGGGCAAAACGACGACCATCCGCATGCTCGTCGATCTGATCCGTCCAACCTCGGGCGATATTACGGTCTGCGGCTACAATGTGAATAAGGAGCCGGAGAAAGCGCTGGCCTACGTTGGCTCCATCGTGGAGAATCCGGAGGTCTATACGTATTTGACCGGATGGGAGAACCTGCAGCATTTTGCGCGGATGCAGCCCGGGGTAGACGAGGCTCGCATCGCCGAGGTAGTGGACATCGTCCGGCTCGATCAGCGCATTCACGACAAGGTGCGCACGTATTCGCTCGGCATGCGCCAGCGTCTCGGAATTGCCCAGGCCCTGCTCGGCAGACCGAGACTGCTGATTCTGGACGAGCCGACGAACGGCCTTGATCCGAAGGGAATCAAGGAACTTCGGGAGTTCATCCGCCGCCTGGCGGGCGAAGGGATGGCCGTCTTCGTCTCCAGCCATCTGCTGAGCGAGATCCAGCTGCTGTGCGACCGGGTGGCAATCATCAGCCGGGGCCGGGTACTGACCGTGGGAGGCGTCGAAGAACTGGTATCCCGAAATTCGCCCTATGTGCTCTGGGAGCTGGACCCGCCGGAAGCGGGCCGGAAGCTGCTGGAGGCGGCCGGAGCCGTCACCGCCGACCCGGCCGAAACGCTGCTGGACGATGCCATCGTCGCCGGAATAGGGCCGAATTCCCTGCTGACCGTCATGAACGAAGAGAGTATCCCCGAGCAGGTTGCCGCGCTGACGGCGGCCGGGGTCCGCGTCGGAGGCGTGCATAAAATCAATCCCACACTGGAACAGCTATTCTTGAAACTGACGGAGGGTGAATCCATTGAATAAACTGCTTCCCCTCATTCGCAACGAATGCCTCAAAATCATCAAGAAAAAGCGATTTTACGTCATTCTGTTGATTTTGGCCGTGCTCGTGCCGATGTTTACGTATGCGCAGATGCGGGCGGCGGAGCGCAGCCGCGACAAATTCACCGACTGGCGGATCGAAGTCCAGCAGCGGATTACCGACAACGAGAATTCGCTGGACAGCAGCCGGATTCCGGAGGAATGGAAGACGTACCGCAAAGTTTTTGTCCAGCAGCTTCAATATTATCTGGATCATGACGTCAATCCGAACGCGCCGAGCGGCGTTACCTTTACCCGGGAATTTCTGGATAACTCCGTCAGCCTCTTCATTCCGCTGCTGATTATGGCCGTCGCTTCGGACCTTGTATCGGGCGAGCGGACGACAGGGACGATCAAGATGCTGCTGACCCGGCCGGTCAAGCGGTGGAGAATTCTGTTCAGCAAAATGACCGCGCTCCTGATGTTCGTCTCGCTGATTATTCTGTCCACTTATCTGGTCAGCTACCTGATCTCCGGCCTCGCCTTCGGCTACCGGGGCTTCAACGTCCCGGTGTTCACCGGCTTCCGGATCAGCGGCGACACCGTCGACATGTCGGCGGTCCACGCCGTTCCGCAGTGGAAGTACATGCTCATGCAGGCCGGCCTGATCTGGTTCGTCAGCATTGTCGTCGCGCTGCTGGCGTTCATGGTCTCGGTCCTTGTCCGCAGCACGGCGGCCAGCATTGTGGTCATGATGGCGGCGCTGATCGCCGGAAGCATACTGACGAACATGGCGTCGTCCTGGACGGCCGCCAAATATTTGTTCATGGTCAATCTCGGATTGACCAATTATCTGGCGGGTATGCCCGCCCCGATCGAGGGGATGACGCTTCCGTTTTCTCTGGCGGTTCTGGCCGTCTGGGGAGGCGTTTCCGTGGCGGTTTCATTCGCCGTCTTTACGAAACGGGATATTTTGAATTAGAATGAACAAGGTAAGCAAAAAGAAAACAAGTGTTTGCATTTTGTGAAGGAGGAGCTTGAATGGTCGAACAGGTCGATTTGTTTGCAGCTTCCAAGAACGGCGCGGCAGAGCCGACCGGATACGATGCTGACGACATTCAGGTGCTCGAAGGTCTGGTTGCGGTCCGCAAACGGCCCGGCATGTATATCGGAAGTACGAGCGGTTCGGGACTGCACCATCTCGTATGGGAAATCGTAGATAACGCCGTCGATGAGCATTTGGCCAAGTATTGTTCCAAAATTGAGATTACGCTGCGCAAGGACGGTTCCGTCACCGTGGTCGACAACGGCCGGGGCATCCCGACCGGGATGCACAAGACGGGAGTTCCGACTCCGCAGGTCGTGTACACCATGCTGCATGCGGGGGGCAAGTTCGGGGGAGCGGGATACAAGAAATCCGGCGGTCTTCACGGCGTCGGCGCTTCCGTTACGAATGCCCTGTCCGAGTGGCTGGAGGTCGAAATATACCGGGAAGGCAAAATCCACCGGATGCGCTTTGAATACTGGGTCGACGCTTCCGGCCGGGAACATGTCGGCGAGCCCGTAACGGGACTCGAGGTTCTCGGCAATACGAACCGGACCGGCACGAAGGTTACCTTCAAGCCGGATATTCGCGTCTTTCAGGGCGGCATTTCGCTGAATTACGATACGCTGGCCGAGCGGCTGCAGGAGATTGCCTTCCTGAACTCCGGTCTGCGGATTACGCTGACCGACGAGCGTTCCGGCCGGCAGGATGAATACCACTATGAAGGCGGCGCCAGCCAGTTCGTCCAGTTCCTGAACGAAGGCAAGGACGTGCTGCACGAAGTCGTTCATTTCAGCGCAGAGAAGGACGAGATCGAAGTTGAGGTGGCGCTGCAATATAACGGGGGCTATACGGAGACGATCGTCTCCTTCGTCAACTCGATCCCGACGCGAAGCGGCGGCACGCACGAGACAGGCTTCAAGACAGCCTATACGCGGGTGATGAATGAGTACGCCCGCAGAACCGGACTTCTCAAGGAGAAGGATAAGAACCTGGACGGAGGCGACCTGCGCGAAGGCATGATGGCGGTCATCAGCATCAAGATGTCCGAGGTGGAATTCGTCGGTCAGACGAAGGACCAGCTCGGCAGCGCTTCCGCGCGGGGGATTGTCGATTCCGTTGTGGCGGAGCACATGCAGACGTTCCTGGAAGAGAATCCCCAGGTCGGGCAGAGCCTGCTGAAGAAGTCGATTCAGGCGGCCAAGGCCCGCGAAGCGGCCCGCAAGGCGCGGGACGAAATCCGCAGCGGCAAGAAGCGCAGCGAAGGGTCGAATCTCGGCGGCAAGCTGACGCCGGCGCAGTCCAAGGATTTTACACGGACCGAGCTGTTCATCGTGGAAGGCGATTCCGCCGGCGGCTCCGCCAAGCAGGGACGCGACTCCAAGCTCCAGGCGATTCTTCCGCTGAAGGGCAAGCCGATGAACCCCGAGAAGGCCAAGCTGGCCGACATCCTGAAGAATGACGAATACCGGGCGATTATTTCCGCCATCGGAGCGGGAATCGGTCCCGAGTTCGCCGTGGAAGACAGCAATTTTGCCAAAATTATTATTATGACCGACGCCGACACAGACGGCGCCCATATCCAGGTGCTGCTCCTGACGTTCTTCTACCGCTATATGAAGCCGCTGATCGATGCCGGAAAGGTCTATATCGCCCAGCCGCCGCTCTACAAGCTCACCCGCAAGTCCGGGAAGCTGGAGACCGTTCGCTATGCTTGGAGCGACGAACAGCTGGCGAATTATTTGAAGGAGTTCGGCAAGAATTTTGAATTGCAGCGCTACAAGGGACTCGGCGAGATGAACCCGGAGCAGCTCTGGGAGACGACGATGAATCCGGAGACGCGCACGCTCCTGCAGGTCCAGATCGAGGATGCCGCCAAGGCCGAGCGCCGGGTATCCACTCTGATGGGCGACAAGGTCGATCCCCGCAAGCGCTGGATCGTGGAGAACGTCGATTTCACGGAGACCGAGGAATAAGCGCGGCAAGCCCGACATATGAGAAACAGAAGGTGAAAGCATGAGCAGTCTAGAACAATTTTTGCCGGCCTTTCTGGAAGAGGTCGTGGGCGACCGGTTCGGCCGCTATTCCAAATACATTATTCAGGACCGGGCGATTCCCGATGTCCGCGACGGGCTGAAGCCCGTTCAGCGCCGCATTCTCTACGCTATGTACGACTCCGGCAATACGCCGGACAAGCCCTACCGCAAATCGGCCAAGACCGTCGGCGACGTCATGGGGAACTATCACCCGCACGGCGACTCGTCAATCTATGAGGGCATGGTCCGGATGGCCCAGCCCTGGAAGATGGGGCATGTGCTGGTGGATGGGCACGGCAACTGGGGTTCCATGGACGATGATCCGGCCGCGGCCATGCGTTATACCGAGGCGCGGCTGTCGCCGATCGCCATGGAGATGCTGCGCGACATCGAGAAGCGCACGGTTCTCTTCAAGGATAACTTCGACAATACGGCAAAAGAGCCCGTCGTCGTGCCGTCCCGCTATCCGAATCTGCTCGTCAACGGAGCGAGCGGAATCTCCGCAGGCTTCGCCACCGAAATCCCGCCGCATAATCTTCGGGAGACCATAGACGCCTGCATCGCCGTCATGCAGAAGCCGGAGATCGAGTTGGAAGAGATCATGACCTTCATGAAAGGTCCCGACTTCCCGACCGGAGGGCTCATCATGGGCGGCGAAGGCATCATGGACGCCTACCGGACAGGCAAGGGCCGCATCTATCTGCGTTCCAAGACAGAGATCGAGAACCTGCGGGGCGGCAAGCAGCAGATTGTCATCACCGAAATTCCGTTCCAGGTCGTGAAGTCACGGCTCGTAACGGCGATGGAGAACATTCGGCTGGAACGGAAAGTGGAAGGGATTGCGGAAGTCCGGGACGAGAGCGGACGGGAAGGTCTGCGCATCGTCGTAGAGCTGAAGAAGGACGCCGATGCCCAGGGAATTCTTGCTTATCTTCTGAAGAAGACCGATCTTCAGATCACGTATAACTTCAATATGGTGGCGATCGTCAACAAGGCACCGCATCAGCTCGGGCTGAAGGCGATTCTGGAAGCGTACATCAGCCACCAGCGCGATGTCGTTACCCACCGCACCCAGTACGACCTGGAGCGGGCGGAAGACCGCGCTCACGTGCTGGAGGGACTCGTCAAGGCGCTGAACATCCTGGATGAAGTCATCGCGGCGATCAAAGCATCCAAGAACCGGCAGGATGCGCAGAATAACCTGGTCTGGATGTTCGGGTTCAGCGAGCGGCAGGCCGACTCCATCCTTACCCTCCAGCTCTACCGTCTGACGAATCTGGAGATTGTCACGCTCCAGAAGGAGCTGGAGGAGACGGAAGCCAAGATTGCCGCCTTGCGGGGCATTCTGGAGAGCGACAAGAAGCTGATTGCCGTCATCCGCAAGGAGCTGCTGGAGATCCGCAATAAATACGGCATCGACCGCCGTTCGGCCATTCAGGAAGAAGTCGAAGAGCTGAAGGTAAGCCTGGAAGCGCTGGTCAATGCGGAGGATGTGCTGGTTGCGCTCTCCGGCGACGGCTACATCAAGCGGACCTCGATGCTCAGCTTCACGCGCTCCGGCGGAGAGCGGGAGACTTCCGGCGTCAAGGACGGGGATCATATGGTTCAAGTGCTGGATGTCAACACCCGCGACAATCTGCTGGTCTTCACCCGCAAGGGGCAATACTTCCTGCTTCCGGTTCACCAGATTCCCGAGTTCAAGTGGAAAGAGCCGGGAACAGCGATTGTCAATGTCATCACGCTCGCCAAGGGAGACGGCATCGCCGCCGTCATGCCGGTCGCCAGCTTCGATGAACCGGAACGGAGTCTGCTGTTCATCACCCGCAAGGGCCAGGTGAAGCGGACGGAACTGAAGGAATACTTCACGTCCCGCTCGGGAGGCGTTGCCGCCTGCAAGGTCGGCGAAGGCGATGAAGTGCTGACGGTGCTGATGAGCGGCGGCGACAAGGAATTGATGCTGGTCAGCCGGGAAGGAATGGGCATCCGCTTCCGCGAGCAGGAGGTGAATCCGATGGGTCGGGTGGCCGCAGGCGTGCGCGGCATGCAGTTGAAGGACGGGGACGAGTTGGTGGCGGCTTTCTACACCGCCGAGGACGAAGGCGAAGTGCTGGTCATGAGCGATCTGGGCTATGCCAAACGCAGCCTGTTGGCCGACTACCCGATTCAGAGCCGGGGCGGCAAGGGAATGCCGACCTTTGAATTCAAGGAAGGGAAGCGGGTCCGTTCCAACGGAACGGTCATTGCCGGCGCGTTCTATGTCCGGGAACCGCTTCGCCTTACCGCAATCACCGGGGAAGGGGAGCTTCACGCCTTCACGTCGGATGCGGCTCCGATCTCCGACCGTCGCTCAACCGGCAAGCTGCTGGTTCATGCCGACAAGAAGAACGGGATTACGGAGATTCTTCCGTCTGTTTAATGGAATTCCGTACGGCTCACCGAAGAATTAGCCGGTGCTTTTGAATTTACAACCGGGTCTGCCCGCCGCAATCATCCAGCGGCGGGTATTTTACATTTCAGAAAGCTGATATGTGAAATATTTTCCTTTTTGCAGGAAAAAGCCGGCTTTCGGCGAATAGGTATTAGACAGGGACGCAGCAGGTTCGGAAAGATGGCCAGAAGGGAAGGTACCCCAGTGAACGCCTTTGAATTCAGTAAGATTTGGCATAAGCTGTACAAAGATTACAAGATTCATATGGACAGCAAGCTGTCTCCGTCGTTAACCGATGCGCAGTTGACCGTTCTGGAGCTTGTAGAGGAACGGGGGGCTGCGAAGCCTTCGGATCTGGCGCCGCATCTGGCGACAAGTCCGGCCGCCGTTACGATGCTGCTTGACCGGATGGAGCGCGGCGGATTGATTCACCGGGACCGGGATGGGGCAGACCGCAGAATTGTGTGGGTCAGCATTACCGACCTGGGCCGCAATGAGATGAACCGGGGGATGAAGGTGCGAAGCGATTTCTTCGCGGAGGCGCTTGATCATATCTCCGCCCATAATCAGCAGCTTCTTCTGTATTTGATGGGCAAGCTGGTGGCTGCTCCGGCTGCGGATGCGGATGCGCCGGTTGTCGAAGCAGGCCGCTAGCCGCTTCGCATGGCGAGGGTCATTGCAATCGTTCGTCTAAAACCCAAACAACAAAGCTCCAGCCCAAGGATCATCTCCTCGGGCTGGAGCTTATTATTATTCTCACTTTTGGCACGTCCCCATGCCGGAGGAAGGACTCTCCCGTTAATCGCGGACGGCCCGTTGATAGACTTCGCGGGGCCACTGATTCCATGGATAGGCGGCGGGCGGAAGGGAGATCAGAGTGACGTCTTCCTTCGCAACCGGGTGCGGAAAGCCGACGACGGCCGACCAGAGCGCAATCTGCCAGCCCGGCTTGTTGAGGGCGGCTCCGTATTTCTGATCCCCGTAGAGCGGACAGCCGGTCTCCGAGAGCTGCACCCGGATCTGGTGCGAGCGTCCCGTCAGCAGCTCGATCCGCAAGAGGCTGAGTCCGTCCTCCGTGCCAAGCACCGTGTAGTCGAGAATGGCTTCTTTTGCTCCGGGGGTCCCGGAGCGCACGGCCCGGACCGTATTGGTCTTGGCATCCTTCAGCAGCCAGTGCTTCAGACGTCCGCTCGGGGAAGCGGGCGCGCCGTGTACGACCGTGAAGTACAGCTTGCGGAAGCTGCGGCTGCGCACGCTCTCCGAGAGGCGGGAGGCGCCTTTGGACGTTTTGGCAAAAATCATGGCCCCGCCGACCGGCCGGTCCAGCCGGTGCACAAGGCCGAGGAAGACGTTCCCCGGCTTGCCGTAGCGGCGTTTGAGATCTTCTTTCAGCAGAGTCAGCAGGTCGGGGTCGCCGCTTGCATCCTCTTGGACCGGCACATTGACGGGCTTGACGATGCCCAGAAGATGATTGTCTTCATAAAGAATCGGGAAATCCGAAGCGTCGCCTGCCTCCGGTCCGGGAGACCGTCCGCTGCCGTCGCTCGGAGGCGTTGTCGTCATCGCGTCCTACGCCTCCCAGCGGCCCAGAATGCCGCAGGGCAGATTCAGGCCGGACGCCGTAATCGGCAGCCCGATTTCGCCCGAAGTCAGTCTGCCGCCGTAGCGCGGCTTCATCGTCATCGCCAGCATATTCTCCAGAACGGTCGGCGAAATGCCGGTCGTATACGAGTTAATGAGCAGGAACAGCGGCTTGTCGCTCAGGATGCTCATGCAGCTCTCCAGGAAGGGGAAGAGACTCTGCTCCAGCTTCCACATCTCGCCGCCGGGTCCCCGTCCGTAGGAAGGCGGATCCATGATAATGGCGTCGTACTTGCTGCCCCGGCGCTGTTCGCGCTGAACGAACTTGAAGACATCGTCGGTAATGAAACGAACCGGGCGGTCTCCGAGGCCGGACAATTGGAGGTTCTCCTTCGCCCACTGAACCATGCCCTTGGCGGCGTCGACATGGACGACGGAAGCGCCGGCGCTGGCTGCCGCCACGGTAGCGCCGCCCGTATAGGCGAACAGGTTCAGGACACTGATGGGCCGTTTCACAGAGGCGATCTTGTCCATCATCCAGCTCCAGTTGGCCGCTTGTTCCGGGAACAGGCCGGTATGCTTGAAGTTGGTGGGACGCAGGTGGAACTTCAATTTGCCGTATTCAAGAGTCCAGTTCTCGGGAATCGGCTTCTTCATTTCCCACTGCCCGCCTCCCGACGAGCTGCGGTGATAGTGGCCGTGCACATCGCGCCAAGCCGGCGTCTCCTTCTGCAGAGGCCAGATAATCTGGGGATCAGGCCGCCGAAGAAGAATATCGCCCCAGCGTTCGAGCTTCTCTCCGCCCCCTGTATCAAGAACTTCGTAATCTTTCCAATCGCGAGCGATATACATGTTCGATCCATCCTTCAAAAAGTCAAGTAGCCTTTATTGTACATCATTTCTTGCAGACTCCACAATCTGCCGGGCAGAAGAGAAAAATATTGACAATGAGAATCATTATCAATTAAACTGAGGGCAAATAAATTCCCCTTGTTGAAGTCCGTACAGGGACACCTTTCCATTCAGAGCAGGGGGGATAGCGAGCAAAGGAGCGACGACCATGGCGTCCATTATGATTGTCTATGCCAGTCTGACCGGCAATACGGAAGATATCGCGGAACGGATTGCGGAAGGAGTCCGGGAATCCGGCTGCGAGGCCGTGCTGAGGGAGGTGGACAGCTGCAGCGCCTCGGATCTGGTGCAGCATGACGGCCTGCTGCTGGGCGCTTATACCTGGGGAGACGGCGAGCTGCCCGACGAATTCCTGGATTTTGCCGAAGAATGGGATGAGATAGAGCTTGAAGGAGTCAAGTGCGCAGTATTCGGAAGCGGGGATACCGGATATGCGGTCTACTGCGGCGCGGTCGACATCATTGAAGCCAAGCTGCGGGAGAAGGGGGCGGAACTCGTTCAAGAGAGCCTGAAGATCGAGTACGGCCCGAACGCTGAGGAAAAAGAAGGCTGCCGCGACTATGGACGCCGGTTCGCCCGCCGCTGCATGGCGGCGGTGTCCTGAGACGATTTCGATGCCTCTGCGCCTGCATGATTATATCGTCGAGCACGCCGTGCTCGATATGGCCTCGGACTGCGACTGCTGCGGAAGCCGCAACCGCGGAGTCCCGCTGTGGCGCAAGCAGACGCAGTACGCCGCAGGCCATACGCTCAATGACTACTACAGCCTCACTCCCGAAGTAAGGCGGCAGACCCCCGTCTTGTTCCTGCTGGAGCGGCGCTGGCCCTCCAAGGGCACAGGCGGATTCCGTTCGCTGATGCAGGAGTGGGAGGTGAAGAACGCGGTCTCCGATTCGCTGATCCGGATCGTCTCCTCCAACCATGTGGGCGAGGTTCCCTTCATGCTCTACGAACAGTGGCATGTTCCCGTGCCGGAGCTCGGCATCGAACTGTCCGTAATCTTCCAGCTGGCCTGGCATTCGCAGATGCCGGGAAGAAGCCTCTCCATTCAGAAATTCATGGCGGGCTGCACGCAGGAGGTGGCGCTGGGGTTCATGCATATGGCGAATGTCTTCTGCCGCATCTCCTACGGTCTTCCTCCGGAGAGCGTCGAGATTTATAATCTGCTGGAGGGCCGGAGCGACCGGCATGACTGCGGCGCGGTGCCGCTTCAGGAATCGCTGGACTATCTCCGGCTGCTCGCTCCGCTTATGGAGCAAGAGCTTCATCGGCCCTACGTCTAGCGGGGAGTACAGATCATACGGGCCCGAAGCAAAAAGAAAAGGGATGCGCGCCTCCGGCCGGAAGCCGGATGGCAGCGCATCCCTTGTTCGGTATCTGTCCGATTCAGAGCGGGTTCCGGTTCCTTAACCGGCCCGCCTCAGCCGCTGAAGCGGTAGTAGTTCTGCTGATTCAGAACATCGAACCCGCATTCCCGGTACAGCCGCAGTGCGTTCGGATTGTCCACGGCTACTTCCAGGAAGATACGGTTGCCGTTCAGCCGTTCCCGCTCGACCACCTGGAGCAGGGCGCTTCGCCCTATGCCCCGTCCCCGGAAGGACGCTTCCACCACGAAGCCGTACACCCCCGTCGTTCCGTCCTCTTCCATCTCCAGACGGAGCTTGCCCGCCGGTGTCCCGTTCCATTCGATAATGATCCATTCTGTTCCCGGCTCCCGCTCGATCCGTTCGAACATCTCTTCGGCATCAGCCTGCGGAATGCCGAATCCCTCCCGGTCGAGCGCGATCTGGAAGCTTCGGTCATTCGGTTCCGCGGGCCGGAGCGACACCGACTCCGAAGCAGACGCGCCGGCGAACGCAGCGGATGCTTCTTCCTGCCACAGCATCTGGTATTCGGCCGAATAGAAGGCGGCTGTTCCGAGCTGGCGTATCCAGGCTTCTCCCGATGCGGAGGCGGCCGGTGTGTTGAGCAGCAGATCTTCAGGCGGATGGCTCTCCATCCGTTCCCGGGCCTGCCGCCAGAGGGAGGTGAAGAGACCGCGCCGCCGGTAACCCGGACGGACCATACCGCAGATCTCCATTTGCGAACCAAAGCCATAGAGCCCGATGAAGCCGACCAGCAGACTTCCGTCCCGGACCGTTATGTACTCGGTGCCTTCAATTCTGCCACGCAGCATGCTCCAGTTCAGCTTCAGCGAAATTCCGTCAAACGCTTCAACCCGCTGCTGCAATTCTTCAATCTCATCCCATATAGCCAAAGTAGGGTCTGTATTCATGTTCCGGTTCCTCCCGTTAAATCAGGCATGCCGGAGGCGCGAATCAAGGGAAGCGCTCTTACGCCTTCCTGACATCCTGGTATTCTGTATGTTTCTCGAATTGATGGGCCGCATAGCTGCACTGCGGCACAATCTTCAGATTCTCCTCACGCGCTTTGTCCACAACGGCCCGGACTAACTTCTCGCCGGCACCCTGGCCGCGAAGATCCTCGGAGACGAAGGTGTGGTCAATCACCAGAGTCCCTTCCCCCTCCTTGCGGAAGGTGATCTCGGCCAGATCGCGGCCTTCTCCCGCGATATAGAAGCGGCTGTCGTCCGATTGAATGGTTGGCATTTGTCATCACTCCTTTTTCCGTTATTGTACTACCCGGGATTTCAAAAAGCGAGGCAGCCGCCGGAAGAAGGCGAACTGCATGGAAATGAGGCCCTGTTCACGGCGTCTTTCGGCGACACCCGGCTGTTAGAAGAAGCGGAGCCGTTTTGACTCGGCCTCTTTACAGTGCTATACTGATTCCACAACAAGGCAAGCTGGTTAATAAGAGACTGATTAGACCCTACATAATCTAATCGGTCTTCTGCTTTTTAATCCCAGACAGGAGGAATTGGCTATGAGTGAAACAGTACGCTTGACTGAAAGAACCGGGAAGGCAGCCGCCCAGCGGCGGCAGGGCTTCGTGCCGGTCGTTGTATACGGCGCGGGTTCGGAATCGCTTGCTCTGAGCGCGGACGCCAAGACCATCGATCATATTCTGGTCCGCAATCCCCGTGCAGTGCTGAAAGCGGAGCTGCCAACCGGCACCAAGGACGTTATTATTCATGAGGTCCAGCGCCAGCCGCTGTCGAACAAGCTGCTGCACGTAGACCTGCACCTGATTGATATGAAGGCGGAACTCGACACCAAGGTTGCGCTGCATTTTACAGGAACGCCGGAAGGCGCGAAGAGCGGCGGCGTCCAGACGGTAGAACTGCATGAGATTGACGTCCGCACTCTGCCGGACAAGCTGGCGCCGGTGCTGGAAGTCGACGTAAGCGGACTGGAGATTGGCGACCAGCTGTTGGTGTCGGATCTGAAAGCTCCGGAAGGCTGGACCATTCTGAACGACGCCGAGACGCTGGTTGTGAAGCTGGCGCCGCCTGCGGTAACGGAAGAACTGGAGAGCGAAGAAGGAACCGCTCCGGAAGCCGAGACGGCACAGGCTGCCGAAGGCAGCGAGGGCGAGGAAGCCTAAGAACGACGTTCAAGGAAGTCATTCAACCAAGAGAAGGGCGGCAGACTCCGCTCCCGGGAGGGAGCGGGGCCTGCCGCCCTTTTGATAGCAGCCGGTCAGGGGTTCAGATGAAAATAATCGAGGATGCCGTCCGCGATGGCTGCGGCTACCCGGTTCTGGAAGTCTGCGGAATTGATGACCGCCTCCTCCTGCGGATTGGAGAGGAAGCCGACTTCCATCAGCGTCGCGGGCATTGTCGTCTCTCTCAGCACCACATAGCGGTTGGTCTTGACCTTCCGGTCCTTGAACCCTGTGGCGGCGAGGAGATGGCGGTGCATCGTCTCCGCCAGAGACTTGCCGCCGTTGCCGTAATAGTACGTCTCCGTGCCGCCCACGGTGGGCTTGCCGGGAGCCTTGTTGGCATGAAACGATATAAAGGCATCGGCATGAAGCTGGTTCGCGATCTGCGCTCTAGTCGAGAGCGGAATGAACGTATCGTCCTCGCGCGTCATGACAATCTGCAGATCCGGACGGGACGATAGAATGTCCCGGACCTTGAGGGCCAGCGAGAGGTTCACGTTCTTCTCCAGCGTCAGCGCTGCTCCGACGCCGCCTGAATCGCCGTCCCCGTGGCCGGGGTCCAGTACAACGAGCTTCTTGCCCGGAACCGGTGCCGGCATCGACGGCAGCGGGACGGCCGAAGCGGCAGCGCCGAACTGGACCACGAACAGGACTGTGCTGCCGTCGCCTTCCGTATAGGTGGTATACACCGGGGCCGAGGTTCCGGACAGTGTCAGCGTCAGCAGCGCCGTAGATGGAACGGAAGGGTCGGCGCTGTAGTGAACGGCGGTAACCGGGCCGGAACCGGCTACCGGAAGATCGCCGGTACCGGTCAGCAGGTTGAAGCCCGACGTGGCGGCAAGAGCCGATGAGAGATCGGTCTTGGGCAGCGCAACGGATATGGAGCCGGCGCTCCGGGTGCTCACAACAGGCTGGGCCGCCCCTTCATACGTAATCATCAGCCGGTTCTCGCTGAAGCTGATGTCCTTCACGACCGCAGAGGCGGAGGCGGAAGCGGACGGAGCCGGGGTAGCAGACGGCAGAGGAGAAGCCGGCGCTGCGGAGGCCGACGGAGTCGGCACAGCGCTCGGCTGCGGCGTCTGCGCCGGCAGAGCCGAGGTCAGCGACACGATTTTGGCTTGATTGTCCCAACCGACCTTGAGTCCCATCGCTTCCCCGATGAACCGAAGCGGCACCAGGGTAGTGCCTCCCCGGTTCACGGGGGAAGCTTCCAGCCTTGTGGACTTGCCGTCGATCGCCGCCGTTCTGTTGCCCACCGTCAACTCAATCTCGCCGAATTCCCGATTGATGACGATCCGGCCCGTGGCCTGCTCCCAGCTTACCGGAAGACCGAGATTCTCGGCAATTACGCGCAGCGGCACCATGACGCTTCCGCCCAGATTCTCCACCTTGTCTTTCTTCTGGAGCGAGAGCGTCTGGCCATCCACGACAATCGCCGGCTGCCGCCCGCTTGCCAAGGCCTGTCCGGCCGATGGAAGCAGCAGGAGCAGCAGCATACAACAAATTACTAACCTTCTCACCTCATTGCACCCACCTTTCCTTATACAATCAGACGCTAAATTCTGGGAAAGGTTGCGTAACGAAGCGGAAGAGAATCAGAGTTTGTCGTCGCCGATCATCTTCTGAAGCAGGCCGATCAGCTGGTCTTCTTCGGCCTCGGTCAGATGCCGGGCCAGTCTGCGGTTGTTGGTCTCCAGAATTCGCTCGAGAACCGGCTCGAAATCCTTCGCCTTGCCGGTAGGAAAGAGCAAATGGGAACGCCGGTCCAGCGGGTCGACCTGACGCTCGATGTAACCGGAGTCTTCCAGCTGTTTGACGGAGCGGGCTGTCGTCGCCTTGTCGAACTTCAGCCGGACCGTCAGCTGGTCCTGGGTGATGCCAGGCTCGGAGAGAATCAGCTTCAGGAAGCTGTGCTGCCCGCCTCCGCCGATGCCGTAAGGCACGAGCTCCTTGATCAGCGTCTTCTGGTTGTTGCGGTGAAGGTAAGAGAGCAGCTTGCCAATCGGTTCCTTCTTCAACAGGTTAACACCTCTTTAAATGAGCTTAACGGCTGTGTCAGCCGGTCCGCCCACATTGTAACCGATAAGTGTTGCGTGCGCAACTAAGTTGCGGTACACTGGTGAATGCTGCCGGTTGCATCTGCAACTAAAAACCGCCGGTTAGCCAATCCATTCCAACATTCGAGGTGCTTCGCTTGAGTCCAGGCTCTATTCCAACGTACCAGCAGGACCCGAATATCCAGAAACGGCGCTGGATTATTCTGATCGTGCTCAATCTGTTCACTTTCATGTCGACACTCGACGGGAGCATTGTCAATATTGCGCTTCCGATCCTTTCCCGGGATCTTGGCCTGCCGATGGCCGATATCGAGTGGGTGACGACCGGCTACCTGATGGCGATCTGCGCCGCCATTCTGTTCTTTGGCAGACTGGGAGACATTGCCGGTAAGATTCGCATCTTCAAGACCGGCATGCTGGTCTTCATTATCGGATCGCTGCTCTGCGGGCTCAGCGGATCGCTGCCGCTTCTGATTGCTTCCCGGGTCATTCAGGCGCTCGGCGCTTCGATGACAATGGCCAACAGCCAGGGAATCGTAACCGATATCTTCCCTCCTACCGAGCGGGGCAAGGCGCTGGGACTGATCGGCACCTTTGTCTCCCTCGGAAGCATCGCAGGCCCCAGCCTCGGAGGCGTCATTCTGTCCGGCTTCGGCTGGCCGTATATATTCTGGATCAACGTGCCGATCGGCCTGATTGCCTATCTGATCGGGATGAAGCTGCTGCCGAAGGACCTGGTCCGGGTAAAAGCCTCCGTCGACGTTCGGGGCAGCGCCCTGTTCGCCGTCTTCATCGTGCTGCTGTTCGCCGGCCTTCTGATCGGCCAGCAGACCGGTTACGGAGATGTCCGCATCATCGCCGCGCTCATCGCAGCGGCCCTGACGCTGGGAGCGTTCCTCTGGAGCCAGGTCCGCAATCCGCAGCCGCTTCTTCAGATGAACCTGTTCCGCAATCCGCTGTTCTCGGTCAGTATTCTGTGCGGCTTTCTCGTCTTCACGGCGAATTTCTGCTTCAATATTATCGCTCCGTTCTATACCCAGAACATGCTGGGCCTCGATCCTGCCCAGGCGGGCCTGTTGCTCATGCTGATGCCGATCTCGATGGTCATAGTCGCGCCGCTGAGCGGGGCGCTGTCAGACCGGATCGGCTCGGAATTTCTTACCTTCGCGGGGCTGGTGGTCATGATGATCGCCCAAATCGGACTGGCCCGGCTGCACGACGGCAGCCCCGTAGGGCTGGTCGGTCTGTGGATTGTGCTCCTGGGAGTCGGAGGCGGACTGTTCCAGTCTCCGAACAACTCGCTCGTCATGTCCCAGGTTCCCCGAACCCAGCTGGGCTCGGCTGGCAGCGTCAATTCGCTCGTCCGCAACATCGGCATGGTGGTCGGCATAACGGTGGCGACGACCGTCTTGTTCCAGGTGATGAGCCATCGCGCGGGATACCGGGTAACCGGTCTGGTTGCCGGCCGGCCGGAGATCTTTCTGGCCGGCATGCACACCGTCTTTCTGACTTCGTCTTCCATCTGCGCCGTTGCGGCCATGCTGACCGGGTGGCGTCTCCTGCGGGCGAAGCGAGCCAAAGTTCAGGCCCGGAGCTGATCCGCCTTCCCTTGCCGGCGGCCGCGCCACGTCCTCTTTATAGTCAAGTCTCGTGACACGGGAGCAAGGCGCATCCTTATCTCGCTTTAATTGGTGCGAGGCGTCCTGGCGGGCTGGTCCGCCGGGGCGCCTTGTTCCGCATTCTCCCCGGGATTCGCCGATTCGGCCAGAGCGCGGCGGACCGCCTGCAAATAACGGTCCCCATGGTCTTCGTCAGGTTCCAGGAAGGCGCCTTCCGCCCATTCATTCCAGGCGTTCAGGAAGAGGAAGGGACTCTCATAGACCTCCCTGGCGCGTTCAATCTGCCGGGCGAGATAGCGGCCGAACTTCTCGGGGGTGCCGCCGAGCGTGCTCTGCCCGCGGGCTCCCTTCCGGGGGGTATTGTCCCAATCGACAAATGCGCCGGGGTAGACCGGTTCTCCGTCCCGGTGCGGGCTGCGATCCAGAATGGAGCGCCACAGCTGATCGTAGTCCAGAACGAGCAGCTCGCCTTCCCGGGTGGGCACGGCGCTCCAGAGCTCCGGCGCTTCTCCCGAAGCGAAGGTATAATGCGGCTCGAATTCCAAGCTGGCGGCAAAACCCTCCGTCTTCGCTCCGGCCGGAAAGCCGCCGAGCGTTCGCACCACATGCAGGCCGGGCAGCCCCGCAGCCCGGGCCAACCTCTGCCAGCATTCCAGCATTTCCGTGCAGCAGGGAATATCGGCCGGGCGGTATAGGACGAACATAGGCCTTCCTTCAACCCGGATGTACCGGGAATCAAGGAAGGCTTCCCGCAGGACATCGAAATGCCGGACCCAATCTTCTTCGTCCCCGTAAGTCTGCGGCATCAGAACGTCGCTATCCATACCGTCCCAGCGCCGGGTCCAGGGCTCGTTGGCCCAGGAGAGACAGAAGGGAAAGTCCGGACGGCCCGAGGCCAGAATGGACTGCACCGGTCGCTCAAGCAGCCGTCTGCCTCCGCCGAACCAGTAATGATAGTAACAGAACCCGTAGATGCCGAAGCGCCGCGCCAGCATGGCCTGACGCTCGCGGGTAGCAGCTTCCGTCAGATTGTAATAGATGCTTCCCAGCGGTACCTTCGGCTGGCGGTGACCGGGGAACAGCGCCTGTGCCTTCCGGACATTCGTCCATTCGGTAAATCCCGGACCCCACCAGCGGTCATTCTCGGGAATCGCATGGAACTGAGGGAGAACAAAGGCAATAATCTTCATCGTTCGTCCACCTGAGAGACCGCGGACAGCCGGGTCAGGAGCTTCATGCTCTGATTCAGCCCGGACCGGTTGTAACGAAGGTCGGCAAGCGCCCGGGAGGCCTGGGTCCGCCGCCGGTCGGGATCTTCCCAGTAGTGATAGAACAGCTCCCGGAGCTTCCCGCCGCTGTGGAATACAGCCAGGGCCGGATTGTTCGCCGTGTAGTCGTAGAGAGCCGGATCATCCCGAATCAGCTGAAATGTTCCGCAGGCACTTACGTTCTGCGCTGTTCCGAGCTTGCCTGAAGCGTTGATGACCATCCGGGCGCCGCTGAAATAATCGGCTTCTTCGGCGAGGGGGAGCGTCCCGTCCCGAATACGCAGCACCTTTTTGCCCTCCAGCGGGAGTTCCTCCAGCCAGCGGTTCAGTTCCCCGTTCGAATAGTTCCCCTCCACAATCAGGATATCCGAGCGGAACCCGGCATTTGCGGGACGCGGACGATAAAGGGCAGTGTCCGGAGGAAGAGGAAGGTAATGGACCGCTTCCGTACACAGAACCCGGTAATTCGTGAGATTCGCGTAGCGCTGCGTGAATATAAAGTCGAACAAAGGCCGGGGGCTTGGAGTGAATCCGGCAGGCGTCTCTTCATCGCTCACCCAAGCTGCGCGGACAGCACCGGATGCAGCCAGCATCCGAAGATTGCGCTCCGGCAAGCCGCACCCGTCTCCGGTTACCAGCACCAGCTCCGGACGGGAGCTTCCGAGGTAGCGCTCCAGAGAATGTGTGTATTTAATGGTTACTACATCCCGAAGCAGATGCCGAAGCGGCTCCTCCAGGACGGGGACGAGCGAGGAGGCCGGCCCCCGCTCGGGGGCGATTAAGAGAATCCGCAGCTCCTTCCAGTTCCGAAGCGGAGTGGACCTGCGCCGCTGTCTTTCGCTGTCCGGCCGAAGGGCAGGTCTAAGATAGTGGCCGCGGAAGAGAGGGGAAGAGGGGGAGAAGTCAGGCATTATATTCATCCGGCATGCTCCTTTTCACAAGAAGGCTCGCTTGTTTCTTCGAGACAGTGTATGAGCGGAGCGGATATTCAGTAAGGGGCAGCCGACCATGCCCGGGAACGCATCTCCGCCGAAGCGGAGCTTCCAGATAGATGAATGTCCGAGCCCCGGTCCGTCCTTGACGCATAGGGTATATCGTACCGAACGCGGCGGAACGGTGCTGCCGTTCTTCCGGCAACCGTGCAGGAAGTTCGAACACACAAGCGGGAGGATGGATGAAATGCCTACATTCGACAATGTGCTGGTAACCGGAAGCCAGACCATCAATCAGGATTTGCAGGTCAATGGCAACCAGACAGTGCTCGGTTCATTCCAGGTGAACGGCAACGAGACCATTGACGGCAACTTCAATGTCAATGGCAGCGAGACCGTGGATGGCAACTTCAATGTCAATGGCAGCCAGACGGTAGACGGTAACTTCAATGTCAACGGAAGCGAGACGGTGGCGGGCAACTTCAACGTGAACGGAAGCCAGACGGTCGGAACGCATCTCGGTGTTCTCGGAGAAGCCAGTGTCGGCGGCAGCATGACGGTAGCCCATCGGACCAATATGACGGGGGTACCGACGGCTCCCGGCGCCGGTGCGGTCTCCGGCCTGCCGGTATTGTTCTATGCCGCAGCCGTTCCTAACCAGCCGGGTGTAATCGTGAAGGGAACCGATGGACAGAGCTATGTGCTGTTCGTGGACCTGACGAGCGGCGCGCCGACCTTGGCGATGCACCTGGCTTAAATCCTAGTTCTTCCGGCAAAAAAAGGCGGTAGGGAGCTCCCGTGAGGGGACTCTCTGCCGCCTTTGCTGTATCGGCGGAGCAGATGGAAGCAGCATCCGGGAGAGAACCCGGCTTCCTTCCAGCTGCTAGTTCTTGAAGCTGTGGATCGGGGCCGGGATACGGCCGCCGCGGTTGACGAACCCGGAGCAGTCGAACCGGTTCACGGCCATGACCGGCGCGTAGCCGAGCAGTCCGCCGAATTCGACCATTTCGCCGACTTCCTTGCCGATGACAGGGACCAGCCGGACGGCGGTCGTCTTGTTGTTGACCATGCCGATGGCGGCTTCGTCCGCGATAATGCCGGAGATCGTCTCCTTCGTGGTACTGCCGGGGATGGCGATCATGTCGAGTCCGACGGAGCAGACACAGGTCATGGCTTCCAGCTTCTCCAGCGTCAGCGCGCCGCGCTGCACGGCCTGGATCATGCCGTGGTCTTCGCTGACGGGGATGAAGGCACCGCTGAGACCGCCGACATAGGAAGAGGCCATGACGCCGCCTTTCTTGACGTTGTCATTCAGAATGGCGAGTGCGGCTGTCGTGCCGGGAGCTCCGGCTTCCTCCAGCCCCATGACCTGAAAAATCTCGGCGATCGAGTCTCCGACCAGCGGCGTAGGAGCCAGCGACAGGTCGATGATGCCGAACGGCACGCCAAGCCGTCTGGAGGCTTCCTGGGCCACAAGCTGGCCGACGCGCGTAATCTTGAACGCCGTCCGTTTGACCGTCTCGCACAGCGTCTCGAAGTCCTGGCCCTTGACCTCTTCCAGCGCCCGCTTCACGACGCCCGGGCCGCTGACGCCGACGTTGATGACGGTCTCCCGTTCGCCGACTCCGTGAAAAGCGCCGGCCATGAACGGGTTGTCCTCCACGGCGTTGCAGAAGACGACGAGCTTGGCGCAGCCGATGGAATCGCGGTCCTGTGTCGCAAGCGCAGTTCTCCGGATGATGTCGCCCATCAGCTTGACGGCGTCCATGTTGATGCCGCTGCGCGAAGAGCCGACATTGACGGAAGAGCAGACCCGCTCGGTAACGGCCAGCGCCTCCGGAATGCTCTCGATCAGCTTGCGGTCTCCGGTCGTGCAGCCTTTCTGCACGAGAGCGGAGAAGCCTCCGATGAAGTTGACGCCGACTTCGCGGGCGGCGCGGTCCAGAGCTTCGGCGACGGGCACATACGTATCGGTTGCGACCGAGCCGGCGGCGATGGCGATGGGAGTGACGGAGATGCGTTTGTTGACAATCGGCACGCCGAATTGTTTCTCCAGATCATTGCCGGTCTTGACGAGGTGTTCGGCGGACCGGGTGATTTTGTCATAGATCTTCTGATTAAATATCTTCAGGTCGGTATGCGCGCAGTCCATCAGGCTGATGCCCATTGTAATGGTCCGCACATCCAGGTTCATCTCCCGGATCATCTTGTTCGTCTCTTCTACTTCCACCAAAGAAATCATGGGCTTCCTCCTGTGAATGCCGCCCGGCTCAGATCCGGTGCATAATATTGAATATATCCTCGTGCTGCAGCTTGATCTCGACGCCGATCTCTTCGCCGACCCCTTGCAGCTGCTCGACCAGCGTCTCCAGCGGGTCCGAGGATTGCGAAATATCCACGATCATCATCATATTGAAATATTCCTGTACAATCGTCTGCGAGATATCGAGAATGTTGACGTTGTGCTCCGCGAGATACGTGCACACTCTGGCGATGATGCCGACTTTGTCCTTGCCCAGTACGGTAATGATTCCTTTCAAGCTTGGCTCCCCCTTGTCCTTTTGTCTGTCATATATTATGGGCCAAGGAGAGGCGGGGGGCAACCGAATGTTTTGTGGCCGCGGATTGTTGTGTGCGGGGAGAAGACAGTGCTGGCATTTTGGCGCGAAAGTTGGTTAAATAGAATAGGAATTACATAGATTTCAGTCCTGGAAGGGAGAAATGTCATGGAATTTCGTACGGAACGCGACACAATGGGAACCATTCAGGTCCCTGCCGACAAGTATTGGGGGGCCCAGACGCAGCGAAGCCTGGAGAATTTCCGGATTGGCACCGAGAAAATCCCGCTGGACGTTATCTGTGCCCTGGCCCGCATCAAGAAAGCCGCAGCCTCGGCCAATGCGGACCTCGGTCTGCTTGCGCCCGTGAAGGCGGAGGCCATCGCCCGCGCGGCGGACGAGATTCTCGCCGGCCGGCACGACGGCGAATTTCCGCTTGCGGTCTGGCAGACCGGCAGCGGCACGCAGAGCAATATGAACGTCAATGAAGTCATCGCCCGGCGCGGCAATGAGCTGCTGGCGGAGGCCGGCGCAGAAGGATCGATCCATCCGAACGACGATGTCAACAAGGGGCAGAGCTCCAATGACACCTTCCCGACGGCGATGCATATCGCCGCGTATATCGCCGTTCAAAGGCAGGTGCTTCCGGCGATCTCGCAGCTGGCGGATACACTGGGACGGAAGTCCGACGAATACAAGGAATTGATCAAGATCGGACGCACGCATCTTCAGGATGCTACGCCGGTCACGCTGGGCCAGGAGATCGGGGCCTGGAAAGCGATGCTGGACAAGACTTCAGCCTTTATCGCGCAGAGTGCGGAGTCGCTCCTGGAGCTGGCCATCGGCGGCACCGCCGTAGGAACGGGCATTAATGCCCATCCGGAATTCGGCGACCGGGCGGCGGCAGGGATCGGCGGAGAGCTCGGCTACGGCTTCGTATCCGCTGCGAATAAATTCCACTCCCTGACCAGCCACGACCAGCTCGTCTACGTGCACGGCGCTTTGAAAGCGCTCGCGGGCGACCTGATGAAGATCGCCAACGACGTCCGCTGGCTGGCCAGCGGCCCGCGTAGCGGCATCGGCGAAATCTCGATTCCCGAGAACGAGCCGGGCAGCTCCATTATGCCGGGCAAAGTGAACCCGACCCAGAGCGAAGCCTTGACGATGGTCGTCTGCCAGGTGCTCGGGAACGACACGACCATCGGCGTGGCGGCAAGCCAGGGGAATTTCCAGCTGAACGTCTTCAAGCCGGTCATCATCCATGCCTTCTTGCAATCCTGCCGCCTGCTGGCCGATGCCATGATCTCGTTCGAGGAACACTGCGCGCGCGGCATCACGGCGAACACCGAGGCCATCCGTCAGGGCCTGGAGCGCTCGCTGATGCTGGTGACGGCGCTCAACCCGCACATCGGCTACGAGAAAGCAGCCGCCATCGCCAAGCTGGCCCATAAAGAGGGCCTGACGCTGAAGGAAGCGGCCCTGCGGCTGAACTACCTCTCGGAAGAAGAGTTCGACCGGATTGTGCGGCCAGAGAAGATGATATAGGCATTTAACACTAAACTAATTGATAGGAAGAGCTGTTTCCGTGAGCATACGATACGGGAGCAGCTTTTTGTATTTCTATAAAAGATTGACAATTCGGATGATACCACCATATAATTCCATTATATTTAAATGACTTAATTATTCTGGGGGGAATATTAATGCAGAGAAAAAGAGTAGCGGGTGCAACGATAGTCCTATTATTAATAGGCTTATTATTATCCATCAATGCACTGACAGCAGCGGCAGCTTCATATTTGTATCATTATGATAGTAATGGTCGCCTGTTATCGGTAGAGAGGTCGGATGGTTCAGTCTTTACTTATCAATACGATGCCAATGGGAACTTGATGAAAAGAATCCTTGTGCTGGGCAAGTTGGAAAGTCCGGTAGGAAGCGAAGCTTCCTCATCGAATATTAGTGTGAAAGGCTGGTACATAGACGGCAACGGCATCGAGAGTATTAAAGTTTACATAAACAGTGAGTATCAAGGATTGGCTACATACGGAGATAATCGTGAAGATATTTATACTAAATATCCTTCGTCGGGCAATCATAATTCCGGCTATCATTTCGATGCGGTCTTGCCCAACGTCACTAAAGATTACGAGTTCAAGGTCGTCATTCGAAACAAGAAGGGCTTGGAGACCACTTTGAGTAAAACGATTCATTATACCAAACTCAATCCGACCGGGTGGATGGACAGTCCTTCGGCTTCGGCCACCTCCCCGTACTTGAGCGTAAGCGGATGGCATCTCGATAAGAGCGGTGTAGACAATTTGAAAGTCTACGTCGACGGTGAATATAAAGGGACTGCAATCTATGGGGACAATCGAGAAGATGTCTATAAAGTCTACCCGCAATATGGTAACCACAACTCAGGTTATCATCTTGAGGTTAAACTGCCCAATATAACTAAGACCTATCAAGTCAAAGTGGTGGCTAAGAGCAAGGACGGTGGAGAAACCTCATACATACGTGATGTTAATTACAACAGAATAGCCCCGGTCGGATTCCTTGACAACCCTTTAGAGGGCAGCACGATGGATTATGATCCTCAGCACACTAACAGGCCGCCTTATAATCAAATGACAGTATCAGGCTGGTATGTTGACTATACCGCTGTAAAAACGATTTCAGTATATATAGACGGTGCTCTTCAATACTCCGGTCCAGGAAGTTGGTATGGCCGACCGGATGTATATAACCGATATCCCCAGTACAAAAATCAAAATTGCGGCTTTAGTGTGGAGATTCCTAAGCCGTCCAGAAGCGGTGGACGCTTAGGACCAGGGCATACTCCTTCTTCACAAACGGCTAAAACCATTCCCTATACCTTGAAGGTAGTGATTGAGAATATCTTCGGTGAACAAATGATTATTTCAAGAGGTTTTAATGTCCATTACCAAGATCCTACTAATCCGGGAAGCTGGACATAATTGAAAGTAGAGGGGAAGTTAAGATATGAGAAAAAATAGAGCATCTCAAGTGTTTTTACATGTAGTGTTGGTTCTTGTCCTTGTGACAGGGAGCCTTTATCCTGGTGCAATGGTGAAAGCGGGAGGTCCATCTAATCCTGTGGCTGATAACCAAGTTAATCCACCTAAGCCTGATCGGGATAAAGAAATGTTGCTTCCGGCGCCTACTCCGGGAGCTGAGGTGTTGCCTGAGTTAAATAGCAATCGTGCTTTCGTCACTCAGAATAATGATTCCTCTGTTAATGCTGACCACAAAAATAACCAGTCTGAAATAGCTGAGTTAGAAGAAGTTCAAAAAAAGATTGTTGAGAGAAAAAAAAGTTTGGACTCTAAGAAAACCCCTTCGAATGGTAAGATGATGACTCATGCAGTTGAAAAAGAAGGCGGGTTCTTGACAGAGGACCAGATTAAGGATTTGTTTTTAGCCGGTGCGACCAAAGTGGATATCTATTGGATAAATTACATGATTATGGGAGATTCAACTCTCGTTCCCTTAGATCTGTTGAGCATGAAACAAAAGAGTTCGCTCACCTGGAAAGAAGTACAAGCCCAAATAGAGTCTATTGTTAATGACCGTTCAACAGTTCAAGATGACGTTTATATGAAATCCCCCTCGGTAACAGAGACTGTATACGAAAAAGAAAATATGCGCTCCTTATCGCTGAATATGACTTCGGCAGATAACTCCATTGCGGCTTTCAGCACATCAGTAAACAGTGTCTTTAAAGATAGTATCCTTGAGTCACAGATCAATGAAACACACAAACCGCAGTTTAATGACCGGGATGCTTCAAGCGAACTTATAGATCCTGTATCGGGAAGCCTAACTAGGAAGCAAAATTTAATTCACCTGCCAGGTGTGGACGGACTTGACCTGGATGTGGGATTAATGTATCGGTCGAATAAGGGGCTCCCCTGTAACTACTATGATTGGTACAGTACTTATTGGGAAAATTGGGAGAGAGATTGGGATGTTAGTTATTCTAAATTCGGAGCAGGATGGGATCTTCAATTTCCTTATGTAGAGAATATAGGAAGCGAATCGCAGTATCATTATTATCACGACGGCAAAGGGAACGTATATCAAATAGGGAAGTCTTATGATGATGACTTATCTAACTATACCAATTTAATTAATTATGAGGGTAAAGATGTTATTTTTGTTTGGGAGACTTACGACCAAGAACATTTCAGCAATGGTAGTGAGGTTTCATCGAGTTATCTGGAATATTCTGATAAGAAAAGAGAGTATTTCTCTCATGAAGGGTATTTATTAGGTATAGTGGATAGATTCGGAAATAAAATTACTTTTAACTACAGTGGTAATTTATTAACCTCTATTAAAGACTCAACAGGACGCACCATAGAGTTTGTTTATGATAGTATATTCGATTATCCTGTTAACGATCTGGAGAAAATCGAAATAAAAGTAAAGGAAAATGAAACCGTCGTACAAAAGGTCACTTTAACCTATAAAAAGCAGCTTCAACAACTGTATCAATATTGGGCCCCATCACGAGACGTCTATGTGCCTTTGCTTTATTCAATAACCGATCAACTGGGAGAAAACACTTATTTCGATTATCGAGTTGGAAAAACTGAAATTTATGAAGGATACAATATATATTCATTGCTTGAAAAGGTTACATATACTAATTCTTCAACTGCCTATGGGTATGAAGGCACCATACGCCATATTGCCAATTTTAGATCCATGGAAGAGTTTAGAATCACTAGCCGCAGTGATCAAGCGGGAAATAAAACCTATCAAAACACTTCTTATTCCTACGTAGGGAACTATACGGGCAATGAGTCAGGACAATACCCTGGAAACTTACCCGACAATTTCCGGTACAGCTCGACATCAAAAGTAGTTAGTCCTAATGCAATTGGAGGTCTTGAGACAACTCGATTGTTTGACAAAGATGGGCGTGCGCTTCGCATCGAGACAAAGGCTTCTAACGGAGAACGCAAGGTAACGCTCAATACCGCCTTTCATCCTGTATTTAAACACTTACCTACACAATCAACCTATCTAGAGTATGGTGCAGGAGATGATGAATCGACGGCTCGCCGATTATATTCAGAAACCGGCTACACGGATAAGGGGATTGTGAATTCTCAGACAGGATTATTAACCTCAGAACAAATGAATAACCCTGAGCTAAAGCGGCATCGTACAGTTTTATATACGTATGAGCCTAATTATCAATTGTTGGCTACAAAATCCTGGTTTCAAAGGGATAGTGATCCTTCCCCGATGAGCGAGAGCTACACATATACGCCGGAAGGGCGGGTTGAAAGCTATACAAATGCAGAGAATGTTCAGTCTTCGTATAGCTATCAATATTTGAATGGAACGCGGCAAATTGAACAAGCTACGGTTGAGACAAAAGAAAAGGGCTCAATAATTGCCAAGTCTATAACCTTCTATGGTGCAGAGTCTCGCCATGCTTATCCTACAGAGCAACAGCAGTGGTTTAATTTGAATACTCCAACAGCAAAATATATTAAAAAGAAAATGTCCTATGATATGGGTACCGGCCTGCTGAATAGTGAAACGGATGGTAATAATCAATCAAATGTCTACGAATATGATGCCGGTGGCCGTTTAAAGAAAGAGACGCATCCTATACGAACGAATGCGAACGGTGAGAGTTACAGCGAAGTGATAGATTATGATTACTACATCCAGTCATCTCTTAATTTTGATTCGTATAATCAAGGAACCCAGGTCCTAAAGGTAGATTCGATCAAGACCGTTACCAAATTGTCCACCGGCAGCACGGTCCGCACCTATGCAAATACGCTGTATAACGGTATAGGCTTGCCACTCCTGGAAGAACATTGGGATGAATACGCGGGGAAATGGGTCTTTACTCAGTATCACTACGATGATCAAGGCCATGTTATCTACCAGAAGGATGACAAGGAAAATGAGGTTAATACCAGTTATGATGCATGGGGACAACTGAATCGAACGATTGATGCGAACGGCAATTTGTATGTTACCGATTCTGATCTTAAGCAACTTAAGGCGGTAAGTTATATCCAAGGCCCCGGTACTGAGGAAAAGTTGAACTATTTGGAAACCTATTATGACACAGAAGGGAGAGTTGTGTCCAAACGATCTTTTAAAGATTGGCCAAAGCAGTTGGAACCGATCACAGAGAGTTACCGTTATGACAATATCGGTAATCTTATCGGATACACCGACCCAATGTCCCACCTGAATGATGTGGGGGTGACAACCTCTTATACCTATGATTCTCTAAATCGTCTGACTTCCATACTGGATGCCCTGAATCAAACGACACGTTACACGTATAATGGCAGCGGACAGATTATCAAAGTAACGGTTCAGGCAAAGGGCGGTAACGAAGAAACGCTTAATACCAAAACCTATAATGAGCTAGGGTTGCCAACAGTTAAACAAGATGGTGCATCACAAACTGAAGCGTACGATTATAATTCGTTAGGCCAGCTGACTAATAAAACCGACCGAAACGGGAGTGTTTATAATTACAGCTATGATGAGGTTGGACAACTTAAGAATAGTACGGTAAGCGGCACAGTTCAGAACACTGCAATAACGCAGAAGACGGAGTTCATTTATGGCGATGGATCCTCTCGCTATCAAAGCACAAATGTTTACCAGAATGGAATAATGAAGGCCACAGAGAGCCTCTATTATGATAGTTTAGGTCAATTAAGAAGCAAGAACTCTACAGGATATTCGGCATTTGGAGCCGGTTCTCTTACCAACACGATTTCTAACAGTCTGGATGTATTGGGACGCATGACACAGCAGACCGATTATTCACGAGGCCTTTATGTGAATTACCAGTATGAGAAGGATAGACTAAGTAAAGTTCAAACGAATGGAGAGAGTGCGCTAAACAACAGTGCAGCGGCGAATGTACAGTACAACTACTTCCCCAATAACTTAATAAGTTCTATTACGTATCCAACGCTTGCCGATGGAAGCATTCTGAAAACGGATTATACGTACAATAAGGCAATGGGCTGGGTGATGACACAGAACAATATGAAAGGAAGTAATGTGTTATCCAGCTACATCTATGACTACGATAAGAATGGTAATATTAAGAGTGCCAGTGAAGCCAGAAACAATGGCAGCGTGCAGACCACAAGTTATGTGTACGATGCGCTGAATCGGCTGACAGCGATTAACCGTCCTGATGGCAGTACAACGTACACATATGACGTCCGGGGGAATCGTAAGACACTTTCAGATACGAGCAGTGACAACCTTGATATTACTGATACTAGCTATTCGTATGATCTGCTTAATACCCTGACGTCCATTACGAAGAATGGAGCTATAACAAGCTTCCAGTATTATGCGGATGGATTGCGTTTTCTTAAAAGCAATGGCAATAAACATACTCGGGTAAACTATGATTTCAATGGGCACGTAATTGGCGAGGACAAAATGACCGGTTCCACGATCACTCAACAAGCATCCTATGTTCGAGGCGACCGGGTACTCGTTAAGAAAGACAAGACAGTCAATAAAGATTATTATTACCTGTATAATGGTCACGGCGATGTTGTACAAATCGTGGATACTAGCGGAAATGTGGTGAACAGCTACAATTATGATGTATGGGGAAATATCACCAGTCAGGTAGAAGGCATCTCCAACTCTTTCAAATATGCAGGAGAGATTTATGATGAGGAGACCGGTCTTTACTATCTGCGTGCGCGATATTATGATCCTAGTCTGGGGCGGTTTTTAAATGAGGATACGTATGAAGGGCAGATTGATAATCCGCTGAGTCAGAACCTTTATACGTATGTAGGTAATAACCCGTTAATCTACAGCGATCCAACGGGTCACAGTATGAAGTGGATAGGAAAAGCATGGAGAGCAACAAGGAAAGCGGTTGTAAAAGGTGCTACAGAGACGTATGATTTCTTGATTGGTGATGATATAGATACTTTATTAGATCCGAATTCAACACAGTTTGAAAAAGATATGGCTGCCAAGATGCTTGCACTTAATTTTGTTCCTGGAGAAGGCCAGCTTGCAAAAGCTGGAATAAAAGCTGCAGAGAAAACAGCTTTAGAAATTGCCACTAAAGAAACTGCCGGAAGAATAGCTAAAAGCACAGTCAAGATTCTTGATACGAAATTAGCGGCTAGTTCTTTGGGGAGTAAATTAGGCGGAAAAGTAATCGAAGCGAGTGGCGATGGTTGGAAGATCACTAATATTACCAACCCCCTTTCGAAGAATCAACCTATTATGATAAGAGTAATGAATGCAGGCTCAGGAGGAAGAAGCAGTGCTTACTTTAGGGTATCTGTAGGAAATAAAGGTACTCTTACGTTAGATGGTAAATTGTCAAGCGATATGGCATTAACACACATTGATTTGACTGAGAACTATTTAGAACAGATCCAAAATATGATTAATAATTATGTAAAAACAGGTGGAAAGTAGGGGGAAGGAGATTGGAGAAACTTCAGGATTGCTTGAACAAAGTGTGGTCGGGGATTATCGAAAAACATATCATTGATCTATATAACCATTTCATTCTATTTGAGATTAAAGTAATTAGTAAGGGTACCACTACTTCTCATCAATTAAAATTTAATAATGTTAGAACAATCTACTATTTAAATGATCAGCCTCCATTCGAACCAGAAGAGGATGATTATTTAGAATTAACCTCTGTAACATTTGAAGAAGAAGCAAAGGAAATAAAGATAAACTCAACTAAGAATGAATACTCATATTTAAAGTCAAGTCCCAATTTTCTTGTTGAGATTTGGGGGAGAGAACTTCTAATTGATGCATCAAGTGTTGAAATTGATGGTGATTTGTTTGAACTAGGGATTAAGAATAGGGATTAAGAAAGAATAAGAATAAAAATACCAACTCGATGTAGCATATCAATATTGTTACAGGAGACCACGATAAAGATAGTTATAATATCATTCTCCAGCTTGCCTCCAAATACTGGGGGAGGGAATGATAGAGGACTTCATAATCTAATCTGCTAATAGAATGATAGAATGGGTGGTGATTGGGAATGTTTTCTCAGTTGCCGCCTTTTTTATTCAATGCTCCGCTTTTTATATTAGGATACGGTTGAAGGGCAGATTAACAACCCGTTATCGTTAAATCTATACACGTACGTGAGCAACAACCCGTTAATTTATACGGACCCAACGGGACATGCCCAAGTTTGGGGTACGGGTGGAAGTGGAGGGAGTACTCCTCCCAAGTCTACTTGGGTAAAAGCCGGGGAGGGTGTCTACTCAGCTGTGGATTGGTATACTGGTGGAGCCTTAACCAGCTACGTTAATACTAACGACGACCCCTGGAGTACAGAGCATTTCTTATACGCAGCAAATCTGGCAATCAACTTCGTTCCGATATCCGCAGCGGAAGCAGCTACTCTAAAGGTAGGACAGACTGCTGAAAAAGCAGGAGTCAGCTTAATTCAAAAAGCGGGACAATGGATAAAAGTTGTTATTAAAGGAGAAGCTGAAGTTACTCCCGAATTTGGAAGGAAGTTAGAATATATCTTTGGTAATGCTACTGGTTCAAAGCATAATATTGATAGATCAATAGCAATGGAAAATCAATTAAAAAGTATAGGCATATTTGACAATCAGGCCGGTAGGGAATTAGTTTTGAAGAATTTAACTGATGATTTTAAGGATCCCAAAAGTATTTCTAAAATTCAGGAGAATGGAAATGTAGTTAGGGATCCTCTGATTGCTGGGCCAAATGGTTTGATTAAAATTGAGTCCGTTTGGGATGGAAACAAGCTTATTACTGTTCAACTGTATGGAGGTAAGTGAAAATGTTGATGATTAATGAAACTTGTGGGTTTAACTTTGTGGAATTTGAGTCGGAATCAGAATTCAAGGAATACGTTAATTCAAATAAATCTATATTCATTAACGAAAGTAGTAGTTATAGGAAAAGGTTTTTTAGCTTATACAATAAGAAGAAAGATATAAATATCGGTATTTATGGAGGGGCAAATGGTATCTCACCAACCATAATTTTTCTCAGAAAAGAGCCATTTATATTAATTAGTAGTGATGAAGTAATTGGTTGTATTGATATTGAGCAAAAATGTGTTAAATGGTTAACTAATTTTGATTCTATAGTGTACACTCTTCAAGATTTAGATGATGGTTCAATCCTCATAGTATGTGAGTTAGTTGCTTCTCGAATTAACTATGATGGTAAGGTTCTTTGGAAGTATTTTAGTAAGGATGTAATAACTAATTATGAATTTCACTCTTCATTTATTAAAATAATTACCGAGGAAGATGAACATGAAATTTCTCTTCAGGAAGGGAATTTTATGTGAGTATTCATTTATTGAAGAACTAATGAGGGCAAGATTGCATGGTAAAATAAATATAACCTCATGCAAGGAAATTCAGAAAAAGGAAGAGCTGTAATATTCCACGGAACCCCATGCATGTAATGCTCCCATGTAAATTATCCACAAAACTCATGAATATGAAGTTGTATTATTAGCATCCAAGCGAGAATGCGGAGAACCCGTCGCATACAACGGCCAAGTCACGAAATTTCAAGAGTAAGCAAGGCAATCGGGAATTGCATGATATTATCAAGAGTCTTGCAATTCGTCAGATTGGTGTCACCCGTACCAAGAGAGAACCAAAGAATGCCTATTTTCATGCTTTTTATGAGCGAAAAATAATAGAGGGCAAAACGAAACAGCAAGCAATTGTGTGCTTAATGAGGAAGCTGGTAAACATCATCTACGTTATGATGAAGAAAAAGTCAGCCTACGTGATGCCGAATACACCTACACAGCAGGCGGGATGATAAAATGGGTGGTAGCTGGGAGCCGTTCTCAGTTGCCACCTTCTTTATTCAAAGCTCCGCTTTATAAACTAGGATACGTATGAAGGGCAGATTGATAATCCGCTGAGTTTAAATTTGTATACGTATGTTGGCAATAATCCATTAATTCGATGGGATCCAAGTGGTAATTCATGGTTTGGAAAGGCATGGAGGGCAACTAGTAAAGCAGTCGTAAAAGGTGCCAAAGCCACCTATAATTTCTTTATTGGAGATGACCTTAATACTTTACTTGATCCTAATTCATCCCAAGAAGAGAAAGATATGGCTGCAAAAATGCTTGCTTTAAACTTTATTCCTGGCGAAGGGCAAATTGGAAAGGTAGCAATAAAAGGGGCAGAAAAGCAGGCGTTAAAGATCGCAGAAAAACAGTTAGCCAAACAAATTCTAAAAGAATCAGATCATTTAATAAACCTATACAGAGCTGTAGGTGCTGAAGAGTTTTATCAAATAATGGAAACTGGTTCATTTAGAGTTAGTCCTATGGGGTTTGATGGAAAGCAATTCGGGTTAAACTTTGATGATACACTTAAATTTGCTGAAAAATACAAAGATCTGGCTGCGGTAATAGAAGTTAAAGTTTCAAAGAAAGAACTAGACAGAATTGCAGATTACACACATGTCGACCCTTTTATTTTTAAGAACGGGACACTTACAATTCATCTTGAACATTTAGAGGAGTTCAATAAAATTATACAGGCAATTAATCATAAATATTGATATTAGGAGAATAATATATGCTTAAACTGAATGTAATAGTGACTTTTAGTTCGGATAAACTTTCACACAACCTGAGTACCAGAAATATTCTTAGACCGGGAATAAACTTTGGAAACAACTTATTATTCTCAGGAACAATTATTACAAACCCCGACGTAGGAGAATTAGTAAGAGATATTCAATATTCAGTGTCGATTGAACTTCCAACTATTGATAAAGACTCTTTTGAATATATTAAAGACCTAGTCAAAGTTGGTGGTAATATAACTCTTCAACTCGCTTCAAAAATATTAGGGCAAGGATTCATCGAAAGCTACACCTTCGAAAGTGAGTAATGAGAGTGGCCACAGGCGTGTTCAAGTGGATATACTTTGTGAATAGTTGATAATAGCAAAATAGACAGTGGTTATTTCATCAATATTCAATTGAAAATTGGTGGCAATTGAGAAATTCTTCTCAGTTGCCACCTTCTCTTGTAGAGCTCCGCTTTATACACTAGGATACGTATGAAGGGCAGATTGATAATCCGCTGAGTTTAAATTTGTATACGTATGTGCAGAATAATCCGTTGATTTATAATGATCCTACTGGTCACAAAATTAATGAGGTTCAATTGAATATTTACCTTGATTTAGCTATTCAAGAAGGAAAGGACTCAGACGCATGGTGGACAATTAGATCGATCCTTGGTAAAGAAGCAAAATTTGTTCATTCACCATGGGACAAAGATAATAACTATTTTAAGTATCTATTCAATATGGCAACTGGAAATCATTACGAAGAAAACACTCCTGGTAATATGCAGTGGGCTAGAGGGAGATTGGAAGAAATTATGGAAGACAGCGCAGCTCTTCAAACAATGAGTGAATCTGTTTTCATGGGTATTATGGGCGGATCTGGGAAAGTGAGGAGTTTAATCAAAAGTGAAGCCAGTTTAGTAAAAGCAGCTGAACAAATGTCTAAAAATCCAGCGATACAGAAGGAAGCAGATGACCTGATAATGAAATTCCTAAAGGGCAATACCAACCCGGGGATTGGCAGTAAGAACTTGATGAAGGATATTAATTATTTAAGAGGCAAGGAAGGAGCTAGAGTTTTCTATAGAATGAATAATGGGGAAATGCAAATATTAGCAAAAGCAAATAAGGCAAACGAGCAAACAGTAATAGATATACTTTATAAAATATACGGAAAATAAGGAGGGTTTATTAGTTGAAAGTTCTAAAAATAACATATCCGACTGACCTAACAACTATTTCGGACAAAGAGAATGATAATATTGATGTCTTTGTAGAGCTTGAAGATGGGTCCAACATAACATTGGTTGTAGGCACTCCAAAGAATCTGATATTTCAAATGGAATCAAACCGGCTGGAATATATAACTGCACCTAACCTAGATATTATCGTAAAGTCACTGTCTGCTAAAACTATTCAACAAGCTATAGAAGCATATGCAGACGGAGATGCATTCTGGATGAAGGCTCTGTACGCTATGTCCATTGATAAAAATGTAATAGAAATGGATAGGATAAATGGCCTTTTTAGAGATGTAAAGCATATGAATAGCGAGTTAAATTGATAATAGAAAGGGTGGTAATTGGGAATTCTCCCGGTTGCCACCTTCTTTATTCAAAGCCTCGCTTTATAAACTAGGATACGTATGAAGGGCAGATTAACAACCCGCTATCATTAAACCTTTATACTTATGTGAGCAACAACCCGTTAATTTATATGGACCCGACGGGACATGCCCAAGTTTGGGGTACGGGTGGAACTGGAGGGAGTACTCCTCCCAAGTCTACTTGGGTAAAAGCCGGGGAGGGCGTGTATTGGGCTGTTGATGCGTATACAGCTGGAGCCTTAACCAGCTACGTTAATACTAACGACGAGCCATGGAGTGCTGAGCATTTCTTGTATGCAGCAAATCTCGCAATTAACTTTATTCCGATATCCGCAGCTGAAGCAGCTACTCTAAAGGTAGGACAGACTGCTGAAAAAGCAGGAGTCAGCTTAATTCAAAAAGCGGGACAATGGATTAAGATTCTTGTGAAAGGTGAAGTAGGTAATAAATCGGTCATTAGTGTAATGTCTTCCAATGCTGCTAAGTATGAATCCAATCTAGCTTACGATTGTTCTGAGATAGCTCAAGATTTGGCAAAAGCAGCAGGGAATAAGGGTGAAATTCTAACAATTAAATCATCTGATAAATATGGTTCAATAAATATCACGGAGTATGGAAGAATTCAGAGTTTTGACTATCATACTGTTTTCTCAGATGGTAAATATATTTACGACCCTCGTTTTAGTAACCAACCGATTCCAGTTAATGAGTACATGAATAGTATAAATAAATTAAATAATGGAAATGTGTCTATAAGCGTAGAAAGGTTAAAGTAGGTGGTACAAATGGCAGAAAAAAGTATATATTTTATGGCGAATGGAGAGGTAGAAGGCTCGAAATTAATGGCTTATACTATATCGAAATTGGGTTCATTTGAGTGGAATAGAACATCAATGTATGACCCCCAAAACATATATGACCGTCCGGCCGGATTCTATTTTAGATTTCATAATAATTATGAAATATATTCGCAATTAGATTCATGCATTAGGGCATTTAAAGGTAAGCTTGAATGGTGTATCAACCGCAGCAATTATACACGTCATAAAAATTATATAATTGAACCAGTAGAGGTGTACAAAGCTAAAGAGAGTAAGGAGTTTAAAAACAATAATAATTTAAAAGTAGCTTTACATGATAACTATAAAATATTATGTGAACAAGCTATAGAAGATATTCCTTTCTTGTGTAAGCATATAGAAGATTGGTTTAATTTGAAAAGTAAACAGCCTAACTTACCTACCTTACCGTAATGAAAAAACTCAAAAAAATCTATCCTTGGGAGGTAATAAAGCGGGGATAGTTAGATCTCATCATGGTAAAGGGTCATGGTAAACTACACAGAACTTCACGCGAGTATCCTAGCTAAACAAAGAGCTTTAATTATCCTGTAACCCGATGGAATAAGTTCATATTTATTTTAATATCTATTATTGCCACATGTGAGATTATCGCATGTGGTTTTTTTATTAATATTATTGTTGACGTATCTATACGTCAATGCTATATTTGCTTTGAGACGTAACGATACGTCACGATATAGGAGGGATCTTATGATTGGCTTAGAATACATCGTTAAGCTATATAACGGAACGTATAAGAAACTAGCGGAGAAGTTGGAGATTACACCGTCAACAGTCACGGATTGGCTAAGTAAGCGAAGACCCATTCCAAAAGCTAAACTAGAAGCGTTGTCAAAGCTATTCCATTTGGAAGCAGATTATTTTCAAAAAGAGCTATCGAAAATAGAAGAGATTGAGTTACGGCTGGATTATCTAAATCGAATATCTCATCGTGATTCATTTGAAATAACCGATTCCTTTACAGATGAAGATGGAAAAGAGCATGAATACACAAGATTTATTGACCCTCATCAAGAAGAAAAACAATTGATGTACGCGGAAATGAAGTTGGAAAGAATCATTTTAATGCTTCAAAGTGCCTTATATGATGAACTGTACACCGGGGAGAATAAAGATAAGGTGTCTGAGATATTGGAAAGAACTTTAACCCTATTAAACGAATTTGCTCCCGATGATCTGAATGCCGAACAGCATTCCCAATGGAAGAGCAAGCATGACATGCGTATGGAGGCAATGCGTTCCATGATGTATTTTATGGGAGTCACTGGATTTATGGTGTGGGATGAAGAAGAGGAAAATTTCCATAACGAATTGTTTAGGCTATTGAAAAAGTATGATTTACTGTGGATGCACGAATAAAGCTGGAATTATCAAGGGAGGTGGTTACGATTTAGGCATGTTGTCTTTTCTTATAACATCGCTAATCTGATCCAGAATATTAATCTATCCAGAAAACAGAAAGAAGGAAATGAATGTTTGATACGGTAGTGATAAAAGCAAGATCCATTCATCTTGAACCAGAAGTATTATTAGACATGAAGAGCTGTAAAGAAGTTACATTTCTTAACAAGGAGACAGGTGTACTACAAACCAGATATGAGATATACGATGAGGAACTGTCTTATATCAAGTATCTTGATGGTAGTAAAACATTATCACTTCAAGTTTCTATACCCAAACTGCTGTATGGAAACAATGTGAACCAAATTACCGAGACCGATATCCCTCGCTTTTTTGAGCGTGTTCAGAAACGCTTATTTCAACTTTTTTCAATTGACATTCCTCATTTGGAATGGTCAATAAGTCGGGCGGATATCTGTTGGAATTTCCAAGTGGGGAAAAATGTCGGTGAGTATGTGCGAATGCTCAGCAAGCAAAAGATCCCCTTTAAAAACACAAGAATCTTCAATCAAGATCAAACAGTTGAATTTTACAATAAGAGTAGCAGAATTATCCTTTATGACAAACAGCGCCAAATGCAAAGGGAGAAAGCTTCTTCTGAACTTATCGAGCAGTCAAAAGGAATCCTACGGCTTGAAATTCGACCAAGTGTTAGCGACATGAAGAAGTTCTCAGTGACCAAAAATGCAATTGAACTACTTAACAAGTCATTCTTTGAGTATATGACGGATAGAGTGCTAAATGAATTTAAGTATCCGTCATCAGAAAGTCTGATGGACTTATCTTGGCTAAAGGAAAACAGAGAGAATATGTCCAAGATCGAAACTGTTCTTGGTTTCCAACTACTGCAAAGCATCTTTGATGAGTCCGTATTAAGGCAGCTTTATACACCATCCACGTATGCCAATCGCAAAAACTTGGCAAAAAAAATAGCAATCCCCAAAGGGAACTGCCTAGATCGTCTTGCTATAAATAGCTAGAAGACACATCCTCACCGATGGACACGTTATTTTGCCGATAACGATAAAAAGTCCAACATGCTGGATGAAATAAAAATAACATAGTCTCTATTGTACTTGAAAATAAAGAGATTTCAACCCCTGCCTTCCGGGAAATGTTCACGACTACGATAGGAAAACATCCGGGGGTGGTTTACATCAAAAAGCATGATTCTTATTGAGGAATAGGGTGTAGCACATCCAGCGCCCGACCCGACTTACATTTGAGCAACCTTAAGCTTCCGAATCTTCAACAATCAATTCATGGATGGAGATGTCTAGGGCTTCACATATCGCTTCCAGCGTTCGGATATAGACTCTGTCTACTGAATCGGAACAGAGATGATTGATGGTTGCGTAGCGAATGTTCATTTGCAAAGAGAGTTGACGTTGAGAAATTCCTTTCTCAGCAAGTATTTCTTTTAAGCGAATCTTTAATTTCATAGGAAAATAATCCTCCAGCGTAAAAACGTACTATTAACCGTACTATATCACATTGTGTCCAATCTAGCATTGATATATACGCTTAAAGGTACTATAATCACCATATACTCTTAAGGGTATATATGATAGTGTTACAGCAATTCTAATTCATGTAACGCTAAGGTTATGCGAGGGAGGTAAACCTAATGAATGTCATAGGCTATGTACGGGTCAGTACACAAGGTCAGGTGAAGGATGGCTACAGCTTGTCCTACCAGCAAGACGAGATTCAGTCGTACTGTGAGCAGCAGGGATGGCATCTGGTTCACGTTTTTACAGACGAGGGCATCAGTGGAGCGAAAGTGGACGAGGAAGCCTTAGAAGTCGAACGAGAGGGCTTTCAAGACATGCTGACCTATGTATCGAGTCACAAGGTAGATTACGTTGTTGTCCTGAATACAAGCAGATTATGGAGAAGTGATATTGTCAAAGTCCTTGTCCATCGGGAACTGAAAAAGCGCAATATCGACATTCGGAGTATTGAACAACCGACCTATAGCATTTTTAAGAAAGACCCGTCTGACTTTTTGATTAACGGTTTGATGGAATTGCTGGATGCTTATCAGCGGCTGGAAATTGCTATGAAGCTGGGACGTGGACGAAACAAAAAAGCTTCCGAAGGAAAGTTTGCAGGTGGAGGTATTCCTTTTGGTTACAAAGGGAAGCGGGGATCAAAGCAAATGTTCATTGACGAACAGAAGGCATCTACAGTTCAGCGGCTATTTCAATTGAAAGAGCAATACCCTATATGGTCATTGTCGGCTTTAGCCGAGAAGTTGAATGAAGAAGGATTTACAACAGAACAAGGGAAGAGTTTCACCAAAGTACAGGTGAAACGAATCCTAGATCGTAAAGCATTTTACCAAGGAACGTATCGTTATGGACAGATCGAAGCAGACGGTAAACATCAAGCGATCCTACGGTCTGGAGGAATGTGCTTGTGACGATATTACAAGATAAGTATGAATCGCTGGTTGAGCAAGAAGATCAGCTTCTAACAAGTCTCCGAACCACTGCCACTTATGAAAATGCCATTTTTCAAATTACACATGAACAAGCTGCGAAGATTCACTTGCCGACAGCGGAGAAAATCATAGATAAGATTCACGAGTACACAGAAGAACTGCGGCTAGACCTGCTTTATGTACGTCTGGAGAAGTCACATGTTGCTGGGATTTTAAAACTTACAGCTTTCTAAGCATTATCGTAAACAAGAGATTGCTAACGTATCTTTGCGGCACCGACCGCTCGAACTGAGGATGCAAACTTGTTTATCCATGATGTTTTCGCCACTCGTTTGAGTGGTTACTAATGGGCTGGATACATACAGATCAAGCGATTAAGACAGCAAAGATTCTTGAATGCAACGAATCGAATCCATTAGTAACAATTCAAATACAGAGGGAGCAAAAGAGGATGATTGAACAGCAGAATTTAATCTATGTAGGAGTTGACCTGCATAAACAACATCATACAGCCGTCATTATTGACTGCTGGAGCAAGAAGCTAGGGGAACTAAAATTCGATAACAAGCCGTCTGCCTTTCCTTTACTACTCAAGGAATTGAAGAATTACACCAAGAAGGGCTTGTCCGTTGTCTATGGGCTGGAAGATGTCGGAGGCTACGGCAGAGGACTCGCCGTCTATCTTAAGGATAATCGTTGCTGGGTGAAGGAAGTGAACGCAAAGCTAGCTAACGCCAGAAGAAAGAGCCATGTGACCGTTCAGAAGTCGGATAGCTGGGATGCGGAATGTGTTGCCAAGGTGCTTAGAGACGAGTTGGAGCGCCTGCCAGATGCTCAGCCTGTTGATCTGTTCTGGGCGATTAGCCAGCTTGTGACGCAGCGGAAATGGTTGGTTAACAGTTTAACGGAAACGGTAAAAAAGATGCACCAGCAGATTAGCTATTCCTATCCCAGTTACAAAAAGTTCTTCTCTGAAGTAGAGGGGAAAACAGCGCTTGCCTTCTGGGAGACCTACCCTTCACCGTATACCTTGAAAGACATGTCAGAGGAAGTCCTTGCTGCCTTCTTGCGAAAGCACAGCAACAATGGATTGTCTCATAAGAAGGCTAGTCAAATTCTGACTCTGATCGACACAGATGGAGAAACATATCGGGATTTTCAGGATTCAAGAGATTCAGTTGTGGTGAGTCAAGTGGAATCCGCTCGGTTTTTTCAAGAACAATTGCTTAGTATAGAGGGCAAGATTGAGCCTTTGATGCAGCAGCTTGGCTTCCAGCTTGAATCCATGACAGGGATCAATGTGGTGACAGCAGCGCAGCTTGTGGCAGAGATTGGCGATATTCACCGATTCTCTTCCTCTGATAAGCTTGCCCGATTTGCTGGAATAGCACCAGTAACGGTTGGTTCAGGAAATAAGTCGCGAAATTTCAAGAGTAAGCAAGGCAATCGGGAATTGCATGATATTATCAAGAGTCTTGCAATTCGTCAGATTGGTGTCACCCGTACCAAGAGAGAACCAAAGAATGCCTATTTTCATGCTTATTATGAGCGAAAAATAATAGAGGGCAAAACGAAACAGCAAGCAATTGTGTGCTTAATGAGGAAGCTAGTAAACATCATCTACGTTATGATGAAGAAAAAGTCAGCCTACGTGATGCCGAATACACCTGCACAGCAGGCGGGATGATAAAATGGGTGGTAGCTGGGAGCCTTTCTCAGTTGCCACCTTCTTTATTCAAAGCCTCGCTTTATAAACTAGGATACGTATGAGGGGCAGATTGATAATCCGCTGTCGTTGAATTTGTATACTTATGTGCAGAATAATCCGTTGCTGTATAGGGATCCTAGCGGGCATATGTCAGAACCTTATGAGGTACACGAACTAAGATACTTACTGAATGATGCTATTAATAAAAACCTCAATAAAGGAAGTGAACTTTATCAAGCATATCATGATAAAATATGGGAACGATACGGCTTTGCATCCTTTTTGGATACCAATCGGTACAATTACTTATTTGGTTTATTGACAGGAACAAGTGCTTACGAGAACAGCGTAGGTAACGCAAGCTGGGCAAGAGAAGAGTTAATCACTGCGTTTTATGAAGCAAAAGAGTCAGAGTATGTCGCAATATTTGCTCTAGGAATGGCAGGTCGCTTAGGTGGCGGGAATTCTAATGTTTCTAAGGGTATTGGTAAACCTCTAAGTACTAGTCAGCTTGGGTTAAAAGACGGAATGAAAATGAAGATAGATGATGTTCTTGAAAATGCTGAGAAGTTTTTAGGTCAAGGATATAAAGATATGGGGAATGGACGCTATGTATCTGCTGACGGGACTAGAGTTGTAAGAATGGGAGATAGTGATATACTTGGCAAACATGGGGGAGGACCACATATGAATTTCGAGACGTTAGTTCCTAACCCTAGTAAACCGGGTAAGATGAGAGTGGACCAAAATCTGCATATTTACTTGGAGGATTAATATGGAAATTAAAATAAAAATTCCGAATTATTCAAAAGATAACGGGATCGAATTTGTTTGGGAGGATAACTTCACCATTCTAGCTCAAAAAAATGCAGATTCAATTATAATTAAAGCCAATAAAGAGGGATTACACTCATTGGCAAAACATCTTCTAACTTTAGCACAAAATGAAGTACCCGTAGATACTCATTTGCATTATGATGATTTTAATTCATTAGAAGATGGTTCGTGCGAAATAATAATTCAGAAGATATAAAATTTTTGAACAGGACTCTTAGGACCTTAGAGGATATTCTTCTGAGGTTCTTTTTTATTTGGGCTACCCAGTGCCGGATGAGCCCATCATTCATCCAATGACACACGTAACCCATGTAATAAAACTACAAGAATTTCCTTGTTTCTTTTGATACGCAAAAAATTGCTTGTATAGCAATCCCTGAGTAACAAAATTAATAATTTTTTTAACTCAATATAATAATTTAACTTTTACGAAGAGCTCAAGATACGACATGCGTGCTTTGATTATTATCTTCAAGAGGTCAATAAATGAAAGGAGAAAAAATGAATTCTGAATATTGTAATGTCTGTGGGCTTAAGTTAGATGAAATTCCATCTTCTTTTGATATATGTCCGTGTTGTGGGGTCATGTGGGGATATGAAGATAATAATAAACGATCATTGATAAAATTTAGAGAAAAATGGATTGAAGAGGGTTGTAATTGGTTTGATGAAGAGGAACGACCTAATAAGTGGGATGCGAAAGCTCAATTAGCACAAATAGGGATAAAAATATAGTTTGAACTTACGTTTAATAATAGAATGGGTGGTAATTGGGAATTCTCCCGGTTGCCACCTTCTTTATTCAAGGCGCCACTCTATTAACTAGGATACGGTTGAAGGACAGAGTGATAATCCACTGAGTTTGAATTTGTATACGTATGTGAGTAATAATCCATTGATTTATACGGACCCTACTGGACAAACTCAGGCATGGGGGGATTGGAGGGGTTGCTTTGCGCCTTTTGGTGATCCAGTAACCGATCCTTGGAAAGGGTGGAGTGGACCCGTTGGTCTGGCTCTGAACTTTCTCATTTTGGATAGCATCAATACTTTGCGTGATTCGGATGCTTCGAAATCATCAAAAATTTTAGCAGCCGCA